>DYKQ01000044.1 GCA_020722545.1 Thiomonas intermedia | reverse complement strand
CCACTTGTGGGGAGGGTTGGGGTGGGGATTGCCCGGCCCTGGGGGCGCTTTCAGACTCGCCGACAGCAATTGCCCCATGCCGCGGGCATGGGCGGTTAATGAGAGGAAGGGATGAGAGAAAAAGAGAGAAGCGAAAAATAGAGACGAAAAAAAACCCAGGTCGATATCGACCTGGGTGAATTGCACACTCCCTGAAAGAGCCAGTAAAGGCTCAGACACCATTTGATACAAATTGAGGCGACTTGTCCAGATAATTTTTTATCCGACCTGTTCATGCAGGAATTACGCGCGCATTCGGCCGGCCAGGCATAAGGCCGTATGGCCTGGAATCCCAAACGGAGATTGGCGCCGACTACGAATCGAACGGATGACCTACCGCTTACAAGATGAAAATTAAAATCTCTGCAACCCTCATGAATGCTTGATCTTGTGGGATTTTCCCAGGGCGCAGCCGGGCTACGCACCGCCGCCGGTGGCGCAATCGGCCTTGCCGGGCGCGGTGGTGGGGGGCAATGCGGCCAATCCCTACGCCACGCAGATCACTCCGGACACGGTGATCGGCGGGCTGGTGGGATCACGCTTCGGCCAGGGCAATGGCAAGACGGCAGCGGCGGCGCTGGGCGTGGCCGTGGGGGCGATGGCGGGGCCGCAGTATCCGGCTGCCACTCTGCCGTAATGTTGTCGTAATGCGGCTTTGATGTCGCTTTGAGGCGCGTTTATTCGAACCAGCGCAGCAGGCTGTCGAGACCGCCAAAGTCGATGGCGGCGGTGGCGACTTCGCGCACCTTGGGTTTGGCGTGGTAGGCCACGCTGAAGCCCACCGCGTTCATCATGGGCAGGTCGTTGGCGCCGTCGCCAATCACCAGCACTTCGCCCGGATCGCAGCCCAGGTCGTCGCAGAACGCGAGCACGGCCTTCTTCTTGGCTTCGCCGTCGATGATGTCGCCTTTGAGCGTACCGTCGAGCGCCTCACCCTTCACGCCCAGCACATTGGCGGCCACGCGGTCGAAGCCCAGGCGCTGTTTGAGCCGGTCGGTGAAGTAGGTGAAGCCGCCGGTGACGAGCTGGGTCTTCAGTCCGGCGGCCTTGGCAGCGGACAGCAGGGTTTCGGCGCCGGGGTTCAGGCGCAGGGTGTCGGTGTAGAGGGCGTCGAGCGCGGCGAGCGGCACGCCGGCGAGCAGGGCCACGCGCTGGCGCAGGCTGGTGGCGTAGTCGGCAATTTCGCCGCGCATGGCGGCGGCGGTGATGGCGGCGATCTCGTCTTTCTTGCCGACTGCGGCGCCGATTTCATCGACGGTTTCGATGTTGATCAGCGTGGAGTCCATGTCCATGGCCAGCAGCTTGAAGTCGCCCAGATGCAGCCCGGCAGGGATGATGGCCCAGTCGATATGGTGCTCGCGGCAATAGGCATCGAGTGTGCGGCGCATGCCGGGGCCGACGCTGCGGATGTCGCGCAGACGGGCGCCGTTGTGGCCGCGGTTCGGCCCGCTGTCATCGGCAAATTTTTCCAGACTGATTGGCGCGGCGACGTGGCAGAGATGGTCGAGGTTGTCCTGCGAGAGCGGGGCGGTGTGGCGCTGAATGACGAGGTGGTACATGATGAGGCTCGGGAGTTGTGGAGTGCAGGGTTTGGCGTCGGTTGTCGGCCTCGGACTTTACGCCCGCCATCAGGCGATCACCACCTGAGGGCGGGGCGCGCCCAGTTGCTTGAGCGTGTCGCGGATGAGCTGGGCGCGCTGCGCCGCGTCTTTGGTCGGGCGTTCGATGCGCAGGCGGTCGTTGCCGGTGAGCTTGATGTGGCGGTTTTTCTGGATGAGGTCGATGATGCGGGCGGCGTCCACCGGGGCGTCCTTGCGGAAGTGCAGGATGGCCACTTCTTCGGCCGCGTCGATCTTGGTGATGCCGTAGCCCTGCGCGATCAGCCGCAGGCGGTGCGTGTCCACCAGCGCCTGCGCGGGGGGCGGCAGGCGACCGAAGCGATCGACGATTTCCTCGGCCACGCTGTCGAGTTGGGCGCTGGTGGTGGCGCTGGCCAGACGCTTGTAGAGCGAAAGCCGGGCATGCACGTCGCCGCAATAGTCGTTCGGCAGCAGGGCGGGCACATGCAGGTTGATCTCGGTGGTCACGCCCAGCGGATTGAGCAGGTCGGGCTCGCGGCCTGCGCGCAACGCCTTGACGGCCTCGGCCAGCATGTCGTTATAGAGCTGGAAGCCGATCTCCTGCATATTGCCGGATTGCTGCTCACCCAGAACCTCGCCGGCGCCGCGGATTTCCAGGTCGTGCATGGCGAGATAGAAGCCCGAGCCCAGTTCTTCCATCTGCTGAATGGCTTCGAGCCGCTGCCCGGCCTGCTTGGTCAGGCTGTGCACATCGGGAACCAGCAGATAGGCGTAGGCTTGGTGGTGCGAGCGCCCGACGCGGCCGCGCAACTGGTGCAACTGCGCCAGGCCGAACTTGTCGGCCCGAGCTATGATGATGGTGTTGGCGCTGGGCACGTCGATTCCGGTCTCGATGATGGTGGTGCACAGCAGAATGTTGAAGCGCTGGGCGTGGAAGTCGCGCATCACCCGCTCCAGGTCGCGCTCGTGCATCTGGCCGTGGGCGATGTCGATGCGCGCTTCCGGCGCCAGTTCTTCGAGTTGGCGGCGGCGGTTGGCGATGGTTTCGACCTCGTTGTGCAGGAAATAGACCTGCCCGCCGCGCTTGATTTCGCGCAGGATGGCTTCGCGGATCACGGCATTGCTTTCGCTGCGCACGAAGGTCTTGATCGCCAGGCGCTTTTGCGGTGCGGTGGCGATCACCGACAGATCGCGCAGCCCTTCGAGCGCCATGCCCAGGGTGCGCGGAATGGGCGTGGCGGTGAGGGTGAGCAGATCGACCGAGGCCCGAAGTGTCTTGAGCGCCTCTTTGTGGCGCACGCCGAAGCGGTGCTCCTCGTCCACGATGACCAGACCGAGCCGGTCGAACTTGACCGTAGGCGACAGCAGCTTGTGGGTGCCGATGACGATGTCCACCGTGCCGCGCGCCAGGCCGTCGAGCGCGGCGCTGATTTCCTTGCCCGAGCGAAAGCGCGACATCTCGGCAATGCGCACCGGCCAGTCGGCGAAGCGGTTGCGGAAGGTTTCGCAGTGCTGCTCGGCCAGCAGGGTGGTGGGCGCGAGCACGGCCACCTGTTTGCCGCCCATCACTGCCACGAACGCGGCGCGCAAGGCCACCTCGGTCTTGCCGAAGCCGACGTCGCCGCAGACCAGGCGATCCATCGGCTTGGGGGAGGTCATGTCCTGCACCACCGCATGGATGGCCGCGACCTGATCGGGCGTCTCCTCGAAACCGAAACTCGCGGCGAAGGCTTCATAGTCCTGCGCGCTATAGCGGAAGGCGTGGCCCTGATGTGCGGCGCGGCGGGCGTAGATGTTGAGCAGCTCGGCGGCGGCGTCGCGCACCTGTTCGGCGGCTTTGCGCCGGGCCTTGTCCCACTGGCCCGAGCCGAGAGTGTGCAGCGGCGCGTCTTCCTGTGCCGCGCCGCTGTAGCGGCCGATGAGATGCAGTTGCGACACGGGCACGTACAGCGCCGCATCGTTCGCATAGACCAGATGCAGGAATTCGGCCGGGCCGTCGCCCAGATCGAGCTCGGCCAGGCCCTGATAGCGGCCGATGCCGTGGTTGGCATGCACCACCGGGTCGCCGGGCTGCAGTTCGGCGAGGTCGTGGATCAGGGCATCGACATTGCTGGCCTGCTCTTGCTTGCGGCGCCTGCGCTGGGCCGGGTTGAGGGCGAACAGCTCGGTCTCGGTGAGCACGGCCAGCCGGTCGGCGGGCAGCGAGAAGCCGCGCGCCAGCGGCCCGACGGCCAGGGCGAAGCCGGTGGTGCCCTGCACGAATTCGTCCCAGCTCTCCGCGGGCTGCGCCGACAGCCCGGACTCCTGCAGCAGTTCGCGCAAGGTTTCGCGACGCCCGGCGGATTCGGCCAGCAGTAGCGCGCGCCGGTGTTGCGGGCGGCCCTCTTCCAGCCATTGCGCCAGGCGCGCCAGCGGGCGGGTGGCGCGGCGGTCGGCGCTGATGTCGGGCAGCTCGGCGCTGGAGGGTTTGTCGGTCTGCGGCGCATCGGTCTTGGGCCGCAGCGCAAGCTGGGCGAGGGGTTTGATGCGGCTGAAGAACGCCTCTTCGCTCAGAAAAAGCTGGTCGGGAGCGAGGGCGGGGCGCTCCGGGTCGTGGCGCAACAGACGGTGGCGCTCCTGGGTATCGGTCCAGAACTTCTGGATGGCGGTGGAAATGTCGCCATGCAGCACCACGCGGGCGCGTTCGCCCAGATAGTCGGGCAGGGTGGCGGTGCGCTCGAAAAACAGCGGCAGGTAGTACTCGATGCCGGGCCCGGCGACGCCACTTCCCATGTCTTTGTAGATCGGGCTGCGGCTGGGGTCGCCCTCGAACACCTCGCGCCAGCGGGCGCGAAAGCGCTTCTGCGCCGCATCGTCGAGCGGAAATTCGCGGCCCGGGAGCAGTCGCACCTCCTTGACCGGGTAGAGGCTGCGCTGGGTGTCGGGGTCGAAGGCATGGATGGCGTCGATGGTGTCGCCGAACAGGTCCACACGGTAGGGCGCCGGCGAGCCCATGGGGTGCAGGTCGATGAGACCGCCGCGCACCGCGTATTCGCCGGGGGCCATCACCTGGCTGACATGGTTGTACCCGGCCAGCACGAGCTGGGCGCGCAGTGCGGCTTCGTTCAGCGCCTCACCCTGGCGGAAATCGAAGGTGTAGGCCGCGAGGAATTCCGCCGGAGCCAGCCGCTGGATGGCGGTGTTGGCCGGGGAGATCACCACGTCGATCTGCCGGTTGTGGATGGCCCAGAGCGTGGCCAGCCTCTCGGAGATCAGATCCTGGTGCGGCGAAAAGCTGTCGTAAGGCAGGGTTTCCCAGTCGGGCAGCAGACCGACGCGCAACTGCGGGGCGAACCACTGGATCTCGCCGAGCAGGCGCTGGGCGTCGGCTGCGCCTTCGGTGACGACGAGCCAGGGCGCAGCATCGTCGCGCGGCGCGCACAACTCGGCCAGCAGCAGGGCATCGGCACTTCCGGCGGGAAGCGGCCAGCTCACACGCTGGCCGGGCTTGAGCGCGGGCACTTGCGCGCGCAGGGCATGGACAATAGACATTGTTCAAATTTTCGCCCAAAGTCGTGGGCGCCCGTGTGTCGTGATGCAAATACCGCCCGCTTCTCCTGATCGACCCTCCCGCTGCCATGCCGTGATTCCGAGCGCGGGCAGCGGTTCGCGCCTGCCTGGCGATGCGCCCAAGCAATACCGGCGTCTGCTGGGCGAGTCGGTGGTGCAGCACACGGTGCGGGCCTTTCTGCAGACGCCGCGCATCGCCTCGGTATCGGTGGTGGTGCAGGAGGGCGACGTCTGGGCTGCCGATGCCCTGCAGCCCGATCCCCGGCTGCATCTGGCGCTGCGCGGCGGCGCGACCCGGGCGCACAGCGTGCTCGGCGGGCTTGAGGCCTTGTTAGATGCGGGCGCGCCGCCCGACGACTGGGCGCTGGTGCACGACGCGGCGCGCTGCTGCATCACCCCCGAGCTGATCGACCGCCTGATCGACGCCTGCCTGGAGGATGACGTCGGCGGTCTGCTGGCGCTGCCCCTGCCCGACACCCTCAAGGCCGCCGATTCCGCAGGCCGCGTGGCCCGTACCGAGCCACGCGAAGGGCGCTGGCTGGCCCAGACGCCGCAGATGTTCCGCATCGGCGCGTTGCGCGATGCGCTGCAGGCAGCGATCATTTTCAACGCGCCACCTACGGACGAAGCCGGCGCGATGGAGCGCCAGGGCGCGCATCCGCTGCTGGTCACCGGCGCGTCGTGGAATTTCAAGATTACCTATTCTCCCGACCTCGAACTCGCGCAGGCCTTGCTCGCCGCGCGTTCCGGAGCAAACCCATGACGCAGATTCGCATCGGCGAGGGCTATGACGTCCACGCCCTCGTTCCCGGCCGCAAGCTCATCCTCGGCGGGGTGACGATCCCTCATCCCCTCGGCCTGCTCGGGCATTCCGATGCCGACGTGCTGCTGCACGCCATCACCGACGCCTTGCTGGGCGCAGCCGGGCTGGGCGACATCGGCCAGCATTTCCCCGATACCGATGCACGCTACCAGGGCGCAGATTCGGGCGAACTGCTGCGGCAGGCGCGCCAGAGCGTGCTGAAGCAGGGCTGGACGATCAGCAATGTGGACTGCACCGTGATTGCGCAGGCGCCCAAGCTCGCTCCCTACCGCGACGCCATCCGCCAGCGCATCGCCGCGCTGCTGGAACTGGACGCGGCGCAGGTCAACGTCAAAGGCAAGACCACCGAGCGTCTGGGCTTTGTCGGTCGCGGCGAAGGCATCGCCGCCAGCGCGGTGTGCTTGTTGCAGCGAAACTGAAACCAGGAGCGACCATGACTTGGGGACGTTTTGTACGCATTTTTGTTTTTTTAATCGGGCTGTCCGTCGTCGCTCCGCTGTGGGCCGCGCAGCCCGAGGTCAATACCGGCCTGCCGCTCGTGCGGCTGCAGATCGGCGGCCACATCCTCACCGCCGAAGTGGCTTCCACCCCCGAGCAGCAGCAGACCGGGCTGATGAACCGCCGCAGCCTGCCCGCGAATCGCGGCATGGTGTTTGTGTTTGCCGAGTCTCAGCCGGTTTGCATGTGGATGAAAAACACGCTCATTCCCCTGTCGGTCGCCTTCATCAAAACGGACGGCCGCGTTGTCAACATCGCCGACATGCAACCGCAGACCGAAGACGTGCACTGCGGCCAGGCCGATGTGCGCTATGCGCTGGAAACACCGCTGCACTGGTTTGCGCAGCACGGCATCCGTCCGGGTGCGCGCGTGCTGGGGCTGCCCGCACCAAGCCGCTGACGCGATACAACCCGTGACAACTGCGTGCGGTGCAGTTGTCTCCTGGCAGGCGGGACTTTCGTTGATTCGACACGGCCGCCATTCTTCTCGTCGAATTTCAAAGAAAGTCCATCATGCATTCTTTTCTGCATCGCTCCCAACAAAACGCCGGGCCCTGGAAGCGGTTGGCGCTCGGTCTGCTGGCTGCCAGCGCCTTGCTCACCGCGCCGCTGGCCATGGCCGAAACACCCTGGCAGGCCGCCCATCCGGCGCGTGCCGAAGTGCTCCAGCGCGCCAATCATCTCGATCAGCGCATTGCCTATGCAAGGTGGATCGGCGCTCTCACACCCTGGCGGGCCGCCGCGCTGCAACACCTGGTGGCGCAGGTGCGCTGGCGGCAGGGCGTGCTGGCGCGACGTCAGGGCGGCGCGCTGATGCGTTCCCAGTATTGGGCGCTAAACCGTCAGGAAGACGCCATCAGCCAGGAGATCGCACCATGACGCGCGCCATGAAAGCCTTGGGACAAGCCGCACGCTCGCGCCGCCTGCAACTGGTTTCAGCGGCGGTCGCAGGGAGTCTGCTGCTCGGCGGGTGTTATGTGGCGCCTCTTGCCCCGGCGCGGGTGTCCGGTGCGGTGATCGTGCGGCCGGAAGGCGGCGGCTGCTGGCATCACGGCTGGCGCGGACCCTACGGCGCCTGGCATCCGGGTCATTGGGGCGTGTGCGGCTGAACGGAGAGTCGATCATGGAACATCGTTTGCACGCTGCCGGGCGGCTTTCGCGCCGCCGTTTCATCGGGGGGCTTGGCGTTGCGGGGCTGGGTTTGTGGGGTTTGGCGCCGGCTGCCCTGTCGCAAACTTTGCAGGCCGCAGGCGAGGCTGGCCCTGCCGGGCTGGACGCCGCTGCGCAGGCCAATCCGGTGAGCTTTCTCGACCGGGTGAGCTGGGGCGCCAGCGCGGAGCAACTGCGGGCGCTGTCCCGCATGGGCGCCACGGCCTATCTGGACCAGCAACTGCGCGTTCAGCCCGGTGCAGCGCTGCCGTTCGATCTGGCGGCGCAGCTTGCCGCCTTGCCGGTGAACCAGCCGCTCGAAGCGCTCATTCCGCCCATCGTGCGTGAAGAACGCGCTCTGCGCCAGACCCGCAGGAATGACCTGCAGGCCGCTGTCGACACCGAGGCACGGCTCAAGGCGCTCAACCGCTTCAAGTATGCCCTTGCGCAACAGGCGGCGGCGCAACAGGTGTGGCTCGGTCTGTACGCGCCGGGCGCCCTGCAGCAGCGGCTGAACTGGTTCTGGCTGAATCATTTCAATGTGCTGCGCAGTGGCAATATCGGCCCGATGATGGGCGATTACACCCAGCGCGTCATCGCCCCGCACGCGCTGGGGCGCTTTCGCGATCTGCTGCGCGCCACAATGTTTTCGCCGCAGATGCTGCTGTACTTGAACAACGCGCAGAACGCCCGCGGCCATGTGAACGAAAACTATGCACGCGAAGTCATGGAGTTGCACACCCTGGGCGTAGGTAGCGGTTACACCCAGACCGATGTGACCAACCTCGCCCGCGCACTCACCGGGCTGGGGGTCGATCTGATGGACCGGCCCGTGCGGGTGCGCCCGGCTCTGCGCGCCGATCTGTGGCGGCAGGGGTTGGTGGTGTTCAACCCCGCGCGGCACGACCCCGACCCCAAGACGGTGCTGGGCCACACCCTGCAAGGCCACGGCCTGGAAGAGATCGACGAGGTCATCACCCTGCTGGCCGACCACCCCGCCACGGCGCGGCACGTCAGCACGCAACTGGCGCAGTACTTCGTCGCCGACCCCGCACCGCCCGCTCTGGTCGATGACATGGTGCGGCGCTGGCAGGCCAGCGGCGGGCAAATGGCCGAAGTGCTGCGCGCGATGTTCACCAGCGCGGCGTTCATCGCCAGTCTGCGCCAGCCGCAGTTCAAAGACCCGATGCGCTATGTGTTGTCGGCGCTGCGCGCCACTCTGGGAGACGAACCGATTCGCAACCCGCAGCCGGTGCTCGGCATGCTGTCCCGCCTGGGCGAACCGCTGTTCGGACGCCAGACGCCCGACGGCTACCCGCTGAACGCGAGCGCCTGGGACGGCTCGGGCCAGCTCACCGCGCGCTTCGAAGTGGCGCGGCAGATCGGCAGTGGCGCACCGGCGATGTTCGAGCCGCCGCCCGCCTTCCTGCAGCAGAGCGCGCCGCTGGTGGCCGCAGAATCGGGTGAAGCGATGGCCGCGACGGCTGCTCCCCAAACTGCGCCCAAACCACCCCGCCGTCCCCCGCCCGATCTCGCCCGAAGTCCGGTCTATCTCGCCCAGCAAAACCAGCTCAGCATCGCCACCCTGCGTGCGCTGGCGCAGGCCGACAACCGCCTGCGCTGGAACACGCTGTGGCTCTCTTCGCCCGAATTCATGAACGCTTGAAGGAAAAACCATGCAACGCCGTCGTTTCCTGCAAACCGCCACCGCCGCCGCGCTGGCCACGCCCATGACCCGTCTGTGGGCCGCGCCCGCCGCTCAGGGGCAGCCCAAGTTCGTACTGGTGTTCCTGCGCGGCGCGTATGACGCCACCAATCTGCTCGCGCCACATGCCAACGACTTCTACTACGAGTCGCGTCCGCACATCGCCGTGCCCCGGCCGGGCGAGGGCGCGGACGCGGCCATCGCGCTGAACGCCGACTGGGCGCTGCATCCGTCGCTGCGCGATTCCCTGCTGCCGCTGTGGCAGGCCGGGCAACTCGCTTTCGTGCCCTTTGCCGGCACGCGCGACCTGACCCGCAGCCATTTCGAAACCCAGGATCACATCGAACTCGGCCAGGGCCCGCAGACGCGCAACTTCAACGACGGCTTTCTCAATCGTCTGGTGCGGCAGATCGGCGCGCGCGCCCGGCCCATGGCCTTCACCGCGCAGCTGCCGCTGTCGCTGCGCGGCGCCCAGCGCGTGCCCAATCTCGCCATCGCTCAGGCCGGGCGCACCGGCATCGACCCGCGACAGCGCGCGCTGATCGAAAGCATGTGGAGCGGCTCGGCGCAGGGCGCGGCGGTGCGTGAAGGCTTCGCCGTGCACCAGACCGTGGCTGACGACATGCAGGCCTCCGGCTGGCAGGCCGAGATGGTGGCCGCCAGCCGCGGCGCGGTCGCGCCCAAGGGCTTCGTCGCCGAGGCCGTGCGCATCGGCGGATTGATGCGCGACAGCTTCAACGTCGGCTTCATCGACGTCGGCGGCTGGGACACGCATGTCAACGAAGCCGCCGACAACGGCGCCAAAGGCCAGCTTGCCGACAAACTCGCCGCACTCGGCCAGGGGCTGGCCGGCATGACGCAGGCCATGGGCCCGGCCTGGCGCGACACCACCGTGGTCGTGCTCAGCGAATTCGGGCGCACCTTCCGCGAAAACGGCAACCGCGGCACCGATCACGGCCACGGCACCGTGTACTGGGTGTTGGGCGGCGCAGTGCGGGGCGGGCGCATCGTCGGCGAACAGATCGTGCAATCGCCCTCCACCCTCAACCAGAACCGCGACGACCCGGTGCTGACCGACTACCGCGATCTTCTCGGCGGCATCTTTCAGCGTTTGTGGGGCTTGCGGCCTTCGCAAGTCGAGGTTGTTTTTCCGGGCGCGCGGCCGGTCGATCTGCGCCTGGTGTGAGGCGCGCCGCCGACGCGCAAAAAGAAAAGCCCGCACTGCGGGCTTTTCTGCGACATGTATTTGGGCGCGATCAGCCGAAGTTCTTTTCGGCAAAGTCCCAGTTCACCAGGTGGTCGAGGAAGGTGGTGACGAAGTCGGGACGGCGGTTGCGGAAGTCGATGTAGTAGGCGTGTTCCCACACGTCGATGGTCAGCAGCGCCTTGTCGGCGGTGGTCAGCGGGGTCTGGCCGTTGGAGGTGTTGACAATGTCCACGCTGCCGTCGGCCTTTTTCACCAGCCAAGTCCAGCCCGAGCCGAAGTTGCCGACGGCCGACTTGTGAAAGGCTTCCTTGAACGCGGCGTAGCTGCCCCACTTGGCGTTGATGGCTGCAGCCAGCGCGCCCTTGGGTTCGCCGCCGCCGCCCGCTTTCAGACAGTCCCAGAAGAAGGTGTGGTTCCACACCTGCGCGCTGTTGTTGAACAGGCCGCCGCTGGATTTTTTGATGATGTCTTCCAGCGACATGTTCTCGAACTCGGTGCCTTTGATCAGGTTGTTGGTGTTGTTCACATAGGCTGCGTGGTGCTTGCCGTGGTGGTATTCCAGCGTTTCGCGCGACATGTGCGGGGCGAGCGCGTCGGGAGCGAAGGGCAGGGGGGGGAGTTCGTGTTGCATGGGCTTCTCCTTGAGTGAGTGGCGGTTGCATGAATCAAACCAAGGCCATTCTAGGAACAGCCGTTTGACTTTGCTCACTCAAGGAAACGCAGGGCCGCCCCAAGTTTCCTTGATCCCCACGGGGGGGCGGGTCGGCGAGCCGACCCTGGGGGCGCTCAATTCGGCGGGATGCCCGCTTCGAGAGGATGGGGCTGGGCGTCGATGTGGCCGATGTCGATCCGCACTGCGCGTTGCGCGTCGGCCAGCAGCAGGGGCTGCTTTGGCGCGAGTTGCGTGAGGTCGCGCAGCACCTGGCCGTTCGCGTTCATGCCCAGCAGATAGCCGCGCGCGAGGGTGGCGCGCGGGCTGAGGAGTTGCAGGTGCTGCGCGGCGCGGTCGAGCCGGAGTTGGGCGTTTGAGATCCGGCGCGACAGCGCTTCTGGCAGGCTGCGCTCGCATCGGTTCAGGCGCTCGCGTTCCCGCAGCGCGCGCTGGCGCAGCGCATGGGCCAGGCGGTGCTGCAAGAGTTGCAGCCGTTGCGCATGCAGCCTCGGCAGGTCGTTCAAGGCCTGCTGCAGTCGCCACTGCAACTGCGCGAGGCGGCGCTGCGGTGCGGCCAGCAGCGTGGCGGGTTGCGGCCAGCGCAGGGCGAGGCGGTCGCAGCGCTGCTGTTCGCGCTGCAGATGGCGGCTGAGTGCGCTGCTGGCGCGGTGTGCGGCATGGGTGAGCGCGTCGAGCAAAGCGGCCTGCGCGGGCACGCCGAGTTCGGCGGCGGCGGTGGGGGTGGGCGCACGCAGGTCGGCGGCGAAATCGGCCAGGGTGAAGTCGGTTTCGTGGCCCACGCCGCTGATCACCGGCAGGGTGCTGGCGGCAATCGCCCGGGTCAGCGCCTCGTCGTTGAAGGCCCAGAGGTCGTCGAGACTGCCGCCGCCGCGTACCAGCAGGATGAGATCGACTTCGCGCCGCGCCTGCGCGCGTTGCAGGGCGGCGAGCAGCTCGCCGGGCGCCGCGGCCCCCTGGACGCTGGCGGGATAGACCACGACGCGCACCTGCGGGCTGCGCCGCCGCAGGGTGGTGAGCACGTCGCGCAGGGCGGCGGCCTGTAGCGAGGTGATCACGCCCACGGCTTGCGGCAGGGCCGGGAGCGGGCGTTTGCGCTCGGGGTCGAACAGGCCCTCAGTCTGCAGTTTGGCCTTGAGGCGCAAAAACGCTTCGAGCAGCGCGCCTTCGCCGTCGGGCTGCACGCTCTCAACAATGAGCTGCAGGTCGCCGCGGGGTTCGTAAATCGCCACGGTGGCGCGCAGCCTCACGCTCATGCCGTCGCGCAGCGCGGTGGCGGCTGAGCCTGCGCGCTGGCGGAACCAGACGCAGCGCAGTTGCGCCGCGCCGTCCTTGAGGTTGAAGTACTGGTGGCCGCTCGCGGCCCGAACCAGGCCCGAGATTTCGCCGCGCACGCTCAGGCTGTTGAAGCGGGCGTTGAGGGCGTCAGAGAAGGCTTGAACCAGCGCGGAAACTGTCCACACCAGAGCGCCGTTAGTTGAAGTTTTCAAGGTGGATATCGAGTCGCCAGGTGTGAAACGTCAAGAGGATGTGCACACTTTGCCCGGGGATGCTTTCGGCGTCCGAATGCGTCCGAAGGTAACGTGCTTGCATGCCAAGTTATTGAAAAACAATGAGAAATTATTGATTAAAAAAGCGTCACATCAAGCCGGGCGCTTGATTTTGCGCGATTTGGCGCCGCCGTTCAGCGCTTTCCCACAGAGTTGTCCACAGAAAGGCGGGATAACTTTTGCAGCCCGCGATCTTGACTCTTGACCGGCGCCCGCTGTTTCATTGTCCGCCACTTCTCTGGCCCGGCATAATGCGGCGCTGAGGGCTGGGCGTGGCGGGTTGGTCACGCACGGCGACTGATTTTGCAGCGCAAAGACGCAAAGGAAAAAGACCCATGTTGCAGATGGTGGAAGCCGCAGGCTGGCCGATCTGGCCGTTGATTCTGTGCTCGATTGTGGCCCTCGCGGTGATTTTCGAACGACTGGCCTCGCTGCGTCGCGCCCGCATTCTGCCGACCAAATTGCTGGACGAGGCGCTGAATGTGTCGGCCAAGCAACTGCCGACGGCGGATGTGATCGACAAGCTCGAACAGAATTCGCCGCTGGGCGCCGTGCTGGCCAGCGGATTCCGCTCGGTGGCGCGGCCGCATGCCAGCGCGGCGGGGCTGCAGGAAGACCTGGAAAACGCCGGACGGCATCAGGTCTATCGGCTGCAGAAGTATCTCAACGCGCTGGCCACCGTGGCCTCTGCGGCGCCTTTGCTCGGTCTGCTCGGCACGGTGGTGGGCATGATCGAGATTTTCGGCTCGCAGTCCACCGCCGGAACCGATCCGACGGTGCTGGCGCATGGCATTTCGGTGGCGCTCTACAACACGGCGCTTGGGCTGATCGTGGCGGTGCCCTCGCTGATTTTTTACCGTTACTTCCGCAGCCGCGTGGACGACTACACGGTCGAACTCGAGCAGGCCGCGCGGCGTCTGGCCACGCATCTGCAAAGCTATCTGCCGCGCCGCTGAAATGAACCGCGCCTCCGACCTGCGCCGCTTGCCATGAATTTCAAACGCCAGACCACGGAAGACCCCGAGGTCAACCTCATTCCGCTGATCGATGTGCTGCTGGTCATCCTGATTTTTCTGATGATCAGCACCACCTATTCCAAGTTCACCGAGCTGAAGATCACCCTGCCCACGGCCGACGCCGAGAAGCTGCAGAACCATCCGCAGGAAATCATCGTGGCCGTGAGCAGTGGCGGCGAGTATGCGGTGAACAAGCAGTTGCTCCCGAGCCGCACGGTGAGTGCGCTGACCCAGTCGCTGCTCGACGCCTCCAAAGGCAAGGCCGACACCATGGTGGTGATTAGCGCCGACGCCCAGGCCACGCAGCAATCGGTGGTGAACGTGATGGAGGCTGCGCGCGCCGCAGGCTTGAGCCGCCTGACCTTCGCCACGCAGAAGTCTCCCGGTTCCTGATGGCGCAATCCGCGGGGCACAGCGGCTGGCCGGACGGGTGGCTGCGCCGCAGCCTGCTGAGTTGGGCGCTGTGGCCGCTCTCCCGATTATTCGCGCTGCTGAGCGCCGGTCGCCGCAGCCTGTATCGCGCGGGTGTGCTGCGTGCTGAGCGCGTGGGCGTGCCGGTGGTCGTGGTGGGCAACCTCACCGTGGGCGGCGCGGGCAAGACGCCGCTGATCGCCGAGCTGGCGCGCGGCTTGCAGCAGGCGGGCTGGCGGCCGGGCATCGTTTCTCGCGGGTATGGCCGCCGCTCAGCCGACGGCACTCCATTGCGCGTGGACGCGCAGAGCGATCCGGCAGAGTGTGGCGACGAGCCCGTGCTGCTGGCCCGGTTGACCGGCTGCCCGGTGATGGTCGGACGGCGGCGCGCTCAGGCCGCGCTCGCCCTGCGGGCCGCCTGGCCCGATGTGGATGTGATTCTGAGCGACGACGGCCTGCAGCATCTGGCGCTGGCTCGCGACGTCGAACTGGTGGTGGTCGATCAACGCCTTTGGGGCAATGGCTGGCTGTTGCCTGCCGGGCCGCTGCGCGAATCGCCCGGCAGACGGCGCGACGCCACGCTCGGCCCCGAGGCGGTGCTGCGGCAGGTGTCCGGCGGGGGGCGGCACTTCGCGCTGGTGCGCAGCCCGGGCGACATCACGCATCTGGTCAGTGGGCAAACGCTCAGCGCTGCGCAGTTCGTGCAGCGTTTTGGCGCAAAGCCGCTGAGCGCGGTAGCCGGAATCGGTCATCCGGGGCAGTTTTTTGCCATGCTGCAAGCTCTCGGGCTGACGGTGCAGACCCGGGCGCTGGGCGACCATCAGCCTCTGAGCGCCCCCAGGGCCGGGCTGCGCCCAGCCCGCCCCCCGTGGGGGTCAAGGAAACTTGGGGCGGCCCGGCGTTTCCTTGAGAGCGACGACGCACTGGCCGGTCTGCCGCCAGACGGCCCCATTCTGCTGACGGAAAAGGACGCCATAAAATCGGCCCATCTGCCGCCTGTTTTGCGCGAGCGCCTCTGGGTTGTCGGCCTGCGGCTGCAACTGCCCGCCGACTTGCTGCCCTGGTTGCACCAACAATTGGAGAAAGCCCGTGGACTCCCGACTTCTTGACCTGCTTGTCTGCCCCATTTGCAAAGGGTCGCTGCAATTCGACGCCGCCGCGCAAGAACTGATTTGCCCGCGCGACAAGCTGGCCTACCCGGTGCGCGACGACATTCCGCTGATGCTGGTCGATCTCGCCCGCGACATGACCCTGCCTGTCGACGCAACGCCGAGCCCGGCCGCTGCCGCCACTGCCGAACCGGCGGCCTGAGCATGGCGGCTGCGTTCTGGGTGCTCATACCGGCCCGGCTGGCTTCCACGCGCCTGCCCAACAAGCCCCTGGCGGACATTGCCGGGGCCCCGATGGTGGTGCGCGTGGCGCAGCGTGTGGCGCATAGCGGCGCGCAGGAAGTGGTGGTGGCCTGTGACAGCCCGTTGATTGCGCAGGCCTGTGCGGCGCACGGCGTTCGCGCCGTTCTCACCCGCGAAGATCACGCCAGCGGCGCCGACCGGCTGGCCGAGGCGGCCGAATTGCTGGGTCTGCCCGAAGACGCCATCTTGGTCAATGTGCAGGGCGACGAGCCGTTGATCGACCCCAAGTTGCCCGCGGCCTGCGCGGCCTTGCTGCAGCGCAATCCGCAGATTCCGATGGCGACCTGCGCGCATGCCATCACCGAGGCGGCCGAGATTTTCAACCCGAATGTGGTGAAGGTCGTGCTCGATGCGCAGGGCAGGGCCCTGTATTTCTCTCGCGCGCCGATTCCGTGGCAGCGCGACGCCTATGCGGCAGGTGCGGACGGCTGGACGACGCAGGGGCAGCTCCCGCATCCGGTCTATCGCCACATCGGGCTGTACGCCTATCGCCACCGTTTTCTGCGCGATTACGCCAAGCTGGCCCCGGCGCCGCTGGAACAGGCCGAAGCGCTGGAGCAATTGCGCGTACTCTGGCACGGACACCCCATTGCGGTGCATGTGACCGAACAGGCGCCTGGCCCCGGGGTCGACACGCTGGCCGATCTGGAGCGCGTGCGGTCGATGTGGCCTGGGCGCTGAACAGGACGCCGAGTCAGCGCCTTGGCAGAGCGGTCTGCTATTCTGAAATGTGCGTTTTTACGATTGAGAGACCTTCATGCGATTGATACTTTTGGGTGCGCCGGGCGCGGGCAAGGGCACGCAAGCCGCCTTCATCACCGAGCGCTTTGGCATTCCCCAGATTTCCACCGGAGACATGCTGCGCGCCGCGGTGAAGGCCGGTACGCCGCTGGGCCAGCAGGCGCAGAAAATCATGGAAGCCGGCGCCTTGGTGCCCGACGAGATCATGCTGGGCGTGGTGCGCGAGCGCCTGTCTGCGCCCGATTGCGCCAAGGGGTTTCTGCTCGACGGCTTTCCGCGCACCATCGCCCAGGCTGAAGGTCTGGAGCAGGCGGGAATCGGCATCGACGTAGTGCTTGAATTCGATGTGCCCGACGCCGACATCATCGAGCGCTTGAGCGGACGCCGCGTCCACCCCGCCTCTGGCCGAACCTATCACCTGACCTTCAATCCCCCCAAGACGGCCGGAGTGGACGACCTCACCGGCGAGCCGCTGGTGCAGCGCGCCGACGATCAGGAAGACACGGTGCGTAAACGCCTGGATGTCTATCACGCGCAGACGCTGCCGCTGGTGAAGTTCTACGCCGAGCGCATGGCGCAGCCCGGCGCGCCGCGTCTGGTCACCATTTCCGGGGTCGGGCCGGTGGCCGAAGTGCAGCAGCGCATCTTCGCCGCACTGCAAGCCTGAGCGGACGGAGCGCCTTATGCAACTCTCTGGTCATAGCGCGATCATCAGCGGCGGCGCATCGGGGCTGGGCCGCGCCACCGCCGCCTTGCTCGCGTCACGGGGCATGCGGGTGGTCATCGCCGATCTGCAAGAAGAGGCCGGGCGAGCAACCGCAGCGGAGATCGGCTGCCAGTTCATGCGTTGCGATGTGACGCAGGCAAGCGACGTGCAAGCGGCGGTGCAAGCGGCCAACGCGCTGGCCCCGCTGCGGGTGGCGGTGAGTTGCGCCGGCATCGCCCCGGCCGCACGCACGCTGGGCAAGCAAGGCCCCCATGCCCTGGAGCTTTTCCAGCGCGTGATCAACATCAATCTGGTTGGCAGCTTCAACCTCGCCCGCCTTGCCGCCGCCGTGATGGCCCAGCAGCCGCCGCTGGAAGATGGCGAGCGCGGCGTGATCGTCAATACCGCCTCGGTGGCCGCGTTCGACGGGCAGATCGGGCAAGCGGCCTACGCCGCGTCCAAGGCCGGCATCGTCGGCATGACCCTGCCGCTGGCACGCGATCTCTCGCGGGACGGTATCCGCGTCATGACCATCGCGCCCGGCATTTTCGAGACGCCGATGCTCATGGGCATGCCTGCCGAGGTGCAGGCGGCGCTGGGACAGATGGCGCCGTTTCCGCAGCGTCTGGGACGGCCCGAGGAATACGCGGCCCTGGTTGAATCCATCCTCACCAACCGCATGCTCAATGGCGAAGTCATCCGGCTCGATGGCGCCATTCGCATGCAGCCCAAGTAGTCTCGCCCGATCCAGCCGTTTCGCGGCCGCCGCCCCAGCCGCCACGATGACGATGACCGATCCATGCAGCAACGCATTCCGCCCGGTTTCATTCAGGATCTGCTCGCCCGCGCCGACATCGTCGAGGTCGTGGGCCAGTATGTCGAGCTGAAAAAGGTCGGCGCCAACTACAAGGGCCTTTGTCCCTTCCACGGCGAGAAAACGCCCTCGTTCACCGTCAGTGCGAGCAAGCAGTTCTATCACTGCTTCGGTTGCGGCGCGCATGGCACGGCCATCGGCTTCCTGATGGAGCATGCGGGCATGGGCTTTGTCGATGCGGTCAAGGAACTGGCCGGGCGCTACGGCATGACCGTGCCCGAGCCCGATCTCGACCCGCAGCAACTTCGCCAGATCCGACAGCAGCGCAGTCTGCAGGCCACGCTCGTCGACGCCCTGCAGACGGCTGACGGCTTTTATCAGCACCGCCTGCGGCATAGCGAGCGGGCGAAAAATTACCTTATCTCCCGTGGCTTGCAAGGCCAGGTCGCCAAAAAATTTGGCCTGGGCTACGCCCCGGACGACTGGCAGCCCTTGGCCGGCGCGTTCGCGAATTACAACGCCGATGCCCTGGTGCAATCCGGCCTGGTGGTGGCCCGCGACGCGGCCGGCGACACCCTCGATCCGCAGGCCGAGTCTTTCGCCTCGGCGCAGCGCCGATACGACCGGCTGCGCGACCGCATCACCTTTCCGATCCGCAGTCTGCGCGGCGAAGTCATCGGCTTTGGCGGTCGCATCATCGACCAGGGCGAACCCAAATACATCAACTCGCCGGAAACCGCCGTATTCCACAAGGGCGAGGAGTTGTACGGCCTGTTCGAGGCCCGCAGCGCCATTTCGCGCGCGGGTTATGCGCTGGTGGTCGAAGGCTATATGGACGTCGTGGTGCTCGCCCAATTCGGCGTGGAACAGACCGTGGCCACGCTGGGTACCGCCTGTACGGCACAGCAACTGCAAAAGCTGTTTCGGCATACCGGCCAGGTGGTGTTCAGCTTCGACGGCGATACCGCAGGCCGCCGCGCCGCGCGCCGGGCGATGGAGCAGGCCCTGCCTCTGCTCAGCGATACGCGGGTGGTGAAGTTCCTGTTCCTGCCCGCCGAGCACGACCCGGATTCTTATGTGCGCGAAAAAGGCGCGGAAGCTTTCGAGCGCGAGATCAGCCGGGCGCAGCCCTTGTCGGAATTCCTGTTTTCCAGCCTGTTCGATGGCGTGGCGATGGCCACCGCCGAAGGGCGCGCGCAGGCCATCCACGAGGTCGGGCCGTTGTTGTCGCAAATCACTGCGCCCGCCCTGCTGGGCCAGTTGGTGGCCGATCTGGCACGCCGTCTGGACATGCCCGACGCCGAGTTGCGCGGGGTGCTTCGCCTGTCTGCGCCCTCGCGCAGGCCATCGGCTTCGGCGGAGTCGTTCGGCACGCGTGGCATGAAGACGCCGCCGCGTGCGCGCGGCGGTCGCGAAGCGCTGCGGGCCTTTGCCGCGGCGCCGAAAGATCCCCTGCGGCAATTGCTCCCTTTGCTGCTGTCGCGACCCGAGTTGTGGTGGAGCATCAACCCGGCGCAGCATGCGCTGCTTTCGCTGGATCCCGGGCCGCTGCAGGGGCTGGTGCTGACGCTCGAATCCATTCTGGAAGATCAACCCGAACTGTCTGCCGCGGCGCTGTGGGAAGCCTTGCGCGCGGCCGGACACTCGCCTGAGGAGGTGCTGGCCGAGTCGCCTGATCCCCTGGAACTGGACGAAGCTGCAGCCAAGCAGGATTTGCTGGCCATTCTGTCGCGCCTGGAGCGCGCCGCGCTGAAAAGACGGCAGAACGAACTGGTTGCCGGTGGCCTGGTGGCAGACGCCGACCGCACGGAATACCGCAATCTGGCGCTACGACTCAAAGAGATCGACCAAGCGCCGCGAGGAGTCCTTTCCAATCCAGAAATGAGCCTGAAGGAGGGTGGCATGTGAGGTTCTTC
>DYKQ01000043.1:11768-19853 GCA_020722545.1 Thiomonas intermedia | reverse complement strand
TAGGGGAGGTCGGGAGGGGCATCCGAAGGAAGCGCGCAGCGCCGTCCTCTCCTCCTCCACTTGTGGGGGAGGTCGGGAGGGGCATCCGAAGGAAGCGCGCAGCGCCGTCCTCTCCTCCCCCACTTGTGGGGGAGGTCGGGAGGGGCATCCGAAGGAAGCGCGCAGCGCCGTCCTCTCCTCCCCCACTTGTGGGGGAGGTCGGGAGGGGGAGCGCTGGCGACGCCTTGCCCATGACCTCCGCGTCCTGCTCCATTCCCCATCCTGCAGGCATCGGAACTGTCGAAGCCCAGCGCGCGAGGCCGCGCTACCGGCTTTGCGAGGCGGCCGAAGCCGCTGGCAAGGGGCCTATGGCCGGGGTGTCGCCCGCGCCCCAGCCGCCGCCCAGAGCCTGAATCAGGGACACGCTGGCGGCGTAGCGACGGCCCCGCAGGGTGAGCAGCGCATTGCGTGCGCTGGTGGCCGTGGTCTGCGCGGTGAGCACGTTGAGGTAGGACGCGGCGCCCGCCTTGTACTGGTTTTCGGCCAGACGCAGCGAGACCTCGGCGGCCTGCACCACCTCGGCCTGTTGCTGCGCCTCTTGCGCCAGGATGCGCTGTGCGGCGAGGTTGTCTTCCACCTGTTGCAGCGCGGTCAGCACGCTCTGGCGGTAGTTGGCGACCGTCTGGCGGTAGGCCGCCTGGCTGCTTTGCACCTGCGCGCGGCGCAGTCCGCCGTCGAACAATGTGGCCGCGAGTTGCGGGCCGAGAGACCAGAACAGCGAGGGCGCGGAAAACAGCTCGGCAATGCGCGCGGCCTGGCTGCCGCCCTGCGCGGAGAGCGTGAGGTTGGGGAACCAGGCGGTCTGCGCCACGCCGATCTGCGCGTTGGCCGCTTGCACCTGGGCTTGGGCCGCGGCCAGATCGGGGCGGCGCTGCAGCAACTGCGCGGGGATGCCCGCAGGAATGGCGGGCACTTCGGGCAGGGTGTCGCTAGCCGGCAGAGAGAACTCCGCCGGGGGCTTGCCCACCAGTACGGCAATGGCGTTTTGCAACTGCACGCGGGTCACGCCCAGATCGGTCAGGCTGGTCTGCGCCTGCAGCAACTGAGTGCGCGCCTGGGCGACGTCGGCGGCGGTGTCCACCCCGGCCTGGTAGCGGTTGTCGGTGAGTTGCAGGGCGCGCTGGTAGGCGGCCACGGTGTTGTGGGCCAGCACGATCTGCGCGTCCACGGTGCGCAGTTGCAGATAGCTGGCGGCGAGGGTGGATTGCAGGCTGAGCTGGGTGTTGGCCAGGGTGGCGGCGCTGGCGGCAGCGGTGGCCTGCCCGGCTTGCACCTGCAACCGCACTTTGCCCCACAGGTCGGGCTCCCAGCTCGCGCCCAGCGAGGCGCTCAGGCTATTGCCCACGGCGCCGGCGCCCGCGGTTCTGGCGCGGTTGGCCGAAGCCCCGGCAGTGACTGCAGGGTAGTAGGCGGCCTGCGCCTGCGACACGGCGGCCCGCGCCTGTTCGTAAGCGGCGAGCTGGGCGGCGAGGCTCTGGTTGTGCTGCGCCACCTGGGTTTCAAGGCTGGCGAGCACCGGGTCGTCGAACACGCTCCACCACGCGCCGCGCGGGGCCGCGGCCATCGCCTGCGCGGGTTCCCAGCCGCTCTGGGCTTGGGCATAGCTGGCAGGCAGGGCGATTTTCACCGGGGCTTCAGGCGGCGTGGCGGCGCAGGCAGCCAGCATCAAGACCAAGGGTACGGCGAGCGACAGGCGGGGCGGGACGATGGTTTTCATGAGGTTCAGGCTGTGGAATCGAGAGCCGCCGGGCGGTCGCTGCGGCCGAATTTGCGCAGCGTCCAGCGGCGCAGGCGGTCGAGTTCGAGGTAGATCACCGGGGTGGTGTAGAGGGTGAGCGCTTGGCTGACGATCAGTCCCCCGGCGATGGAGATGCCCAGGGGCTGGCGCAACTCGGCGCCGTTGCCGGTGATGAAGGCCAGCGGCAGCGCCGTGCCCAGCGCGGCCAGCGTGGTCATGAGGATGGGGCGCAGGCGCAGGGTGGCGGCCTGATAGATGGCGTCGCGCGGATCGAGGCCCTGCTCGCGCTCGGCCTGCAGCGCGAAATCGACCATCAGGATGGCGTTCTTCTTCACAATGCCGATCAGCAGGAACACGCCGATGAGCGCGATGATGGAAAACTCGGTGTGCGTGAGCTGCAAGGCCAGCAGCGCGCCCAGCCCCGCGGGGGGCAGGGTGGACAGGATGGTGAGCGGGTGCAGGGTGCTTTCATACAACATGCCCAGCACGATGTAGATGGCAAAAATCGCCGCCATGATGAACAGCGGTTCGTTTTTCAGCGTGTCCGAGAACAGTTGCGCCGTGCCCTGGAAGCCGCCGTGAATCTCGGAAGGCAGGCCGATGGCGGCCAGCGCCTCGTCGATCTTGGTCTGGATGCTGCCGAGCGACACGCCCTTGTCGAGATTGAACGAAAGGGTGGATGAGACGAACAGCCCCTGATGGTTGACCGCCAGCGGGGTGTTGGTCAGTTCCTGATGCGCCAGCGCCGAGAGCGGCACGCGCTGGCCGCTGCTGCCCACCAGAAAAACATCGTTCAGCGCCTGGGCGTTGTTCTGGTATTGCTGCGCGGCTTCCATCACCACGCGGTACTGGTTGAGCGGCCTGTAGATGGTGGACACCAGGCGCTGGCCGAAGGCGTCGTTGAGGGTCTGATCGATGGTGGACACGGCAATGCCATAGCGCGCCGCGGCCGCGCGGTCGATCACCAGAGAGAGCTGCAGGCCGTTGGCCTGCTGGTCGCTGTTGACGTCGTTCAGGCCCGGAATGCGCTTGAACGCGGCCAGCACCTTGGGTTCCCATTCGCGCAGGGTGTTCAGGTCGGAGGCCTGCAGGGTGTACTCATACAGTGCCGCCGACGGCCGCCCGCCGGCGCGGATGTCTTGAACCGGGAACATGAAGGTCTGCGTGCCGGGCACGCGCGACAACGCCCGGCGCAGCTCGACGATGATGCTCTGCACGCCCTTGCGCTGATCGATGGGCTTGAGCTGCATGAACATGAAGGCGCTGTTGGTCGTGCCGCCGCCGGTGAACGCCACCACGTTTTCCATGCCCGGGTTCTTGCGCACGATGGCGACGATCTGCTGGAGCTTCTTGCTCATGTCCTGGAACGAGATCGACTGATCGGCCTGCACCGAGCCGATCAGCAGCCCGGTGTCCTGCGTGGGGAAAAAGCCCTTGGGCACGACCTTGAACAGATACACCGTCAGCAAGGTGGTGGAGAAAAACAGCACCAGCATCAGCAGCGGGTGCAGCAGCGCCCGGCGCAGGCTGCGGGCGTAGCCGTGATGGACATGATTCCAGCCTCGTTCCAGCCAGGAGGTTGGCTTGGGCGCGCCGTGAGCCGGGAGCGCTTGCGGCCGCAGCCAGCGCGAGGCCAGCATGGGCGTGACGGTGAGCGACACCAGCAACGAGATGCCAATGGCCACCGACAGCGTGACGGCGAACTCGTGAAACAGCCGGCCGACAATGCCGCCCATGAACAGCACCGGGATGAACACCGCCACCAGCGACAGACTCATCGACAGCACGGTGAAGCCCACTTCCCGCGCGCCCTTGAAGGCGGCAGCCAGCGGCGACAAGCCTTCCTCCACATGGCGCATGATGTTTTCGAGCACCACGATGGCGTCGTCCACCACAAAGCCGGTGGCCACGATCAGCGCCATCAGCGACAGGTTGTCGAGCGAGTAGTCGAGCAGCCACATGGCGGCGAAGGCGCCCACCAGCGACAGCGGCACGGAGATGGCCGGAATGAGCGTGGCGCGCCAGTCGCGCAGAAACAGCCAGACCACGGCTATCACCAGCAGCACCGCGAGGATCAGCGTTTTTTCCACCTCGTCCAGCGACGCGCGGATGGTGGTGGTGCGGTCGGACATGATGGTGATGTTGATGGCCGCCGGGATCGAGGCTTTGAGCCGCGGCAGCGCCGCCTTCACCCCTTCGACCGCATCGATGATGTTCGCCCCCGGCTGGCGGTAGATGATGAGCTGCACCGAAGGCTGGCCGTTGGCCAGGCCCATATTGCGGTCGTTCTGCAGACCTTCGCTGACCTGCGCAATCTGGTCGAGGCGGATCGGCGCGCCGTTGCGGTAGCCCACCACGATGTGCTGGTACTGCTGCGGTGTGGAGAGCTGGTCATTCGCGCCCACCTGCCAGCGATGCGTGGCGCTGTCGATGGCGCCCTTGGGCGTATCCACATTGGCGCTGGCGATGGCCTGGCGCACCTGCTCCAGCCCCAGCCCCATGCCGTTGACGCGGGGCAGGTCGAGTTCCACCCGCACCGCAGGCAGCGCCGCCCCGCCCACGGTGACCGAGCCGATGCCCGCGATCTGCGAAATCTTCTGCGCCAGAATGGTCGAGCCCGCATCGAACATCTGCCCGCGCGACAGGCTCTTGGAGGTGAGCGACAGAATCATGATCGGCGCGTCCGCCGGGTTCATCTTTTTGTACGTGGGCCGCCCGGTCAGGCCGGAAGGCAGCAGCGGAATGGCCGCATTGATCGCCGCCTGCACTTCGCGTGCGGCATCGTTGATGTTTTTCGACAGCTTGAACTGCAGAATGACCCGGGTCGAGCCCAGCGAACTGCTGGAGGTCATCTGCGAAATCCCGGCAATCGTGCCCAGGCTGCGCTCCAGCGGCGTGGCCACCGTGGCGGCCATGACCTCCGGGCTGGCCCCGGCCATGCTGGCGTTGACCACGATAGTGGGGAAATCCACCTGCGGCAGCGGTGACACCGGCAGCAGCCGAAAGGCGATCAGCCCCGCCAGCAGCACCGCCAGCGCCAGCAGACTGGTGGCGATGGGGCGGCGGATGAACAGGGCGGACGGGTTCACCGCGCGTCCTCGTCGGACAGCGCTGCAGCCGGTGGCGCCGAGCCGAAGGTGCGCGCACGCCAGGCCGCCGTGCGGGTGGCGAGCCGGTCGAACGCCAGATAGATCACCGGCGTGGTGAATAGCGTGAGCACCTGCGACACCAGCAGGCCGCCGACGATGGCAATGCCCAGCGGCTGGCGCAGCTCCGAGCCCATGCCCGTGCCCAGCGCCAGCGGCACCGCGCCGAACAACGCGGCAAAGGTGGTCATCAGAATGGGCCGCAGCCGCAGGTGCGCCGCCTGCAGCATGGCCTCATCGGGAGGCAGGCCCTGGTTGCGCTGCGCGTCCAGCGCGAAGTCCACCATCAGAATGGCGTTTTTCTGCACGATGCCGATGAGCAGAATGATGCCGATGATGGCGATCACCGTGAGGTCATGCCCGGTGGCCATCAGCGCCAGCAGCGCGCCGATGCCGGCCGAGGGCAGGGTGGACAGAATGGTGATCGGGTGGATGTAGCTCTCATACAGCACGCCCAGCACGATATACATGGTGGCCACCGCGGCGAGCAGCAGCCAGAGCTGGTTGGACAGCGCCGACTGAAAGGCGCTGGCCGAGCCCTGGAAGGCGATGGTCACCGAGGCGGGCAGCGCAGCCTGCTTGGCGGCCTGGTTGATCGCGTCCACCGCTTCGCCCAGCGACACGCCGGACGCGAGCTGGAAGGAAATGAGCGCCGCCGGAAACTGGCCCAGATGGTCGATGGCCAGCGGCGTGGCGCGCGGCTCGATGGTGGCAATGGTGGACAGCGGCACCGCCTGCCCGTTGCTGCCGGTGAGATACACGCTGTTGAATGCGCCAAGGCCCTGGTCGGGCTGCCTTTCCACGCCGAGCACCACGCGGTACTGCGCCGATTGGGTGAAGATGGTCGAGACCAGCCGCTGTCCGAAGGCGTTGTACAGCGCGCTGTCGATCGCGCTCATGGTGATGCCCAGACGCGAGGCCGCGCTGCGGTCCACGTCCACATAAGCCTGCAAGCCCTGATCCTGCAGATCGCTGGTCACGCCGGAGAGTTGCGGCAGCGCCTTGAGCCGATCCATCAGCGCGGTGTTGGCGCTGGAGAGCTGCGCGGCGCTGGTGGCCGACAGGCTGAACTGATAGGGGTAGCGGCTGGCGATGTCGTTGATGGTCAGGTCTTGCACCGGCTGCAGGTAGGTTTCGATGCCTTCGACCTTGGCGGCGCGCGCGTCGAGTCGGCTGATGAGGGCCTGCACCCGCGGGCGTTCATCGAGCGGCTTGAGGTAGATGAGCAGCCGCCCGGTGTTCATGGTGGTGTTCACCCCGTCGATGCCGACCACCGATGACACCGACTCCACCGCCGGATCTTTGAGCAGCGCATCGACCAGCGCCTGCTGGCGCGCGTTCATCGACTGGAACGACACGTCCTGCGGCGCCACGGTGGTGGCCTGGATCATGCCGGTGTCCTGCACCGGAAAGAAGCCTTTGGGAATGAGCACGTACAGCACCACCGTGAGCACCAGCGTGCCCGCCGCGAACAGCAGCACCAGCGGCTGATGCCGCAGCACCCAGCGCAGCGCGCGGGTGTAGCGGGCCGAAAGCCGGTCGAAAAACGCGCCGGTGGAGCGGAACAGCCAACTTTGTTTTTGTTCCGGCGTGTGCCGCAGCAGGCGGGCCGACAGCATGGGCGTGAAGGTCAGCGACACGATGGCCGAAATGACAATGGCCACCGCCAGGGTGATGGCGAATTCGCGGAACAGCCGCCCCGCCACATCGCCCATGAACAGCAGCGGAATGAGCACGGCGATGAGCGAGAAGGTGAGGGTGATGATGGTGAAGCCGATCTGTCCTGCGCCCTTGAGCGCGGCGGTGAGCGGGCGCTCGCCGGCTTCGATGTAGCGCGAGATGTTTTCGATCATCACAATGGCGTCGTCCACCACGAAGCCGGTGGCGATGGTCAGCGCCATGAGGGTGAGGGTGTTGATGGAAAAACCGAACAAATACATCGCGCCGAAAGTGCCCACCAGCGCCAGCGGCACCGCGGTGGCCGGAATGAAGGTGGCGCGCACGCTGCGCAGGAACACGAAGATCACCAGCACCACCAGCAGCACGGCCAGCAGCAGCTCGAACTGCACGTCGGCAATGGCGGCGCGGATGGTCACGGTGCGGTCGGACAACACCGTGAGCTGCGCGGCGGCGGGAAGCTGCGTCTGCAGGCTGGGCAGCAGCTTGTGAATCGCATCGACCACGGCGATGACATTGGCGCCCGGCTGGCGCTGCACGTTGATCACGATGCCCGGCTTGCCGTTGACCAGCGCGGCCTGCCAGGCGTTTTCCGCACCCGTGCTGATGGTGGCCACGTCGCCCAGCCGCACCGGCGCGCCGCCGGAGTAGGCAATGATCATGTCGCGGTATTGCTGCGGCGACTGCAACTGATCGTTGGCGTCGATGCTGAACGACTGCTGGCTGCCGCTGATGCTGCCCTTGGGGCTGTTGACGTTCGCCCCGGCAATTGCGGTGCGAATGCTGTCGAGCGTCAGCCCCAGCGCGGCCAGCGCCGGGCCGTTGACCGTCACGCGAATGGCGGGTTTATGTCCGCCCGAGAGCGTGACCAGGCCCACGCCCGACACTTGCGAGAGTTTCTGGCTCAGGCGCGTATCGGCCAGGTCGTAGAGCGTGGTGAGCGGCAGGGTGGCCGAGGTCAGGCCGAGGGTGATGACGGGGGCGTCGGCCGGGTTGACCTTGGCGTAGATCGGCGGCTGCGGCAGGTCGGAGGGCAGCAGATTGCTCGCGCCGTTGATGGCGGCCTGCACTTCCTGCTCGGCCACGCTGAGCGACAGCGACAGATCGAAGCGCAGGGTGATGACCGAGGCGCCGCCGGAACTCACCGACCACATCTGCGCCAGCCCCGGCATCTGGCCGAACTGTTGTTCCAGCGGGCCGGTGACCGAAGAGGCCATCACGTCCGGGCTGGCGCCGGGGTACAGCGTGGTGACCTGGATGGTGGGGTAATCGACTTCAGGCAGTGCGGCCTGCGGCAGCAGCTTGTAGCCCACGAACCCGGCCACCAGCACCGCAATCATCAGCAGCGTGGTGGCGATGGGGCGCAGGATGAACAGCCGCGAGGGACTGGGCCGGTCTTCGAGCGGCTCCCCCTCCCAACCTCCCCCACAAGTGGGGGAGGTGAGAACAGCGCTTCGCGCTTCCTTCGGATGCCCCTCCCAACCT
>DYKQ01000043.1:0-11668 GCA_020722545.1 Thiomonas intermedia | reverse complement strand
AGTGGGGGAGGTGAGAACAGCGCTTCGCGCTTCCTTCGGATGCCCCTCCCAACCTCCCCCACAAGTGGGGGAGGTGAGAACAGCGCTTCGCGCTTCCTTCGGATGCCCCTCCCAACCTTCTCCACCTGCGGGTGAGGGGTTTGCTCCCTCTCCGCTTTGCGGGGAGGGTTGGGGAGGGGAGGGTTTGTCACCGAGCGGCCCCTCCCTGCCTCCACCATCCGAGGAGGAGGGGTTTGCTCCCTCTCCGCTATGCGGGGAGGGCTGGGGTGGGGAGGCGTTGTCGTCGTGCGGCGCACTCATGCTCAGCGCGCTCCACTGGCGGCGGGCTTGGCGTGGGCGTCAGATCGGGCGCGCGCTCCACCCGCGCTGCCCGCGGCCTGCACCACTTTCACCTCGCGGCCGTCGCGCAGGCGGTCGAGGCCGTCGGTGACGACGCGCTCGCCCGGCTTCAGGCCGCTGACGATCTGCGTGAGGTTGTCGTATGCCACCCCGGTTTTCACCACTCGCATCTTCACTTTGTTGTCCGGCCCGATGACATACACATAAGTGCCGGGCGCGCCAACCGCCACAGCGGTAGTGGGCGCCACGATCGCGTCGGGAAGGGTGCGCACCAGCAGCCGCACGTTGACGAACTGGTTGGGGAACAGGGTCAGCTTCGGGTTGGCGAACTCGGCGCGCAGATTGAGGGTGCCCGTCGTGCTGTTGATCTGGTTATCGGCGGCGATCAGTCTGCCGGTTTCGAGCAGCTGGGTGTTGCGCGCGTCCCACGCCTGCGTTTGCAACTGCTTGCCCGCCATGAGCTGGCTGACCACCTCGCCGATCTGCTGCTGCGGCAGAGCGAAGGTCACGTCCACCGGTTGCACCTGCGCGATGGTGGCGATGGGTGAGGCCGAGTTGGTGCTGCTGCTGGTGTTGCTGCCCACGGCGCCCGAAGTCGTCACCATATTGCCGGCGTCCACCGGGCGCAGGCCGACGAGGCCGCTGACCGGGGCGGTGATGCGCGTCCAGCTCAGTTGCAGTCTGGCGTTGTCGAGCGCGGCCTTGTTGGCGTCGAGCGTGGCCTTGAGCTGGGCCACGGTGGCGCGCTGATCGCTGACCTGTTGCGCCGAAATCGAGTCTTGCTTGAGCAGGGTTTCATAGCGCAGCAAATCGCTTTGCGCGCCGGCGAGCTGCGCCTGGGTCTGCTCCACCTGCGCCTGCGCCTGCTCTACTGCGATGCGGAAGGGCCGCGGGTCGATCTGCGCGAGCAGCTGACCCGCCTTGACCATCTGCCCCTGTTTGTAGTCCACGCTCTGCAGCAGTCCGGCCACCCGCGGCATCACGTTCACATAGCTGCGCGGCGTAACCGTGCCCAGCGCGGTCAGCCATACCGGCACGTCCTGCGTTTTGGCGACAGATGCCGTGACCGGCTGCGGCGGCATCTGCCCTTTTTCCATTCCGCTCGGGCCGCGCATCTGCGCCTGCGCCGGGTGCTCGCCGCCCAGCAAGGCCAGACTGCCCGCGGCGAGCAGCGCCACGCCCAGCCCGCCCCACAACCAGCGGCGGGCGGTCAAAGGACGGCGATTTTGTTCAGGGGAGGGGGAGTTCGCAGTCATGGGCGGGGTGTCACGGTGGAAAAACAGGTCGATGGGCAGTCTTCACATCCTGCCTGCGCGACGTGAAAGCCGTGTGCAGGCCGTGTGAAGAAGTATGTCGCTTGGAGCCTGCCGCTTGGGCGTCAAGCCTTGGGCTGACGTTGATGATTCCAGTACACCTCGGTGCTGGCGGCGTCGCCCGCGCGGTTGAGCGTGCGCGCCAGCACGAACAGCAGATCGGACAGGCGATTGAGGTATTGCAGCAGTTCGGCGCGCAGCAGCGTGGCCGCCTCGGCCCCGCCGGCCTGCGCCACCTCGCATGACACCGCCACCACCGCCCGCTCGGCACGGCGCGCCACGGTGCGGCACACATGCGCCTGCGAGGCCGTCTGCGTGCCGCCGGGCAGAATGAATTCGGCCAGCGGCGGCAGCTTGGCGTTGTAGTCTTTCAGCGCGTCATCGAGCCCGGCCACCTGCTCGGGTTTGAGCAGAATCATACCGGGCACCGACAGCTCGCCGCCGAGATCGAACAGATCGTGCTGCACCTGCGAGAGCAAGGCGTCGATGGCCTGCGGCAACCCCATGCTGCGCAATAGCCCGAGATGCGAATTGAGCTCATCGACCTCGCCCAGGGCATGGATGCGCGCGGCCGATTTCAGACAGCGCGAGCCGTCCCCCAGCCCGGTGGTTCCCGCGTCGCCAGTGCGGGTGGATATGGCGGTGAGGCGGTGGCCCATCTGGTTTTCTCCTGTGGTGTGAACGGCGTATTCTTGTCGAATTGCGCAAACCCGCGCTCTGCAAGGACTGTCGCCATGAACGCCCCGCTCGTTCCCACCGTGCTCACCCGCCCCACCCCGCCCGCCCTGCTCGACGCGCTGGCCGCGCGGTTCGGCGCGCAGCTTTCCACCGCACAGGCGGTGCGCGAGCAGCACGGGCGCGATGAATCGCCCTTCGACGTGCCGCCGCCGTCCGCCGTGGTGTTCTGCGAAAGCACGCAGGACGTGGCCGACGCGGTGAAGCTCGCCGCCGCGCACGACGTGCCGGTCATCGCCTTTGGCGCCGGATCGTCGCTCGAAGGTCAGTTGCTTGCGGTGCAGGGCGGCATCAGCCTCGATCTCACGCGCATGAACCGCATCCTCGACGTGGCCGCCGCCGACATGCTCGTTACCGTGCAGGCCGGGGTCACGCGGCTGCAGTTGAACGACGAACTGCGCCACACCGGCCTGTTCTTCCCCATCGACCCCGGCGCCGACGCCACGCTGGGCGGCATGGCCGCAACGCGCGCTTCCGGCACCAACGCCGTGCGCTACGGCACCATGCGCGAAAACGTGCTGGCGCTCACCGTGGTACTGGCCGACGGCCGCGTGGTGCGCACCGGCACCCAGGCGCGCAAAAGCAGCGCGGGCTACGACCTCACCCGCCTCATGGTGGGCAGCGAGGGCACGCTGGGCATCGTCACCGAAGTCACCCTGCGCCTGTACCCGCAGCCCGAGGCCGTGGCCGCGGCGGTTTGCTCCTTCCCCGACGTGGCGCACGCGGTGGACTGCACCATCGCCCTCATCCAGGCCGGCATCCCCATCGCCCGCTGCGAGTTGATGGACGCCCACGCGGTGCGCGCGGTCAATGCACATGATCGCCTGGGCCTTCCCGAGCAGCCGCTGCTGCTGATGGAGTTCCACGGCTCGCCCGCCGGGGTGCGCGAGCAGGCCGAAAGCGTGCAGGCCATTGCAGCGGACTACCACGGCAGCGACTTCTCCTGGGCCGATACGCCGGAAGAGCGCACCAAGCTTTGGAAGGCGCGGCACCACGCCTACCTTTCCGCACTGCAAATGAAACCCGGCTGCCGCTGCGTGACCACCGACACCTGCGTGCCCATTTCTCGCCTGGCCGAAAGCATCAACGACACCATTCTTGAAGCCGACGCCGCCGGTCTGCCCTACTTTGTCGTCGGCCATGTGGGCGACGGCAACTACCACATCGGCTACCTCATCGACCCCGCCAAACCCGAAGAGCGCGAACTGGCCGAACGCCTCAACGCCCAGCTCGTGCGCCGCGCCCTCAAACTCGGCGGCACCTGCAGCGGCGAACACGGCATCGGCCTGCACAAGCAGGGCTTCCTGCGCGAAGAAGCCGGCGACGACGCGCTCGACGTGATGCGCGCCATCAAGCAGGCGCTCGATCCGAAGGGCATCCTCAATCCGGGGAAGATTTTTGCGTGAAAGCGGGACCAGTAAGGCCATGTTCACCTACCTCATGCTCGGCAGCAATGATCTCGTTCGGGCGGCGGCGTTTTACGACCCTGTGCTGGCCACGCTGGGCCACGCGCGCTGCGTGACCGAAGACGACGATCCCACCCATGAAATCGGCTGGGGCCGCTACGCCGATGAAGGGCGAGTGGAACTGGCGCTGTGGCTGTGCAAACCCTTCAACGGTCAGCCGGCCACAGCGGGAAATGGAACCATGATCGCGTTGGCTGCCAGCAGCCGGGCGCAGGTCGATGCTTTTCATGCCGCCGCAATGGCGCATGGCGGCCGCAGCGAAGGCGCGCCAAGTCTGCGACCGCACTACGGCCCTGATTTCTACGTCGCCTATGTGCGCGACCCCGATGGCAACAAGCTCGCCGCCGTCTGCCGCGCAGCGACGTAGGGGGAATCAGGCGGCGGGAAGCGGCTCCAGGCCGCTGAACACTTCCGTCAGGGGGATGCGCAATTGCACGCTGGCGAGTTCCATCTCCGCCAGCCCGGTGAAATCGTGCAGCTCGAACAGACCGCGTTCGTTGCGCCGGAACACCTCCACGCTGCGGCTGTCGGGGTCGATCAGCACATATTCGCGCAGCTCGGCGATGCGCCGGTACATCGCAAACTTCAGGCTGCGGTCATACCCTTGGGTGCTGTCAGACAACACCTCGACGATGAGCACCGGGTGACGAAACACCATGTCGGTACGCAGGTCGTCGGCATGGCAGGTGACGAACACATCCGGGTAAAACACCGCCTCATCGGCCACCTGCACCTTCAGACTTTCGGTGAACACCTCGCAGGGGCCGCCGCGCAGGGCGGATTTGAGGGCTGCAAACAGATTGCCCGACACCATGCCATGCACCCGCCGCACCCCCACCATGGCGAAGGTCTCGCCGCGGTAGAACTCGTGCCGCTCGGGCTGTGCGTTTTCCCAGACGAGGTAATCGTCCAGATTCAGTTTGTGTTGTGCCAAGGCCATGTGATCATCCTCATCGTGTCCAAGCGGCGAAACTGCAGTGTATTCCCGCTGTATTTGCTATGTTGCGGCGTCTGTATTGCGCCAGACCTGCCTGCCCGCGTGAACACGGTGAGTTTGCGGGCGTGCGCCCGCCCGCTTACTGCGCGTAAAGATTGAAGAAGGCGCGCGCCGCAACTGTGCAGAACGGGCGCTCGTCGGTGTGGTAGTTCTCCATCGCGTAGGCAGCGGCCTGTTGCGCCGTGTAGCCCTGCGCTTCTGCCGCTTGCACCACACCCTGCTGATACGCGATGAACCCGCCCTGCACCGTGCTCGCCACGGCCTGCAGGATCTGTTGCTGTGCGGTGTTCAGGCCGAAGCTGGTCAGGCCGTTGCTGTAGGCGCCGGGGCTGCCCTGGTTGTCGAGGTCGATGGTGGCAAAGCGCAGGCCGGGGTTGGTGGTCTGGGCCTTGTTCATCAGGGTGGCAGTCATGGCCCCGGCGTCCTGGTTCCAGAACACTTCGGGGTCTTGATCGCCACCGCACATCAGCAGCGGCATGCTGGGGGTGTAGCTGCGCAGGTCGTTAGCGAGAAGAATTTGCCGCAAGGGGTCTTGCGGGTTGCTCGCAGGCGTTGGCGTGCCGGTGGTGAAGTTGGGCGCAGAGCCATCAATGGGTGCGGCGCCGTCGGGGTGGGCGAGCACGTCGGCTACATATTGCGCGCGGAAAGCGGTGCTGATGAGGTGGTCGGTCGGATCGAAGCCCAACGGGCCGAGCGGCCAGCCTTCGCTCAGGCTATCCAGCGTAGCGTTGCCGGTGGGCGACGACTGGAAAATGGCGGTGTACGGAATCTTTCCGGCCTGCACCAGTTGGCCAAAGCCCGCAAAGCCCACGGGGCCGGGGAACAGCGTCGGCGCGTCCGCGTAAAGCGGGTTGAACATGGCGGCAAGATCGATTTGCGGCGACCCCGCGGGCAGGTGGGCGTAAGAGTTGGCGACCAGCGGCAGGTAGGCCGTGCCGCCGACATTGGGGTGGCCGAGCATGATTTCATCGCTGATGGCCAGCATGCCATAGGGCCCGGACATCGGCGCGCCCGCTGTGGCCGGGCGGCCCTGCGCGTCGAGCTTGGCCAGGGTCGCCATAGACACGAAGCCGCCCTGCGAATAACCGGTGACGAACAGCTTGCCGTTGTCGCTCACGGGCAGGTTCAGTTGCATCAACGCCTGCCGCGCGGCCGTGAGGCTGTCGATCATGTCCTGCGACTGCTGCTGTTTGTTGAGATAGGGTGCGTAGGGCAGGGGCGAGGTGTCATAACCCGCGTAGTTGGGCGCGACAACGATGTCGCCCTGCGCGGCGAAGATCATGGCCACGCGCGACGCAGTGCCGAAGGCGGGGTTGCTCGGGTCGCCGAGTGCGGCCAGATCTCGGTTCTTGCTCAGCGCGGTGCCGTGGGCGTAGAGCACGATGGGCCTTGCGCCCTGACATTGCGCGGTGCTGCCAGTGGGAATCATCAGCGCGCCGGTGGCGGTGGTGGGTTCGTTTTCGCCGCCGACGGTGGCGTAGGTGTACTTGTAGACCGTGACGCCGCAAACCGGCGCGCCGATGAGCTGCTGCACCCCGCTGGGGTAGCGCCCCATCCAGTGGCTCGACGTGGCAATGGTGTTGGTCGAGATCGCCGCGGTGGGCGTGGCGCTGGCTGAAACCAGGGTGTCAGCCGACCCGCTGGCCGGGTTGTCGGAGCCGCCACCACCACAGGCCGCGAGCAGCAGGGCGCTGGAACTGACGACCAGGGCCGTCTTCAGCGAGAAGGTGTTCATGGGTTGTCTCCGTCGTCTGGCCGTGTCGCGGCCTTGTATTCATCAGAAAATCGAACGCTCGTTCTTTATTGAGAATTCACCGCTTGTCCGGTGCGCGTCAACGGCATTTACAAAGCGTTTCATAAAGGGTGGGGCAGCCCGGGCAGCGGACCCTTTGGCTCTGACAATTCACAAGCCCCAACGGCCATGCCGGACCTATGCTTCGCTCCTGTCGTATTCGCAGAACCCATCCATCATGTCTTCCCATTTTGTTGTCCTCGGCGCCGGGTTTGCCGCCCTTACTGCGGCGCGCACCTTGCGCGCCAAGGCGCCCGCCGCGCAGATCACCCTGGTCGCGCCCAAGGCCGAGTTCGTCTATCTGCCCAGCCTGATCTGGGTGCCCACGGGGGTGCGCAAGAGCAGCGATCTGGTCATCGACCTGACGCCGTATTTGCGCAAGCACCGTATCGACTTTCTCGCAGCGGAAGTCACCGGCCTGCAAGACGGCGGGCGCACCGTGCTGACCACCGCCGGGCCGGTGGAAAACGATGGCCTGATCATCGCCACGGGCGGTCGCTTCATCAAAAAGCTGCCGGGCATCGAACATGCCATCGCGCTATGCGAGGGCGTGGCGGCGGCGGAAAAAATCCGCGAACGGCTGCTGGCGATGGACAGCGGGCGCATCGCCTGCGGCTTTGGCGGCAACCCGCAGGAGCCCACGGCCGCGCGCGGCGGGCCGATGTTCGAGCTGCTGTTCGGCATCGACACCTGGCTGCGCCGCCAGCGCAAACGCGACAAGGTGGAACTGGTGTTTTTCAACGCCTCCGAAACGCCGGGCCAGCGCCTGGGAGAGCGCGCCGTCACCGGGCTGCTGTCGCACATGGCCAAGCGCCGCATCGACACCCATCTGGGCCACAAGCCGCTGCGCATGTCGCCCGAAGGGGTGGAGACCGAGGGCGGCCTGGTCAAGGCCGATCTCATTCTGTTCATGCCCGGCATGACGGGGCCGGGCTGGACGCACAACTCCGAGCTGCCGCGCTCGCCCGGCGGCTTCATTCAGGCGGACGCGCATTGCGCCGTGCCCGGATTCGAGCGCGTGTTCGTTGCCGGAGACGTCGGCAGCTATCCTGGCCCGGACTGGCAGCCCAAGCAGGCGCACATGGCCGACCTGCAGGCCAAGGCCGCCGCCGAGAATCTGCTGCTGGTGATGCAAGGCCAGCCCGCGACGCACGTGCCCAAGGCTGAGCTGGTGTGCATCGTCGATACCGTGGATAGCGGCATTCTGGTGTTCCGCGACGAGAACAAAACCATCGTCTTGCCGCCTTCTCGCGCCTTCACCTGGGCCAAGCGCTGGTTCGAGGGCAAATACCTCAAAGACTACCGCTCGGCTTGAGCGGCTCTACCGAAACAGCCCCACCCCACCCCAACCCTCCTGTGCCATGGAGGAGTGTTTGCTCTTCCTCCACTCGTGGGGGAGGCTGGGAGGGGGAGGGGTTTTGTAAGTCGCTCACTGCGCCTTCTGGTCGATCAGCACATTGCCCAGTGCATCCTTGAGCTGCACTTCATCCACCCGCAGCAGCAACCCTTGCGTCTTGGCGTCGGCGCCGAGCACGGTGGCGAAAATGGCCATGTGAAAGTGCTGGTAGTTGGCGATGGCGTCGTTGAGGGTTTTCATCACGGCGGCATCGGCGCAGGCGAGGTGACGGAATGCCTCGGGGTGATCGTAGGTGTAGTGATACGGCGAGTTGTCGAAGTAATACCCGACGCCGTGGATGAACAGGCGGTTGTCGATGGGGTAGTACTTGCCCTGCGGCACATAGGCGTCGAGCGCGATGTCATCGACGTCGATGCGCAGCTTGGGGTGCGTCTTGTCGAAAGCGATCATGGCGTCGACCTGCTGCTTTTCCTTCGCGCTGGCCTGCACCGGCGCGGGCGGTTCGATCATTTCGGTATTCGGCGTGAGGATGCCGGTGTAGTTCACCGGCTGCCTGGAATACGCATAGACATAGGTCTTGAGCAGCACGGCGTTGTCCAGCTCGACAAAGCCGTCGCGCTGCTTGATGGCGTGCACGCCCAGACTCTGGTCGATGCGCACGCGCGAGGGCGAGCCGGGCAGATCGGTGAGCGAGGCGCTTTCCAGATTGATTTGCGTCACCGGGGCCGAGGCGGGCTTGGCCGCAGGTTCGGCAGCCTGCGCGAGGGGGTCGATGCTCAGAACGGCGCTCAGGCTCAGGGCCGAGAGCGCGGCGCCCAGCACGGTCAACTGCATCGGATGGCCGGTGCGGGAGAGTCGGGTATCAGCCATGGTGAGGCTCCGGTTGTGCGACGCTGGAGGAGGGCGCAGCCGGTTCGTCTTCCCAGCCAGTGATCATGGCCTTGATGTAGGCGGTTGGCGGATGCGCGGTGGTGGCCAGATAGACGTGCAGGATGAAGAACAGCAGCATCATGTAGGCCGCTGCGGTGTGGGTGAGCGCCACCCAGTCGAGTTGCAGCCCCAGGGGCGACAGGCGAATCCAGCCATAGCTGAAGAACAGCAGCAGCAGGCCGCTGGCCCAGATGAGCGGATTGATCATCAGTTTGAGCCACAGATACGCCAGCCGCTGCAGCGGGTTGTGTTTGCGAAACGGCGCTTTGTGATACGGGTGATGTTCGCCGACGAACATGCCCCAGGCGTAATAGCGCGCCACCGTCCACAGGCTTTTCGGGCGCAGGTCGGGGATGTAGTTCTTCCACGCGCCGGTGGTGAAGTGCCAGAAGATGGCGAAAACCCACAGGGTCATCAGCAGCCAGGCGGCGTATTCGTGGATGAGCAGCGATTGTTCGAAGTTGAAGCCGCCCAGATAGCCGTGAATCTCGAAGCCGGTGAACAGCATGGTGATGATGAGCGCGGCCTGGCTCCAGTGCCAGAAGCGCTCGAAGCGGGTGAACATGTAAACGCGTTGGGTCGTCATGATGGTGTCCTTTCAATGACCGCGGCGGCGCAGCCACAGGCCGAAGCGGATGAGGCCGTGCAGCAGCACGCCTGCGAGCGCCAGCGCGGCGGCGGTCAGGCCGATGCGTTCCAGCCAGGTGTTGTGGTCTTTCGGGCGATGCGGCATGTACACGCCGTCGATGTTTTGCAGCCGACCGTCGCTGGCGTGGCACTGCATGCACGAGAGCGCCTGCGTCTTGGGCGCCACCATGTGCTCGATCGGCCAGTACATATCGGTCTTGACAAAGCCGTAGTGCCCTGAATACGGCAGGTGCGCGGCCTTCATGCCGGCCGCGATTGAGGTCTGCCAGTCGTAGTTCATGGTGTAGGAATCCTTGTCGAAGCCGAAGGAATGGAACACCGCGAGAATGCCGGTCTGGGTGTCATACGGCTGGTTGTTGCGCATGATCTTGAACGGGAAAATCTTGGACTTGCCGTCGGTCGGGCTGCCCTCGATGGCGTTGAGCTGCACCACGCCGTCCTTGTTCTTGAAGTCCTGCACCTTGTCGCCGATATTCATCCAGCGCTCCACGCCGTTGAACCAGCGGTACTGCGGCACCACGTTTTCCGCCCACTTGAAGCTGCCTTTGACGCCCCAGTAGGTGTTCCAGCCGTGGCTGTCGTTGATGACCAGCGGCGAGCCGTTGGGCGCGAGCTTGCCTGCGGTGGCGTAGTTCCACTCCATTTTGGTGGGCAGGCCGCCGCGCGCGAACTCAGGGATGTGGCAGGTTTCGCAGGCGATGTTGCGGGTGTGCATGTTCAGCGTCGCGGCCTGAATCTGGCTGTTGAGGTCATTGCCTTTGTGCGGCGTCTGTCCGTGGCACGACACGCAGCTCGCCGCCTGGGTGTTGTGCGGGTTGCCGCGCATGAACTGTTTGTCGCCGAACATCATGTCGGTGATGTAGCGCGAACCGCTGACGTTGTGGTTCTCGGTCTTGTGGCACTCCTGGCAAGAGAAGTTCAGGCCCTTGGTCGCCATGTGCACGTCTTCAGCGCGCGCCGGGTTGACCAGCGAGCTGTCCAGGTCGCCGTGCTTCACGCCGTCGCCGCCGCCGCCATAGAAGTGGCATTGGCCGCAGGTGTAGCGCGTGGGCGAGCCCACATGCTGCGCGATGTGGGCGAGGTTCTCCGGCTCGACGAAAGGCTTGTCGGTGCCATAGACCTCGCCGCAGCCGGGACGCACCGCGATTTTTTCCATCGCCGGATTGCCGCCGATGAACGGAATCTTGTGATAAGTCTTGGTCTGGTCGTGACACACCAGACAGTCCACATGATCCTGGCTGCGGTGGTCGAAGGGGATGAACTTGTTCGGGTCCATGCTGCCATAGCCCACATGGCACACGGTGCAGAACTGCTCGTTGCTGATCGGGCTGACGCAGAAGTTGTTATAGACGTGGTTCTTGCCCACCAGCGTCTTGGTCTTGGGGTCGTAGGCCTTCCACGTCCAGTGAATGGTGGACATGACCTGCTTGGCCGCGTCGGTGTGGCAGCTCAGGCAGGCTTTGGTGACCTGCTCGGGCGAGGTGAATGGCCCCTTGAGCTGCGGAAACTGGCTATGATCCTGCGGCATTTCCTTGCCCACATTGCCCTGCTGCACCGCGGGCACGACACTGGGCGCCACATGCCAACTATCCTGCGCCGCATCGGCGGGTTGAACTTTCGCCCCGTTCTGCGCGACAAAGCTTGCGGCGTCTTGCGCGGCGGCAAACGGGCTGAGCGCCAGCAGACTGGCGGCAAGGAAAACAGTTTGCGCGGTCTGCGCCAGCCGGGTTCGCGCTGCGTGCGCAATCCGGCTTTCTCCGGCTTGTTGATGGAAATCCATGGCCCACACTCGTCTCGTTGGAAGAATGGGCGAGATGCTGCGCCGAGAGTTCCTCTAATAGATTGACCTTTCGCAATGGAGCCGGGGCGCAAATTTTCGGCGTCGGCATCGTTTGATCTGTGCCCGCAAATGAAAAAGATGGTTACACAGGGTCTCAATTCATTACATGAGGCCGACCATGCTCCATCCTTGCCCGGCGTGTTGGAGAACGCACATGCCCATGCCAGCAGCGCCGTCGACAAGACCCGGCGTCTCGAACAGTAGACCGATCCCAGTCTGAAGGGCTTGCGCTGCAAACTCCTGAGCCCCCC
>DYKQ01000042.1 GCA_020722545.1 Thiomonas intermedia | reverse complement strand
AAGAACCTCACATGCCACCCTCCTTCAGGCTCATTTCTGGATTGGAAAGGACTCACTCTCTCGTAAAAAGATTGATCAATGCAAGCCGCGTTCATCAGGCTCGTCCACTGAGGTGGCGATCACGCTAACCGGACGGCCTTTGAGTCGATGCCACACATAGACGCCGTAGCCGGACAATCCATATAGAACAAACAAGCCAAACAACACCAGCGGAGGCTGGTACGCGATCAGACCTATCAACAGCACGATGAGAAAGATGCTGATGAACGGCACGCTGCGGCGGAAGCTCACGTCCTTGAAGCTGTAGAACGGCACGTTGGTCACCATGGTGAGCCCGGCGAAAAGCGTGATGACAAAGCTGAACCAGGCGACATGCGCGCCCTGCACACCGGCATCCGTCATGATCCAGAGAAAACCGGCCACCAGCGCGGCAGCGGCCGGACTGGGCAGGCCTTGAAAGTAGCGTTTGTCGATCACCGCAACATTGGTGTTAAAGCGCGCAAGCCGCAGAGCCGCCCCTGCGCAATACACGAAGGCGGCCAACCAGCCCAGCTTGCCCAGACCGCGCAGCGACCATTCATAAATGATGAGCGCAGGGGCGGCGCCGAACGACACCATGTCGGCGAGCGAGTCGAACTGGGCGCCGAATTCGCTTTGGGTATTGGTCATCCGCGCAACCCGGCCATCGAGGCTGTCAAGCACCATGGCGGCGAAGATGGCCGTGGCCGCAGAGTCGTATCGCCCGCTCATCGCCATCACGATGGCGTAGAAACCGCAGAACAACGCGGCAGCGGTGAAGGAGTTGGGCAGAAGATAGATGCCGCGCCGACGACGGCGTACAGGATCGTCGTCAGGCTCAGGCGGCCGATAGAACACCTCCGGCGACCGAGGCGTATCGGTTTCTGGCGGCGCATCTGCCTGTTCCGACAAACTGGTCTGCTGGGGAAATTGGGCCACATTTCGCGACATGCTCAACCTCTCAAGGAAACGCAGGGCCGCCCCAAGTTTTCTCATCCCCTCGGGGGGACTGACGCGAACGCGGCAGGTCTGGGGGCGTTCTGAAGTAATGGGCGGCTTCGGGAAAAGACTTCAGGCGGCGAAATCGGCCAGCACCGTGCTGCTGGCGTAAACCTTGTCTCCGATCGAAACGCGCGACTGCGCATCCAGCGGCAGATAGACATCGACACGCGAGCCAAACCGGATGAATCCAAACCGTTGCCCGCGCTGCAAGGCATCGCCCGCCTTGACGTAGCAAAGAATGCGCCGGGCAATCAAGCCGGCGACTTGCACGGCAGTCACCACGCGACCGTCGCAATCGATCACCAGCGCATTGCGCTCGTTTTGCTCGGAGGCCTTGTCGAGATCGGCGTTCACAAATTTACCCGGGAAATATTGCACATCGCGCAAGGCGCCGTCCACCGGGGCGCGATTTGAATGCACATTGAACACGTTCATGAACACGCTGATCTTGAGTGCATCGCGCCCGGCGTAAGGGTCGAACGCGTGCGTAATGGCCACGATGCGGCCATCGGCCGGGCTGAGAACGGCGAGCGGATCGCGAGGGATCGGGCGGGCGGGATCACGAAAGAACTGCACCACGAAAATCGTCAGCAGCCAGATCGGCAATGACCACCAGAACCCGGCGAGCGCCCAAACGATCACGGAAAGCAGCACGCTGCTGGCAATAAAGGGCCAGCCTTCGCGGGCCAGAATGGGATGGGGATAAGTCATGGGTGGAGTTTAGCCGCCGGAAGGCCCGGCATGAAGCACAACACCCGGCATGGGCCGGGTGTTGTGAAAGTCAAAGGGTCCGAAGATCAGTTCTTCGATTTGTCCACCAATTTGTTGGCCTTGATCCAAGGCATCATCGCACGCAGCTTCTCGCCGACCTGTTCGATCTGATGATCGGAGGTCAGACGGCGGCGCGAAAGCAAGGTGGGCGCACCGGCGCGGTTTTCCAGAATGAAGCTCTTGGCGTATTCACCCGTCTGGATGTCCTTGAGGCACTGACGCATGGCGTTCTTGGTGTCCTCGGTGACCACCTTCGGCCCGGTGACGTACTCGCCATACTCCGCGTTGTTGGAGATCGAGTAGTTCATGTTGGCAATGCCGCCTTCGTAGATCAGGTCGACGATGAGCTTGAGTTCGTGCAGGCACTCGAAGTAGGCCATCTCGGGCGCGTAGCCGGCCTCGACCAAGGTCTCGAAGCCTGCCTTGATGAGTTCGACAGTACCGCCGCACAGCACGGCCTGCTCGCCGAACAGATCAGTCTCGGTCTCCTCGCGGAAGTTGGTCTCGATGATGCCGGCCTTGCCGCCGCCGTTGGCCACCGCGTAAGAAAGCGCCAGATCGCGCGCCTTGCCCGATTTGTCCGCATGCACCGCAATCAGGTGCGGCACACCGCCGCCCTGGGTGTAGGTATTGCGCACGGTATGGCCGGGCGCCTTGGGGGCGATCATGATGACGTCGAGATCGGCGCGCGGCTGAACTTGGCCGTAATGCACGTTGAAGCCGTGCGCAAAGGCCAGTGCAGCCCCCTTCTTCATGTTCGGCTCGACGGCATTGCGATAGACCTCGGCGATGTTCTCGTCGGGCATGAGCATCATCACCACATCGGCGCCTTCAACGGCCTTTTCGACCTCGGCGACCTTCAGGCCGGCTTTTTTGGCCTTGTCCCAGGATGCGCCGTTCTTGCGCAGGCCGACGGTGACCTTCACGCCGCTGTCATTCAGATTTTGGGCATGCGCATGGCCCTGCGAGCCGTAGCCCACGATGGTGACCTTCTTGCCCTTGATGAGGGAGAGATCGGCGTCTTTGTCGTAATAAACGTTCATATTGGCTCCTGAAGTTGAGGTATTGTGTTCTTGGCGGGACGCTCCACGCCACAAGGAAAAAAGATGCGCCGTCTTGGAATCAGGCGCGCAGGATACGCTCGGCGCGGCCAATTCCGCAGCTGCCGGTTCGCACGGTTTCCAGAATGGCCGCGGGATCGACCGCCTGGATGAAAGCGTCGAGCTTTGCGGCGTCGCCGGTCAGTTCGATGGTGTAGGACTTGTCGGTCACGTCGATGATGTGGCCGCGGAAAATGTCGGACATGCGCTTGATCTCTTCGCGCTCCTTGCCCACGGCCCGCAGCTTGATCAACATGAGCTCGCGCTCGATGAAGGAAGCCTCGGTGAGATCGACGACCTTGACCACTTCGATGAGCCGGTTGAGGTGCTTGGTGATCTGCTCGATGACCTCTTCCGAGCCGCTGGTGACAATGGTCATGCGCGACAGCGAGGCATCTTCCGTGGGCGCAACGACCAGCGATTCGATGTTGTAGCCCCGAGCGGAAAACAAGCCCACCACACGCGACAGGGCGCCAGGTTCGTTTTCCAGCAGAACGGCAATGATGTGTTTCATGAATTCACTCCTCTACGCAGGCTTCGCGCGGCGCCGGTAAGCGTCGCCTGGCTGCTGCGAGATTGATGATGGAAGCGTGCATAACAGCGCACGCGGTTGTCGAAAGCGCGGGCTTGGCGTTTGGCGGAGCGCGACGTCCGGTGAGTCGCCGCTACGGCCAAACCCCGACGACTCGCGCGGTTCAATGGCTCAGAGATCCTCCGAACCGAGCAGCATGTCGGTGATCCCCCGACCCGCCTGCACCATGGGCCAGACATTCTCTGTGGGGTCCACCGAGATGTCGAGGAAGACCGTGCGGTCTTTCATCGCAAACGCCTTCTCCATGGCGGGACGCAGGTCTTCGGGCTTGTCCACCTTGATGCCCACATGACCATAGGCTTCGGCGAGCTTGACGAAGTCGGGCAAGGAATCCATGTAGGAATGCGAGTAGCGGCCTTCGTACTCGATCTCCTGCCACTGCCGCACCATGCCGAGATAGCGGTTGTTAAGCAGAATGATCTTCACCGCCGTGCCGTATTGCAGGCAGGTGGCGAGCTCCTGAATGTTCATCTGGATGGAGCCGTCGCCTGTGACGCAGACCGCCTCGGCTTCGGGCTTGGCCAGCTTGACGCCCATGGCGTAGGGCAGCCCGACGCCCATGGTGCCGAGACCGCCGGAGTTGATCCAGCGCCGCGGCTCGGGAAATTTATAGAGCTGCGCGGCCCACATCTGATGCTGTCCCACATCGGAGCAGATATAGGTCTCGCGATCTTTGGTCAGCTCGTACAGCGTGTCGATCACAGCCTGCGGCTTGATGACCTCGGTCGAATGCTCATAGGCGAGACAGTCGCGCTTGCGCCACTCGTCGATCTGCGCCCACCAGGCCGCCAGCGCGCCGCCGTCGTTCTTGTTGCCCGCCTTGAAGGACTGTTCGAGCTGATCAATGAGCTCCCGCAGCACCTCGCCGACATCGCCCACGATGGGCACGTCCACCTTCACCCGCTTCGAGATGGAGGAAGGATCGATGTCGATATGCACGATCTTGCGCTGGTTTTGCGCAAAATGCCCCGGATTGCCGATCACCCGGTCGTCGAACCGCACGCCCACCGCGAGCAGCACGTCGCAGTGCTGCATCGCCATATTCGCCTCGAAGGTGCCGTGCATGCCGGGCATGCCGAGAAACTTCGGGTCTTCGCCGGGCATCACTCCCAGCCCCATCAGCGTATTGGTGCAGGGATACTTCAGCAGATCGGCCAGCTTGCGCAGTTCGGGAGACGCATTGGCCAGCACCACGCCGCCGCCCGTGTAGATATACGGACGCTTGGCCGAGAGCAGCAGTTGCACCGCCTTGCGGATCTGCCCGCCGTGGCCCTTGCGCACCGGGTTGTACGAGCACATCTCCACGGTCTTGGGATACTCGAACTGAGTGGTGTGACGCGACACGTCCTTGGGCACATCCACCACCACCGGGCCCGGCCGACCGGAGCGGGCGATGTGGAACGCCTTTTTCATCACCGTCGCCAGATCGCGCACGTCCTTGACCAGGAAATTGTGTTTGACCACCGGGCGAGTGATGCCCACGGTATCGCATTCCTGAAACGCGTCCAGCCCGATGGCCGTCGTCGGCACCTGCCCGGTGATGATCACCATCGGAATCGAGTCCATATAGGCCGTGGCGATGCCCGTGATGGCATTGGTCGCCCCCGGCCCGGAGGTCACCAGGGCCACGCCGACCTCGCCCGTCGCGCGGGCATAGGCGTCTGCGGCATGAACCGCAGCCGCTTCCTGCCGCACCAGTACATGCTGGATCGAGGTTTGCTTGTAGAGTTCGTCGTAGATGTAGAGCACGGCCCCGCCGGGGTAGCCCCACATGAATTTGACGCCTTCTTCCTGAAGGCATCGCACCAGGATTTCGGCCCCGGTGAGTTCCTGCGCGCTAGCCGCGCCGGACTTTGATGCGGCCGTAGCGGCCGACTTGTGTTCTGTGCGATTCATTTCCATGAGTTCACCTTGTGAATTTCTCTGACGAAAGACTTCAGGTCTCCCTCGGCGCCCGCTTGTGGCCGGCCTTTGGGATACACGTGCGATCTGGAACGTTGTGGGCGCGGCAGGCGATGCAAATCGCATCTCCCCTTGTTGCTGCACGGAGGCTCAGACCAAACGGAACAGCACAGTGTAGTGCAGCGCAGCACTGCTGCACATGACCTTGGAATTTTGGCCTCCCCTTCGGAACGAACCAAGGCCCCAACGCCGGTCGGCTGGTTGAGGTTCCTGGTGCAGTCCTGTTGCCCAAGTCCCATTTGATGCAACGATGCGCCATTGCATAATGTGCAGTTGCCTCTCATCCTCACGGACCGCACCACGTCCGACTCGATGGCCACCGAACGAGAACTCAACGAATTCCTCGCCAGTATCGACAAGCGCGCCTTTTTGCGTGCCGCGTTCTCGACGCGCGACGACGACGCCGCGATGGATCTGGTACAGGAGGCGATGATCAGCCTGGCGACCAAATACGCCGACAAACCGCGCCAGGAGTTGCCGCTGCTGTTCCAGCGCATTCTGACCAATGCCATTCTCAACTGGCATCGCAAGCGCAAGGTGCGCAACGCGCTTTTCAGCAATCTGTCGGATTTTGAATCTCAGGACAGCGAGGGCGAGTTTGACCTGCTCGAAACGCTGGAACTCGAAGCTCTGAGCGAGCATCTCGAAAGCGCCGAGACCCAGGTTCAGCGCATGCAGATCCTGAAACATCTCGAAACTGAAATTTCGCGTTTGCCCGCACGTCAACGGGAAGCGTTTTTGTTACGTTATTGGGAAGAACTCGACGTTGCCGAAACCGCGCAGGCCATGGGCTGCTCGGAAGGCAGCGTCAAAACGCATTGCTCGCGCGCCATTCATTCGCTGGCACGCGTTTTGAAAGCCCAGGGCTACTCATGAAAAACGACGCAACCGATCCGCTGCGCCCCAAAGTCGAAGCCCGCCTTGCGCAGCAACTCGCCACACGGCTGCAACAGGCCGAGCAGCAGATCACGCCCGAACAGTCCGAGCGCCTCAAGGCCCTGCGGCTGATGGCGGTCGCCCGGATTCAGCCCGTTTCGGCAACTGCTGCCGTCGCGCAGGGCCGCGCCCTTTCGCTGGCGGGCCACTCGCTCTGGAGGTCGTGGCTGTTTCGTTTCGGCGCCGTTCTGCCGCTGATCGTGCTGGTCGTCGGCCTGCTGGTCTTGCAAGACTATCAACAGGAACGGTTCATCCGCGTCACGGCCGACATCGACACCGCCCTTTTGCTGGGCGATTTGCCGCCAGCGGCCTACGCCGATCCCGGATTTGCCCGCTACCTCAAGCTGGAGCGCTGATGACTCTGCGCCCCTGTCCTCCACGCCTGATGAAGCGCTCCCTCCTGCTTCAGTCCACCCTGTTTCAGTCCGCCCTGCTGTGCCTGCTCGTGGCCCTGCTGTTCTGCGTCACCCCGGCGCAAGCGGCTGAAGCGCCGCCGAGCTGGCAACATCTCAGCGCGACGCAGCAGCACATTCTTGCCCCCCTGAAAGCCGACTGGCGGGAATTTGATCACGACCGCAAGAAAAAATGGCTCGACATCGCCGCCCGCTACCCCGCAATGAGTGCGGAGCAGCAAAAAACCCTGCAGCAGCGGATGAATGAGTGGGCGCACCTTAGTCCTGAAAAGCGTCGCCTGGCGCGCGAAAATTTTCTCTCCACCGGCAAGACGCCGCAGCAAAGCCGCCGCGAAGCCTGGGAGGCCTACCAAAAACTGCCTCAGGCCGAACGTGAGCGGCTCAAGGAAGAAGCACGGCATCCCAAACCCCACCCCGGACAGGTGGGCAAATATTTGCAGGGCAAACAGGCTGCTGCAAGCCACGCGCCGCCTGTCAAGCCGCTCGTCAAACCCGCACCCCAGCCGCCTCTCCAGGCATCGGCGCCGATACCCGCCAAGCCCGCCTCCGCTGCCGTGCCTTGTGCAGATGTGCTGCGCTGCCCAGCCCGCTAAGTTCGCGCGACGGGCGCACGTCTTCGCCCCAATCCATGCCTTCTATAAACGCGCCCCCGCTGCGCCGACGCCTGGCCTGCCTCGCCTATGAAGGGCTCATACTGCTGGGCCTGTCCCTGCTCACTGCGGCGGTCACGCTAGAGCTACTGCACTTGTTGGGTTTGCCGCAGGCGTCGGCAACACACCGAGTCATCCTCCAAGTCGCAGAATTCGTTGCGCTGACCGGCTATGGCGCCGGGTTCTGGAGTGCTGGCCGACAAACACTGCCCATGAAGGTCTGGAAAATCGCTCTGGTCACCCCAAGCGGGGCGCCGCTTAGCCTTGGGCGTGCGCTATGGCGCGCCGTTCTGTCCTGGCTCTGGGTCATTCCCGCCCTGACCTTGGCCGCGGCCCTGCATCTTTCACCGGAGGAGACCGGCTGGCTGCTCGCGGCGGGCATTTTGCTCTGGGTCGGCGCCAGCCTGCTGCGCAAAGACCGTCAGTATCTGCATGATGTGCTCGCGGGCACGCGCCTGGCGCCCGCAAACGGATAACCGCCCGTGAAACTCGACCCTCACGACCTCTGGTACGCATGGGACGGCTGGAACGCCCGCCTATTCCTCGCCATCAATCACGCCGGAGACAACCCGGTGTGGAACAACGCTGCACGCCTGGGCGCCGCCTTGGGCGACCATCATCTGCTGCCGGTCTACCTCGGCCTGCTGCTGACCCTCGCGATGCGCTGGCCCCGGCTGATTCCTCTGCGCAGCGTGCTGGTCTATGCCTGGGCCAATCTGCTGTTGTTTCTCTCGATTTACGGCGTACTCAAACCCTGGGCCCACTTTCCGCGACCGCTTGAGGTTTTCGGGCCGCAGATGGTTCATGTGCTTGGAGAGCCCAAGTTTGCGCACAGCTTTCCCTCGGGTCACGCGGCATTTGCCATGGTGCTCGCCGCAAGTCTGGCCTTTTCGCTGCCCCGCCCCTGGAGCGTCGTGCTGTGGCTGTTCGTGCTTTGGGTGGCTTGGTCACGCATCGCCGTCGGCGGTGAGCCGTCAGGTCTCTCGCCTGGAAAAACGCCTCGGCGTTCAGTTGATCCTGCGAACGACCGGGCAGCTCCGTCTGACCGCCGCAGGAGACGCGGCGCGCGTGCGCTGCGGTGAGTTGGTCGCCGCGGCGCAAGCCGTCATGCAAGTGCCGCAGCAAATCGCCGGAACGTCCAAGGGATCGATCTGCATCAGCGCCCCCAAGGCATTTGCCCGGCATGTGCTGCATCCCTTGCTCTTGCAGTTTCTGGCGCAATGGCCGCAGGTACAACTGCGATTGATCGCGACCGACCATGAGATCGATCCCTTTCGCGAGGGCGTCGATCTGATGATCCGCGTCACGCGTCATCCGCCCGAGGGCTTTGCCGCGCGCGAACTGATGCAGGTAGAGCAGGTTCTATGCGCAGCGCCCGCGCATCTTGCGGCCTACCCGGTCATTACCCATCCGTCCGATCTGGCGGCGCGCAGCTGCCTTCCCCTGGGCGAAGATGCTCACGACAGGTGCTGGCGTTTTCGGCAGGGCGACACTGAGACTGAAGTCGTCGTGCAGGGGCGCTATGCCGTGAATCACAGCGCATTGCGGCTGGAGGCCATGCCGGACTGGAATTTCCTGGGAAGTCATGGCGGCCGAGCCTACGCACTCTATCCGCCGAGCCGTTTTGTATCGCCCACCTTGCGCGCACTGATCGACCATCTTGCCGCCGCCTTGGAATAAAAAACGCCCCGACTGCGGGGCGTTTTCATCAGCCAACTTCTGCGCACATCAGGTGAATTTGCGCGTGGCCATGAAGCGGTCGAACTCGTTTTCCGCGAAGCGGAACCAGAGAACGTCGTCGTTGCGGAATTTGTACCAGTCGGTGTAGACCTTCTTCCAGTGGGGATTGCTCGCTGAAAGCTCGTTGTAGATGTCGTTGGACGCCTTGAACGCCGCTTCCATCACGTCTTTCGGGAAACCCTGCAGCCTGGCGCCCTTGCCCACCAGCTCCTTGAGTGCGGGCGGGTTTTTGGCGTCGTACATGGCCTGCATATTGATGTGAGCGTGCGAGGCCGCCAGTTCCACGATGGCCTTGTAATCCGGCGACAGGGCGTTGTAGGCCTTCTGGTTGACGAACAGGTCAAGCTGCGGGCCGCCTTCCCACCAGCCGGGATACAGGTAGTTCTTCGCCACCTTGTAGAAGCCCAGTTTCAGATCATCGTAAGGGCCGACCCACTCCGCCGCGTCGATGGTGCCTTTTTCCAGCGAGGGATAGATGTCGCCGCCGGGAATGTTTTGCGGCACCACGCCGATGCGCTCCATCACCTTGCCGGCGAAACCGCCGATGCGCATCTTCAGGCCTTTCATGTCGGCCAGGCTCTTGATCGGCTTGCGGAACCAGCCGCCCATCTGCGCCCCGGTGTTGCCCATGGGGAAGTTGAGGAAGTTGTACTGGCTGTAGAACTCGCGCATGAGCTTGAGGCCATTGCCCTGATACATCCAGGCGCTCATCTGGCGGGAGTTCATGCCGAAAGGCACGGCGCAGCCCAGCGCGAAGGTCGGGTCTTTGCCGAAGAAGTAGTACGGCGCGGTGTGGCAGCACTCCACCGTGCCTTGCTGCACGGCGTCGACCACGCCGAACGGCGGCACCAGTTCACCGGCGGCGTGCACCGAAATCTCGAACTTGCCGCCTGAGGCTTCCTTGACCTTCTGCGCGAAGATGTTGGCCGCACCGAAAATGGTGTCGAGCGAATTGGGAAAACTTGAAGCCAGGCGCCAGCGCACGGACTGCTGGGCCATGACGACTGCGGGTGCGCTACCCGCCGCGAGAATACCGGCGAGGCCGGCGTGTTTGACAAATGAACGGCGTTCCATAGGGTCTCCTGGCAAATAAGTCACTCTTGATACAGATGGTTCATTTCATATCAAGATGATTCCAATTGTATTGACCCATCCCAAACGCCCTGAAAAAAGCCCGCTTTGACTTGAAGTCAACAATGCGGACGCGCAAACGACAAGGCCATCCGAAGGCGGCCTTGTGCGAGGGGCCGACAGCCTCAACCCGCGCCGCCCACGGTCATGCCGTCGATCAGGATGGACCCCGTGGTTTTGCTGCCGTAGGTGTGCGTATCCGCACCCACGGCCACCACATTGCGCAGCATGTCGCGCAGATTGCCCGCGATGGTGATCTCCTGCACGGGATAGCGGATTTTTCCGCCTTCCACCCAAAAACCCATGACCCCGCGCGAATAGTCGCCAGTCACATAGTTGACGCCGTGGCCCATGAGTTCGATGGCGAACAGCCCGGTGTCGAGCTTGCGCAGCATGGCGCGCAAATCATCCTTTGCCTGCGTCAGTCGGCTTTGCAGCAGCAGGTTGTGCGCGCCGCCGGCGTTGCCGGTGGTCTGCATGCCGAGCTTGCGCGCTGAATAAGAGCCGAGCAGATAGCCTTGCAACACGCCGCCGTCCACCAAGCTGCGCTTGTGCGTGGCCACGCCTTCGCTGTCGAAGGGAGAACTGCCGCGGCGTTTGGGCAGGGTGGGGTCTTCGATCAGATCGATGTGATCGGCCCAAACCTGCTGTCCCAGACTGCCTTGCAGGAAAGAGGATTTGCGATACAGCGCCCCGCCGCTGATGGCATGGGTGAAGCTGCCGATCAGGCCGGAGGCCAGCGGCGACTCAAACAGCACCGGGCACTTGCGCGTGGACAACTTGCGCGCCTTCAGCCTGGAAAGCGCGCGCTCCGCAGCGTAGCGGCCCACCGCCTCGGGAGAGGCCAGGTCGGCGGGGTCGCATTCGGACGTCCACCAGTAATCGCGCTGCATGTCGTCGCCCCGGCCTGCAATGGGCGCACACGACAGACTGTGCGACGAGGTGGCGTAGCCGTCGCAGAAGCCGCGGCTGTTGGCCAAGACAAAGTGCGACTCTTGCGCGGAGACGCTGGCGCCTTCGCTGTTGCGGATGCGCGGGTCCACGGCGAACGCGGCCTTCTCGGCGCGCAGGGCGATCTTGGCCGCGCTCTGCGGCGTCAGATCCCAGGGGTGATAGAGATCAAGCGCAGCCGCGCTCTTGCCAATCGCCAGTTGTTCGGCATCGGGCAGGCCGGCGCAGTCGTCTTCGGCGGTGTAGCGGGCGATGTCAAACGCCGCCTGCGCGGTGCGCGCAATGGCCTCTGCCGAAAAGTCCGACGTGCTGGCATGGCCGCGGCGCTGACCATCAAACACGCTGATGGACAGGCTCTTGTCGCGGTTGTGCTCCACGTTCTCGATCTGGCCGTTGCGCACGCCGACCGACATGCCCTGCCCTTCGGAGACTTCCACTTGAGCGTCCGAGGCGCCGACCTTGCGCGCCTGTTCGAGCGCCTGTTGGGCGAGATCCTGAAACTGCGATTTGCTGTAGGCGAAACGTCCCACGATATGGCATTCCTTTTTTTGGCGGCCCGGCCCACTGTCCAGGATGGGCTGGTGGCCAGGGCACGCATGAACTCAACGGATAATAAAAGCCATGAAATTCCCGCATCGCCCCACCGGCTCCGCCTTTGATCCACCCGACGACCGACCGCCGAGCAAAAGCCAGGTCAAACGCGACATGCTCGCGCTGCAAGAGCTGGGCGAACAACTGATCAATCTGCCTGCCCACGCCATCCGGCAGGCCGATCTGCCCGAAGCCCTGCGTGATGCCGTGCTTGAAGCGCAGCGCATCACCGCGCATGGCGGCCGCAAGCGCCAGACCCTTTACGTGGGCAAGCTGATGCGCTCGACCGATGCCAACAAAGTACGCGCCGTCATTGCCGCAGCCACCCAGGACGACCGCGCCAGCGTCGCCCGCATGCACGCGCTGGAGCGCTGGCGCGACGTTCTGCTGGCCCACGACCAGGCGCAGACCGAATTCCTCGACAAATACCCCAGCACCGACGCGCAACAATTGCGCCAGCTCGTGCGCGGCGCACGCGCCGAAGTCGGCGCCGACAAGCCGCCGCGACTCACCCGTCAACTCTTCCAGTTCGTCAAAGCGGCCATCGCCGCCCACGACACTCCCAGCCATCCCGCAGACGATGAACCCCTCCCCAGTTTCTGAAACGTCCGCCGCCGATCCGGTCCGCATCGGCCTGGTCTCCATCAGCGACCGCGCCAGCACCGGCATCTACCAAGACAAGGGCCTTCCCGCCTTGCGCGACTGGCTCGGGCACGCCTTGCTCAACCCGGTGAGCTTTGTCGAACGGCTGATACCCGATGACCGCCTGCAGATCGCCAACACGCTGTGCGAATTGGTGGATTCCGAGCATTGCGACCTGGTGCTGACCACGGGCGGCACCGGCCCCGCTCCGCGCGACGTCACCCCTGAGGCCACGCTGGATGTGGCCGACAAGGAGATGCCCGGCTTCGGTGAACAGATGCGCCGCATCAGCCTGCACTTCGTGCCCACCGCCATTCTTTCGCGGCAGACCGCAGTGATCCGCGCGAAAACGTTGATCATCAACCTGCCGGGCCAACCCAAGTCGATCGCCGAAACGCTCGAAGGCGTGCGCGACGCCGCCGGGCAAAGCGTCGTGCCGGGCCTGTTCGCCGCGGTGCCTTATTGCGTCGATCTGATCGGCGGCCCTTATCTGGAAACCGACCCCGCGGTGTGCGCGGCCTTCCGCCCCAAGTCGGCGCAGCGCCCGCCCCGCGTTTCGTAACCCTCTCTCACGACCTTGCTTTCTGCGGGCACGACAAACGTCGGCCTTTCGCGTTATGCTCAAAATGCACAACGACAGGAGGCTTGCAATGCACCCGATGAAAACACTCCCTCTCACCTTGAGCGCACTGGCGCTGGCTGCCGCCTGCACCACGGCCCAGGCCGAAACCCTGACCGTGTTCGCCGCGGGCACTCTCGGCAAAACCTTCACCACCCTGGCACGCGGCTTCGAGAAGCTGCATCCCGGCGTGACGGTGCAGCCGCAATTCGGCGGCAGCGTCAAAATGGTCAAGCAGGTCACTGTTCTGCACCAGCCGGCTGACGTAGTGGCGGTGGCCGACTATTCGGTCATCCCCAAGTACATGTTCAAGGGCGATGAGGGCGGCAAGCCGACTGCCGACTGGTCCATCGGTTTTCTGGGCAACGCCATCACCTTCATCTACACCCCAAAAAGCAAGGGAGCAAAAGAGATCAACGCCGACAACTGGTGGAAAATTCTCTCCGAACCCGGTGTGCAGATCGGGCGATCCAACCCCAACACCGATCCCTCGGGCTATCAAACCCTGCAGATGCTCGATCTGGCCAGCCGTTACTACAAGCAGCCTGACCTTGAAGCCAAGGTGCTGGCCAACTCGCCCGACACGAATATGCGCGACACCGAGACCGACCTGATTTCGGCGCTGGAGCTCGGGCAGATCGACTATCTCGCCATCTACCACTCAGACGCCGTGCAGCATCACATGAAGTCGCTCGACCTGCCCCCGCAGATCAACCTGAGCGACCCCAAGTTCGATGCCGACTACGCCAAGGCCACCGCCAAGACCAAGAACGGCGAACTGACGGGTCGTCCCATCATTTACGCCGTGACCATCCCCGCCGACGCCCCGCACCCCAAGCTGGCGCAGGAATTCATCGCCTATGTGCTCGGCCCCGCGGGTCAGAAAGTGATTGCCGCCAACGGCTTCATCCCGCTCAAACAACCCTATGCCATGCACCGCGACAACGTACCGCCCGCGCTGCGCAAACTCACCGTGGCCTGGCCAAGATGAGCCCACCCCGAAAGCCTGCGCTGCGCTTGGCTCGCCCCTCAAGGGGCGGCCCGGCGGGCGTGCCACTGTGATCGCCTCGCCGAGGAACGCAAACCATGTTGAGGCGTGACGCGCGCAGCCCGATGTTCTGGGTGTTCTGGCTGATCGGCGCGACGCTGCTGGCATTTATCGCCCTGCCTTTGCTGGCCCTGCTGCTGCACCCCACGCTGGGCGATCTGCGGCAAGTGGCGGCCATGGCGGACGTGCGCAGCGCCATTGGCCTGAGTCTGGGCGCGGCGCTGTTCAGCACGGTGCTGGCCGCGCTGTTCGCCGTGCCGCTGGCCTATGTGCTGGCGCGGCAGCAGTTTCGCGGCAAGAGCGCGGTAGAAGCGCTCGTCGATCTGCCGCTCACCATGCCGCACACCATTGCGGGCATCGCCCTGCTGCTGGTGTTCAGCCGCAATGGCTGGCTGGGCGCACCATTGGCGCACATCGGTCTGGAATTCTGGGGCACGTTTGCCGGCATCGTGCTGGCGATGAGCTATGTCGGCCTGCCCTATGCGGTGAACGCCGCCCGCGGCGGATTCGAGGCGGTGGATCTGCAGATCGAGCGCGCCGCGCGCATTCAGGGCGCGGCGCCGTGGGAGGTATTTCGCCGCGTCACCCTGCCGCTGGCGCGTCAGGGCATCGGCACCGGGCTGACGCTGTGCTTCGCCCGCGCCATCGGCGAGTTTGCCGCTGTGGTGCTGCTGGCCTATTACCCGATGACGGCGCCGATACGCATCTACGACCTGTTCCTGCAATCCGGGCTGCGGCAATCCGTGGCGGCTTCGGTGCTGTTTCTGCTGGTGGTCATGGCGCTGTTCTGGGGACTGAGGCTGCTCGCCTCGGCACGCGCGCCGCAGCCCGCGCAAGACCGGCAGAAGGCATGGCTGCACTGACTCAAAGCACCGTTCTGGCAACGCCCGCGGTCACCGGCCCGACCCGCAGCGCGCCCGGCGCCCTGCGTTTACGCGGGCTGCAATGGGGCATCGGCGCCTGGCGGTCGGCCGTCGTCGATCTGCAAGTTCCGCCCGGCCAGACCCTGGTTCTGCTGGGTCACAACGGCGCAGGAAAGAGCGCCCTGCTCGACACCCTCGCCGGCTTTCTGCCCGCGCGCGCCGGGCAGGTGCAACTGGGCGCGCAAGACCTCACCGCCCAGCCGCCCGAGAAGCGCCGCATCGGTTATATGTTTCAGCGCGATGCGCTGTTTCCGCACTGGACGATTGCGCGCAATCTGCAGTTCGGCCGCGGCGCACAGGCCGATCTCGATCCGCTGCTCGACGCACTCGATCTACGCCCCTGGCTGAACCAGTATCCGCACCAGCTCAGCGGCGGCCAGCGGCAGCGGGTTGCGCTGGCGCGGGCGCTGGTCGGTACGCCCGAATTGCTGCTGCTCGACGAACCCTTCTCGGCCATCGACCCTGAGGCCCGTCCGGGTTTGCGACGCACCCTGGCTGCACTGCTGCGCGAGCGCGCCATCACCACCGTGCTGGTGACGCACGACCCGGTGGACGCACGCCTGCTGGGCGACCTCGTGGGCGTGCTCGATGGCGGGCGTCTGCTGCAGGCGGGCACGCCACAACAGGTGTTCGAGCACCCGGCCGATCTGCCCACGGCGCGACTGGCGGGTGTGGACAATCTGTGGCCGCTTCAAGTGCTGGCACAGTCGCGGCTGGGCGCACAGGACGTGCTCTCGCTAGGCTTCGAAGCGCAGCCCGTGCTGGACTGGCGCGGCACGCTGCCTGCTGGCGCTGGATTGCAACCCGGCGCCCGAGTCACCCTGGCCGTTCGCGCCGAGGCGGTGCATCCCTGCCCGGCTTCGGCCTCGGCTTTAGTGACTCAAGACGACGACAGCCTCACCCTGACGGCCCGCCTGATCGAAGCCCGATGCGAAGGCCCGCTGTGGCGGCTGCGCTGTGCGCTGCCCTGCGGGCTGGAAGCCGAGACCTACGCCCTGCCGACACTCTGGCGCGAACTCGCGCTGGAAATCGGCGGCCCCCTTGGCCTGCGTATCCGGCAGGCCGACCTGCATCTGCTGGTCTGAAATTCAGATCAATTGCCAGCCGCCGCAGAGGAAGAGGTCGGCGCCAGACAAACCCGGTTGCGCCCCAGGCGCTTGGCCTGCAGCAAGGCCTGATCGGCGGCCCGAATGAGCGATGCGGCGTCGGCAAAAGCCGCAGCGCCCAGAGCCACGCCTACGCTGACCGACAAGGGCGGCAGATCGGCTTGCGGCGCCGCAATGGCGGCGCGGATGCGCTCGGCCACGCGCATTGCAGCCTCTTCGGTCGTTTGCGGGCAGAGCATCAAAAACTCCTCGCCTCCCACCCGCGCAACAAAATCCATGCCGCGCGACTGCTGGCGCAGCACACGCCCCACAGCACGCAAGGCCTGATCTCCCACGTCATGGCCCAGTCGGTCGTTGATGCGCTTGAACTCATCGAGGTCGAACATCAGACACGCCAGCGGCTGCCCCTCGGCCGCGGCCTGGGCGAAAAGCGGCGGCAAAAAAGCGTCGAGCGCACGGCGGTTGCCCAGACCAGTCAGCTCGTCGGTACCCGCGGCCTGCAGCAACTCGGCGTTGCGCTGTTCCAGCGTGCGCAGGGTGCGCAAGCCGTGGCTGCGCTCGGCTTCGGCAGCGGCGAGCACCCGCGTAGCGCGCGCTCCGGTCTGCACCTTGGCGATCAGCATTTGCGGCAAGACGGGGGCAAAGAGCACGTCGTTCGCGCCGGCATCGAGCGCGTTGAGCACCGCGTGCTGCTCCATATCGCGGGACAGGGCCAGCAAGTAGATACGCGGGCCGCGCTCGGTGCGCAGGCTGCGGCAGAGAGCGGCCACGCTGTCGCCGTCGGCCCAATCGAGCACGACCACCCGCGGCCCCTGAATCTGCTCGATCTCAGAAGCCTCGGCCGGGGTGGCGGCTTCGACGACCGCATGCCCAGCCGCTTCGAGCGCCTGCCGCAGGCCAAGACGCAGCGCGGCGTCCTTCGACACAATCAGCACTTCGTCGGCGATGGGTTCGTCGAGCAGCGGCGGAGTGGCCAGGGCGCGGCGCAGGCGGTCGAACTCGGCATCCACCTCGGCCTGCTCGAGCTCCATCTCGAACACCGCGGCCATGCCCGCCATGTCTTGCGCGGCGCTGGCGAGCACACCCTGCAGATCGCTTTCGCTGAGCTCAAGATGTTCGGCCAGGCTGCGCATCTGCCCGGCATCGGGCGCCACGCCATCGGGACGAAGCTGCAGGCTGCGGCTGAGCGCCACGCACTCGCCCAACTGCGCTTCGCGGCTGCCCGCAGCCCCCGGCGTCTGCGCCCGACTACGCACGGCCTGCGCCAACGCCTGCGGAAAGCCCCAGTGCGCGAGCAGCACCGCACTGGCGTCGTCCTGGTCGTAGCCGTACTGTTGCAACTGCTGAGCCAGCAACGCTTGCACCGAACCCTCGGCGCCGATATAGACCGCCTGCGCGCCCAGACTGACAGCCATCGCGAGTTGCCCCACATCGGCGAGCAGGCCCAGGCTGAAGGCTTCGGCGCTGGGCATCTTGCCCACGCGCTGCGACAGATACTGGAACACCAGACCGCGCTGGATCGAGCTCATCCAGAACCGGCGCAGATCGAAGCCTTCGATATCCGTGGCCTTGCTCGCCTGCATGAGCGACAGCGCAATGGCCAGCCGCGCCAGCCCGCCCGTGCCGATGCGCAGCACCGCCTCCTCAATGGCCACCGCGGGACGCATGCCCGCGAAGATGGCCGAGTTGGCGAGCTGAATCATGCGCGCCACCAGGGCCGGGTCTTTGCGCGCGATGTTGGCGATGTCGCGCATGCCCAGATCGCGCCGCTCCAGCGCGCGCATGAGTTCGAGCGCGACCGCGCTGGGCGACGGCAGGGGCCGGTTCTCGGCGGTCAGAGCTTGAAGAATCTCGGGATCGGTCAGTGGTGAGGCAGGCATGGGAACGATTTTTCTTGGAATGTCAAGTCATGTTATCGACTTGCCCAAGCACCGTCCCTCTGGAAATCTCCGGGTATTGCGCCGAAGAATCGGAATCTCAACGATTGACCGCCTGCATCCCGGCTTCCGGGTAGCGCTCGCCGCTGGCCGCACCGGGCGGCACCGCCTGATGGATGCGAATGAGATCCGCCGTGCTCAAGCGCACCCGCAATGCACCCATGTTTTCCTCCAGATACCGCCGCCGCTTGGTGCCCGGAATGGCGATGACATCATCGCCCTGCGCCAGCAGCCACGCCAGAGCGAACTGCGCCGGGGTGCAGTTTTTCGCCTCGGCCATCTGCCGCACGGTTTCAGCCAGACGCAGATTGCGCGCAAAGGCCTCCGGCTGAAAACGCGGTGAGCGACGGCGCCAGTCGTCTTCGGGCAGATCGTCGAGCGACTTGATCTGCGCGGTGAGAAAGCCTCGACCCAACGGGCTGTAGGCGACAAAGGCGATGCCCAGCTCGCGCACCGTGTCGAGCAGCACGCCTTCGGGGTCGCGCGACCAGAGCGAATACTCCGACTGCAGCGCGGAAATCGGATGCACTGCGTGCGCGCGGCGGATGGTGGCCGGCGCCGCCTCGGACAGCCCGAGCCAGCGCACCTTGCCCGCGCGCACCAGATCGGCCATCGCGCCCACCGTCTCCTCGATCGGCACCGCGGGATCGACGCGGTGCTGGTAATACAGGTCGATCACGTCCACGCCCAGCCGTTTCAGGCTGGCTTCGCAGCTCCGGCGCACATAGTCGGGACGTCCGTTCACCCCCAGAAACTCGCCATTCGGCCCACGCATATTGCCGAATTTGGTCGCCAGAAAAACCTCATCGCGACGCCCGTTGATGGCGCGGCCGACTAACACCTCGTTACGTCCTACGCCGTACATGTCGGCCGTATCAAGAAAATTCACGCCGAGATCGAGTGCACGGCGAAGGGTGGCGATCGATTCGGCGTCGTCGCCCTGCCCGTAAAACTCGGACATCCCCATGCATCCCAGACCGAGAGCCGAGACTTTCGGCCCGTCAGCGCCCAATTGTCGGTACTGCATCACTATTCCTCCTGCTCACCCAGCAAACATGTGGGCATCAAGACTTAGCCTATCGGTTCGCGCGGGCGTTCGCTGTTACCGTGGGTAAACCGGAAAAAGTTCACGTCAGCCGCAGTTTCCTGTTGTTTCAGCCCGCGTCTGCCCGAAGAACACTTCCTAAAATTTGCATCTCTCGCTATCCCGCACCACGCCCGCCCAAGACCGCCCTGACGCTGCACCCAAGCGAGCTCGCCGATATGTTCGAACTCGCGCCGGTTTCACTCTGGGTCGAGGATTTCAGCGCCCTGCATCAGTTGTTCACACAATGGCGGGCCGAGGGAGTGAGCGATCTGCGCGCCTGGTTGCACGAACAGCCCGCCCGCGTGGCCGAATGCTCGGCGCGCATCAAAGTGCTGCACCCCGCCTTCTTGCGCGTGCATCCAGAATTCATCGACCGCTGCATGCAGGAAATCCGCGTGCTCGACGTCAACCATCAGACCCTGAGCAGGGCGGGCGCCAGCGACAAGCCGCATCTGCTGCGCAACCTGCCGCATGTGTTCCGCGACGACATGCGAGTGCATTTCGCCGATCCGCTCATCGACCTGTGGAACGGCAAGCCCACCCGGCAGCGCGAAGTCAGACCGCCGCCGCAAGAAAAAAGCCGCACGAGGCGGCTTTTTTCTGTTGCGGAAGCGATTAGGGCCTGTTAACGCTATTTATGCCCCCGCGTTGCCCCCAGACGGGGAGGGA
>DYKQ01000041.1:13992-20067 GCA_020722545.1 Thiomonas intermedia | reverse complement strand
TGGAAGTGCAACCCATCCAGGAAGGCCGGATCGGGCCTCTTGGCGGCCTTTTCGCAGTCGGCTTGATACTCAGCCAGCCCCCGGGCCTTGCAACGCTGCCAGAGCTTTTCAAAGCTGCCGTTTTCCTTGTTTGACTTCCAGGAGAACACTTTGCCGTCAATCCTGCGTGGCAGGCTTTGCAAGGCTTCTACGGCAGCACTGGATAGAGCCACGGTGCGGCTCTCGCCATTCTTGGTGTCGATCAGGTGCGCCGTGCGCCGCTGCAGATCGATCCGATCCCATTCAAGGCCGAGCAGTTCGCCCAGGCGCATGCTGGTCTCCACCGCCAGCACGATGACCTGGCGCAGGCCAACCGCGCGGCCTTGATCCGCACCCTTGAGCAAGTAATCGAGTTCACCTGGCCGCAAGCGCCGATCCCGCGCCTTCGGCTCGGCGGGCTTGCGGACCGTGCGCACCGGGTTTCCAGCGGGGAGCGGAATGGACAGCTCTCGCTCGGCGAATGCGAACAGAGAGGACAGGGCGACCAGGTGATGCTTGGCCGACTTCGGGGCGTAGCCTTCGCCGATCAGATCATCACGCCAGGCGGCAACATCGATGCTGCGGATGTTGCCCAGAAAAAACGGCCCGAAGCGATTCTCGATATTGCGCAGCAGAGTCGGCCTGGACGCATCGCGCAGCGTGGGCAGCACCGACACCCGGTAGCGCTGGCACAGCTCCGCTACAGTCACGCGCTGCGCTTGGTCGTTGAGCACCGCGATATTGCCGCGCTGCAATTCGCGCTCGACTTCTCGCGCCCAAGCCTCGGCGTCGGCCTTGAGGTCGAATGTTCGACTGATGGACGGCATGCCACGCCTGCGGATTTGTGCCCGCCATCCGTTTTTGCGTTGTTCGATGTGCGCCATGATTCCCCCTAGATTCCCCTAAACGGTCAATGAATGCGGAAGAAATTAAGCATTCATGCGGGCTGTAAGCCTATTATATTTGTGGCTACGAACCAAGGGGTCGTGGGTTCGAATCCTGCCGGGCGCACCAGTTAAAAGCCAAACGCCTGAACCAGTCCTGGTTCAGGCGTTTTGTTTTTTGCGTCGCTCGGTCAGCGAAGGAGATGCGGCATGGCGACTGAGCATCACTGGTAAAAAGTGAGAGGGTGAACAGTCCACAATAACGGCTGTATGACCTGCTCCTGTTCTCTCTGCCCATGACCGACGATATCCGCCCCGGCTTGTTCATTCTGCAGGGCAATCGCCTGGAATTGTTGCGCGATGCCCTGCTGGAATGGCTGGCGCAGCAGCCGCTGGCGCCGCTGGAGGAAGAGGTCATTCTGGTGCAGAGCAATGGCGCTGCGGAGTGGCTGAAGATGGCGCTGGCCGCGCAGGGGGGCATTTGCGCCGCTACGCGGGTGGAACTGCCCGGGCGGTTTCTGTGGCGCACCTATCGGCAGGTGCTGGGGCGTGCGGCCACGCCGTCGCAATCGCCGCTGGACAAGCCGCTGCTGACCTGGCGCTTGATGCGTCTTCTGGGCAGCACGCTCGATGCAGCCGTTTGCGCGCCGCTGTTCCAATATCTGCAGGGTCAAGACCTGCAGCGCCGCCTGCAACTGGCGCAGCGTCTGGCCGACCTCTACGACCAGTATCAGATTTACCGCGACGACTGGCTCGACGCCTGGGCACAGGGCCGTGATGTGCTCATCGACGCACTCGGGCGCGCGACGCCCTTGCCCGAAGATCAACGCTGGCAGGCCTGGCTGTGGCGCCGGGTTCTGGCCGAGCTGAGCGATACGGAGCGTCAATCCACCCGTGCGCAGGTGCAGCGCGCCATGCTGCAGGCGCTGCATACGGCCGATAACGCAGCAAGCCCGACCCGCCCCGCGCTGCCGCGCCGGGTGGTGCTGTTTGGCGCTTCGCATCTGCCGGCCGTGGTGCTCGATGCCCTGGTGGCGCTGTCGCGGCATGTGCAGGTGCTGATCGCGCTGCCCAATCCCTGCCGTTATCACTGGGCCGACATCATCGAGGGCCGCGAGCTGCTGCGCGCGGCGCCGGCTCGCAGGCCGCTGCGGGCTGACGACCTGGCGCAGGTCAGTCTTGAGGTCATGCACGCCCACGCCCACCCTCTGCTGGCGGCCTGGGGGCGGCAGGGACGCGATTTCATGCGCCAGCTCGACGCCTTCGACGAGCAGGCGAACGCGGCAGACAGGCCCAGTTTGCCGCGACATGACCTGTTCGACGACGCGCCCGGCGACACGCTGCTCGAACAGGTGCAGGCCGCCATCCGCGATCTGCTGCCCTTGCCCGAACATCCACGCAAGCCCATTTGCGCAGCGGATCGTTCGGTGGTGTTTCACATCGGCCACAGCGCGCAGCGCGAAGTCGAAATCCTCCACGACCAGTTGCTGCACCTGCTGGCGCAGCCCGGCGGCGAGCGCCCGCTGCGGCCGCGCGACATCGTGGTGATGACGCCCGACATCGCCCCGTTCGCCCCGGCCATCCGGGCGGTGTTCGGCCAGTATCCGCCGGGGGACGCGCGCTTCATTCCCTTCGACATCGCCGACCTGTCGGCGCGGGCGACCGAACCGCTGCTGCTCGCGCTGGACTGGCTGCTGCGCCTGCCGCAAGAGCGCATTCTGGCCTCCGACATCAGCGCCTTGCTCGATGTACCGGCCATCGCCCGGCGCTTCGGCCTGCGGCCCGAAGACCGCCCACGGCTGACGCAATGGATCGCCGACGCGGGCGTGCGCTGGGGGCTGGACAGCGACCATCGCGCCCATCTCGGCCTGGGCGCCTGCGGCGAGCAGAACAGCTGGCGCTTCGGCCTGCGCCGCATGCTGCTGGGCTATGCCGGGGCGGGCGAAGACGGCTTTGAGAACATCGTGCCCTTCGACGAAATCGGCGGGCTGGATGCCGCTCTCGTCGGGCCGCTGGCCGATCTGCTCGACGTGCTGCAAGCCTGGTGGCGCACGGCCCTGCAAAACGCCACGCCGGGCCAGTGGGCGCAGCACGCGCGCGACCTGCTCGACGCCATCAGCCTGCCGCAAGACCTGCGCGAGCGCGAAACCCGCGCCCGCCTCGACGATGCGCTCTCCACCTGGCTCGACCATTGCGCCGCCGCGCGGTTCGACGAAGCCGTGCCGCTGCAGGTGCTGCGCGAGAGCTGGCTGACCGGGCTGGACGAGGCCGCAGGCGGCGGGCGCTTTCTCGCCGGCGGCGTGACCTTCTGCACCCTGATGCCGCTGCGCGCCATTCCTTTCGAAGTCGTCTGCCTGCTGGGCATGAACGAGGGCGACTATCCGCGCCGCAGCCCGCGCAGCGACTTCGATCTGTTGCATCAGCCCGGGCAATACCGGCCCGGAGATCGCGCCCGGCGCGAAGATGATCGTTACCTCATGCTCGAAGCGCTGCTGTCGGCGCGCCGCATGCTCTATGTGAGCTGGGCCGGGCGCAGCCCGCGCGACAACACCGAGCAGCCGCCGTCGGTGCTGGTGGCGCAGTTGCGCGACTACCTCGCCGCAGGTTGGCAGGGCGAAGGGCAGGGCGATCTGCTCGCACAGCGCACCACCGTCCATCCCCTGCAGCCCTTCAGCCGCCGCTACTTCGAGGGCGATGCCGCGCTGTTCACCTATGCCCGCGAGTGGCGGCAAGCGCATGGCGGCGTGGTCGAGAAAGGTACGGGGAACGCAAACGGGCCGATTCCGTTCGAGCCGCTCACCGAACCGCTGGGTCTGCAGCAACTGGCCCGCTTTCTGAAAAATCCGGTCAAGGCGTTTTTCCGTACCCGGCTCGACGTGGCTTTCGATGAACTGCAGACGCAGGACGACGACGAAGTCTTCGCGCTCGACGGGCTCGACCGCCACAGCCTGCTCAGCCAATTGATCGACGATCCGCAGGCCGCCGTGCAAGAAGGCATCGAGGCCGCCCTCGAGCGCCGGGTGCGCCAGTTGCAGGGCAGCGGGGCGCTGCCCCTGCGCGCGCTGGGCGGCAGAGTGGCGCAAGGTCTGGAGCAAGAGGCGCTGCCGCTGCTGCGCAGTTGGTCCGAGCTGGCGCAGGCCTATCCGCAGGCGATGGACAAGCGGGCGTTGATCGTCGAGCACCAAGACCTGCGGCTGGACGACTGGCTCGACGGCCTGCGCACAGGCGGCCAGAGCAGCCCGATCTGGATGCAGCTCAGCGCTTCAAGGTTGAGCGATGGCAAAGCGCAGGCGCGCGCCGAAAAGCTGATCGACGCCTGGGTGCGGCAGTTGGCGGCCAGCGCCTGCGGCCATGCGGTGCAGGGCGTGCTCATCGGCGTCGATGCGCGGGTGGAACTGCCGCCGCTGCCCCCGGCTGAAGCCAGAGATCACCTTCACACCCTGTTGGCCGCATGGCACGAAGGCATGCGGCGTCCGCTGCCGTTCACCGCCCGCACCGCCTTGGCCGAGCTGAAAAATGGCAAGGGGCAGGAGGTCTACGAGGGCGGCTATTCCACCTCGGGTGAAGTCGAGGAACCCTGCCTCGCGCGCACCTTCCCCGACTTTGCCAGCCTGAGCGCCGATGGGCGCTTCAAGACTTGCCAAGCCAAGCTGTTCCAGCCCTTGGCCGACTGGGCGGCGCAGGCCGTTGTCATCCGCCACGGCCAGACGCCCGCAGCGGGCACGAAAGAGGCCGCATGACTGCCACCCCTGAATCCCTCGATGCCCTGACCTTGCCCCTGCAGGGCAGCCGCCTCATCGAAGCCAGCGCGGGCACCGGCAAGACCTGGACCATCGCCGCACTCTACCTGCGCCTGGTGCTGGGCCACGGCGACGAAGCTAGCGCGTTTGCCCGCCCGCTGAGTCCTGAGCAGATTCTGGTGATGACCTTCACCCGCGCCGCCACACGCGAACTGGCCGAACGCATTCGGGCGCGTCTGGTGGAGGCGGCGCAGTGCTTCCAGGGCGCCCTCGCACCCAAGGCGGATGATGAATTTCTGCCGCGCCTGCTGGACAGCTATCCGCCGGGAAGTGCGCGGCAGACCGCCGCCTGGCGCCTGGCGATGGCGGCGCAGGCGATGGATGACGCGGCCGTGTTCACCATCGACGCCTGGTGCCAGCGCATGCTGCGCGAACACGCCTTCGACAGCGGTCATTCCTTCGACGAAGATCTGGTGGCCGACGAAGGCGAACTCACCACGCAGGCCGTGCGCGACTTCTGGCGGCAGCAGGTCTATCCGCTTTCTGGCGCGGCGCTGGACGGCGTGCTCCAGGTGTGGCCGGACGTCGGCGCGCTGGAGGGCGAGGTGAAATCGCGGCTGCGCGCAGCCCAGGCCGGGGCGCCTCTGGGCGCGGTTGGTGACGCCTCGCTGCTCGACCTCTGGCAGCGGCTGGGCGAGCCGCAGCAGGCGCAGGTGCGCATGCTCAAGGCGCAATGGGCCGAGCGCATCGCGACCATGCGGCAATGGCTGTGCGCGCTGGTGCAGTCGCCGACCAACCCGCTGAGCAAGAGCAAATATGGTTTTAAGAGCGTTTGCGGCTGGTTTGACGCGCTGCAGGCCTGGTTGGATGAGCCCGCGCAGCAGCAGCCCGAGCTCGACGATAAAGCTTGGGCCAAGCTCACGCCCGACGGCTTGCGCGCCGGCTGCAACAAGGGCAGGCAGGTGGAGCCGCCAGCCGCGTTCAACGAGGTCGAGGCGCTGCGCGCGGCACTGGCCGATCTGCCGGACCTCGTTCCCGAACTGCAGACCTATGCGGCGGCGCAGGTCGATGTCCGGCTGCGGGCGCTCAAGGCGGCCAGCGGCCAGTTCAGTTTTCACGACCAGCTCGAGCGCCTCGATGCGGCGCTGGCCGGGCCGCAGGGCGAGCGGCTGCGGGCGCGAATTCTGGAGCAATATCCCGTTGCGCTGATCGACGAATTTCAGGACACCTCGGCGCTGCAGTTCAGCGTGTTTGATCGCCTCTACGGCATCACCACGGCGCAGACTCCGCAGAGCGCCGTGCTGCTCATCGGCGATCCCAAGCAGTCGATCTACGCCTTTCGCGGCGCGGACATCGCCAGCTATCTGCGCGCGCGGCAGGCCACGCAGGGGCGGCACTCGGCGCTGCAGACCAACTACCGCTCGACCGCGGAG
>DYKQ01000041.1:0-13892 GCA_020722545.1 Thiomonas intermedia | reverse complement strand
GGCCACGCAGGGGCGGCACTCGGCGCTGCAGACCAACTACCGCTCGACCGCGGAGGTGGTGCGCAGCGTCAACCAATTGTTCGAGCGGCGCGAGCAGGCTGCAGGAGCGGGCGCCTTTCTGTACCGGGCCGATGACGCGCCTGATGCGGACAACCCCGTGCCCTTCATCGCGGTCGGTGCGCGCGGGCGGGCCGAGCAACTCGTCTGTTCCGAAGGGCTGGCGCCCGCGCTGACCTGCGCCGTGCATCAGGAGCTGGAATCCAAGCGCGATGCGCGCGAGCGGTTTGCCGCGCATGCGGCTGCGCGCATCGTCAGTCTGCTCAACGATCCGCAGGCCGGCTTCCGTCAGGCCGACGGGGGCTTTGCGCGTCTGCGCCAGTCTGACATCGCCGTGCTGGTGCGCGACGGCGAAGAGGCTCGCGCCATGCGCCGCGCGCTTCAGCGCCGGGGCGTGGCCTCGGTTTATCTGTCGGATCGCGATTCGGTGTTTGCCGCGCCGGAAGCCGCCGACCTGCTGCGCTGGCTGCGCGCCGTGGCCGCGCCGCGCGACGGACGTCTGGCCCGCGCCGCATTCGCCGCCCCGACGCTGGGCGCGACGATGGCCGAACTGGCCGCGCTGGCCACCGATGACGACGTGTTCGAGAACCGGCTGGCTTTGCTGGCCGAGCTGCAGACCATCTGGCTGCGTCAGGGTGTGTTGCCCATGCTGCGCCAGACGCTGCACCGGCTCGATCTGCCCGCCCGCTGGTTGAGCGAGGAAGACGGCGAGCGCCGCCTGACCAATGTGCTGCATCTGGCCGAACTGCTGCAGACCGCCAGCGGCACGCTCGACGGCGAGCAGGCGCTGATTCGCTGGCTGCAGGAGCAGATGACGGGTCAGTCCGCCGAAGAACAGGTGGTGCGGCTGGAAAGCGAGGCCGATCTGGTGCGCGTGGTCACCATCCACAAGTCCAAGGGGCTGGAATATCCGCTGGTGTTTTTGCCGTTTGCCACAGCGTTCAAAGAGGCGAAGGACGGCGCCGACGACCGCGAGCGCCTGCGCGAAGACCTGCGGCTGCTCTATGTGGCGCTGACCCGCGCGCGGCATGCGCTGTGGGTCGGCATCGCCGCGCTGAAAGTCGGCAGAGGGTCGGACTGCATGCTGCATCACAGCGCCATCGGCTATCTGCTGGGAGGCGATGCGCCGTGCGAGGGCGCTGACATTCCCGGCCTGCTGCGCGAGACTTTTGGCGACAGTCCGGCGGTGCAGTTCGTCGATGTGGCGCAGGAGGCCGAGCTTCAGCGCTTGCAGGCTGCTCACCCCGCTCCGGCCTTGATCGAGCCGCCCAATTATCACGCCCAGTTCGAGCGCAACTGGGGCATCGGCAGCTTCTCCGCGCTGGTGCGCGATCTCGCCCCGCGCTCGACCCAGCAACCCGCCTTGCACGCGGCCCTGCAAGACGAACTGTGGGAGACCGAATCGAGCATGGAACAGCCCGCCCTTGCCGCCGCGCAGCCGTCTGCCGCGCGCCATCGCTTTCCGCGCGGCGCGCTGGCGGGCAAGTTCGTGCATGAACAACTGGCCTGGCTGGGCGAGAACGGTTTCGCCCTTTCAGCCCAGCAAACGCAGGACAGCCTGCTGCAACGCTGCGCCCGGCAGGGTTGGGATGCGCCGCGTTCGGCCGATTTGCTGGAATGGTTGAGCGAAGTGCTGGCTACGCCTTTGCCGCCGCTGGGCGCGGCGCTGCCCGAGATTGGCACGCTACTGGCGGAAATGGAATTCTGGCTGCCGGTCGATCGGGCGCGCGCGGCCGAGATCGACGCCCTATGCCAGCGGCACATCCTGCCGGGCCGCGCCCGCCCTGAGCTGACCGAGCGCACTCTGCACGGCATGGTGATGGGATTCGCCGATCTGGTGTTCCACCACGCAGGCCGCTACTGGGTGCTCGACTACAAGAGCAATGTCCTCGGCGCCGACGACGCCGACTATTCGCAGCAGGCGCTGGAAGCCGCCGTGCTCGAACACCGCTATGACGTGCAATGCGCGCTCTATATGCTGGCCTTGCATCGCCTGCTGCGGGCCCGGCTGCGCACGGCCTACGACCCGCAGACGCAGCTTGGCGGCGCGATGGATCTGTTCCTGCGCGGGGTGCGCGGGCCGCAGTCTGGCTGCGTGCACATTCCGCCCGACGGGGCCTTGCTCGACGCGCTCGACGCCCTCTTCGCGCAGCGCGAGGAGCTCGCATGAAAGCTACCCTGCCCATCCCCCCGAATGCGCCGACCCAGCGCGTTCTTGACGTGCTGCACGACTGGGCAGAGCAGGGCGTGCTGCGGCGGCTGGACGCCGCGCTGGCCCGCTTCCTGGCTGAACTCTGCCCGCAAATGCCGCCAGAACTGGCGGTGGCCGTGGCGCTGCTCGCCGATCTGGAAGGGCGCGGGCATACCTGCGTGCTGCTGGGCGAATTGCCGCAACACCTCATCGCTTTGAAAGAGCGTGCGGCCACGGCTGGCGCGCCTGCCCTGTCGCCCGATGTGCACTGGCCCGACGACGGCGAGCGCCTGCTGCGCGAGTGCCCGGCCGTTTACTGCGAGGGCGAGCCGGACCACGGCGCGCCGCTGATCTTGAGCGCAGAGCGGCTGTATCTGCGCCGCTACTGGCGAGATGAGAACACCGTGGCCGCGCGGATTCACCAGCGTCTGCAGCCTGAAGCCGCGGTCGATGCGCCCGCAGCCGCAGCCCTGCTGGCACAGCTTTTCCCGCCTGCCGACGAGACGGAAGTGGACTGGCAGAAACTGGCGTGCGCGGTGGCGCTGCGCGGACGTTTCACCCTGCTCACCGGCGGCCCCGGCACCGGCAAAACACATACCGCGGCGCGACTGCTGGCTTTGCTGTGGGCTTTGAGATCCCGGCCCGGCGCGCTGCGCGTGGCGCTGGCGGCCCCTACGGGCAAGGCCGCAGCCCGGCTCAAGCAGTCCATCGACCGCGAGCTCGTCAAGCTCGCCGCCCTCACCGGCGTGGTCGAACTGTCGCAGCGCCTCGGCCCGGCACGCACCCTGCACAGCCTGCTCGGCGCGCGGCCCGATACCCGCCGCTTCGCCCGAAACGCCGCGCAGCCCTTGGAGGTGGATGTGCTGCTGGTCGATGAGGCGTCCATGATTCATCTGGAAATGATGGCCGCGCTGCTCGACGCCTTGCCGCCCGCGGCACGGCTCATTCTGCTGGGCGACAAGGATCAGCTCGCCTCGGTGGAAGCCGGTGCGGTGCTCGGCGAGCTGTGCACCGGGGCGGAGCAGGGCCGCTATACGCCACAAACGGCGCAGGCGCTGCAGGCTCTGTGCGGCGAGCGCATTCCTCAGCCCTTCATCGACCCCGCGGGTCCCGCGCTGTTGCAGCGGGTGGTGATGCTGCGCAAAAGCCATCGTTTCGGCGGCGCCATCGGGCGACTGGCCCAAGCGGTGAACGCGGGCGACGCCGAGCGGGCGCAGACGCTGCTGCAGCAGACCGACGATGCGGCGGTGCGGCTGTTGGCCGTGCCCCAGTTGCTGGCGCCCGTTTTCGCACCGGTTTCAACTCCTGTAGCAGCCCCGGCGCTGGTCGATCTTGCGGTGCAGGGTCGCGATGACGCCAAGGGCTATGCCCACTACGCCGAGTTGCTGCGGCAGGGGCCGACGATGGAGGCGGACTGGGACGCCTGGGCGCAGCGCGTGCTGCAGGCTTTCGATCAGTGCCGCGTGCTGTGCGCGGTGCGCGAAGGGCCTTGGGGCGTGCAGGCGCTGAACGAGGCCATCGCCGCGCGGCTGGACGCGCTCGGCCTGCTGCACGGTCGCGGCGCGTGGTACGCGGGTCGCCCGGTGATGGTCACGCGCAACGATCACGATCTGGGCGTGCTCAACGGCGATGTCGGCATCGCCTTGCCCACGGGCACGCAGGGCTTGCGGGTGGTGTTTCTGCAGGGGCAGAGCCTGCGCTCGGTCAGCATCAGTCGTCTGGCCGATGTGCAGACGGCGTTCGCCATGACGGTGCACCAGTCGCAGGGGTCGGAGTTCGATCACACCGTGCTGGTGCTGCCCGAGCGCCACGCCGGGCTCAGCCGCGAGCTGATCTACACCGGCATCACGCGCGCGCGCCGCTTTTTCACCCTGGCCTGCGCAGACATGCAGACGCTGCATGAGGGCATCCGGCGCGTCACGCAACGGGCCAGCGGATTGCTCTCGCGCATCGATACACTGAGTTCCCCATGAACAAAGCCTTTGTCCGAGAACAAACCTCAGACGCCGACGACGAGGACGGCGGCGCCCAACTCCCGCCGCTGCCGCCGGGCGGCAAGAATTACCTCACGCCGCAGGGCTATGCCCGGCTGCGCGCCGAACTCAAGACGCTGGTCGAGAATGAGCGCCCGAAGGTCGTCGAGACCGTGTCGTGGGCGGCGAAGAACGGCGATCGCTCGGAAAACGGCGATTACATCTACGGCAAAAAACGTCTGCGCGAAATCGACCGGCGCATCCGCTTTCTCACCAAGCGGCTGGACATCGCCGAAGTGGTCGACGCCAGTCTGCAGCACGGCAACGATCAGGTGTTTTTCGGCGCCACCGTGCGCTACGCCGACGACAAGGGGACGGAGCACGCCATCACCATCGTCGGCATCGACGAGACCGAGCCGCTGCAGGGGAAGATCAGCTGGATCTCGCCGGTGGCGCGCGCACTGCTCAAGGCCCGCGAAGGCGACAGCGTGAGCCTGCCGACGCCAGGCGGCATGGCGACGCTGGAAATTCTCGAAGTGACCTACCCGCCTCGCGGCTGAGGCCTGCGCCCAGCCTGGGGATGCTCAGGAGTTGCCCGAGCCCAAACCCGCCGCGCGGTTTTTCGCCCGGCTGGCGCGCACCACGAATTGCAGGCGGCGCAGGGCGCGCAGCACGTCGGCCAGATGCTTGCGGTCGCGCACCTGCACGACAAAGCGCAGCTCGGTGGTGGTCTGCAGCGTGTCTTCGTCCATGGTGACGTGGGCGATGTCGCTGTCGTGCTCGCTGATGGCGGCCGCCACGCGGGCGAGCACGCCTTTGGTGTTTTGCACGATCACGCTCAGGCCGGTTTCGAAAGGCCGGGTGCATTCGTCCGCCCAGCCCAGATCGATCCAGCGGTCCGGGTCTTTCTGGAACAGGCGCCGTGCGATGTCGCAGTCTTGCTGGTGCACGATCAGGCCTTCGCCCTTGCCCAGATAGCCGATGATGGCGTCGCCCGGAATGGGACGGCAGCAGGTGGCGTAACGCACCGAGATGCCTTCGCTGCCGTCAAGCTGCAAAGAGGACTGGGCGTCGTGGGTGGCACGGCTTTCCAGACGTTCGATGGTGTCGAGCAAGGGCGCGGACAGCGCGTCCTGCGGGGAGATGAGCGCCACCACGCGCTTGGCCAGAATGTCGGCCACGCGCTTGCCCAGGCCGATGTCGGCGTACAGATCGTCGCGCGACTTGAAGCCCGTCCAGCGCAGCAGTTTGTCCCACACGGCGTCGTCGAGCGCGAGCAGATCGAGATGCTCGTGCCGCAGCGCGCTTTGCAACAGGCGACGTCCCAATTCGACCGACTCGGCCTGCTGCGTGGTGCGCAGCGCGTGTCGAATCTTGGAACGCGCCCGCCCGGTGCGCACAAAGCTCAGCCAGCTCGGATTGGGGCGCGAGGCCGGCGCGGTGATGATCTCCACCACATCGCCGCTGCGCAACTCGGTGCGCAAGGGCACGAGCGCGTTGTTCACCTTGGCCGCCACCGTCTGGTCGCCCAGATTGGTGTGAATCGCATAGGCAAAATCGACCGGCGTGGCGCCGCGCGGCAGCGCCAGAATGCGCGACTTGGGCGTGAACACATAGACCGCATCGGGCGCCAGATCGACCTTGACGGTTTCGAGAAAGTCGGCCCAGTCGCGGTTCTCGGTCTGGATGTCCAGCAGCGATTGCAGCCAGGCATTGGTTTGCGCCTGCTGCGGGGTCGGCTTGTCTTCTGGTGTTTTGTAGAGCCAATGGGCGGCCACCCCGCTCTCGGCAATGCGGTGCATCGCCTCGGTACGGATCTGAAATTCGATGGGATTGCCGTTCGGCCCGATCAGCGTGGTGTGCAGCGACTGGTAACCATTAGCCTTGGGGATGGCGATGTAGTCCTCGAACTTGCCCGGCATGGGCTTGTACAGACTGTGAAGCACGCCCAGCGCCCGGTAACAGTCGAGCACATCGGGCACCAGCACGCGAAAGCCGAAAATGTCTTGAATATGCGCAAAGCTCAGATGCTTGCTGCGCATCTTGCGGTAGATGGAATACAGCGTTTTTTCGCGGCCGAACAACTGCGAGGGCACTTGCGCCTCGTTCAGTGCCGCCTGCGCTGCCGCCAGAATCTTTTCCACCAAACCGTGCCGGTTGCCACGCGCAGCCAGCACGGCGCGCGACAGCACGGCGTAGCGGTTGGGGTGGCTGTTGGCAAAGCCCAGGTCCTGCAGTTCGCGGTAAACGAGATTGAGCCCGAGGCGGTGCGCGATGGGCGCGTAGATGTCCATCGTCTCGCGCGAAATGCGCACCCGCTTGTCGGCGGCCATCGCGCCCAGAGTGCGCATATTGTGGAGACGATCAGCGAGCTTGACGAGGATGACGCGAATGTCGCGCGCCATCGCCAGCAGCATTTTGCGAAAGCTCTCCGACTGGTTTTCCTCGCGGCTGGAGAACTGCAGCTTGTCGAGCTTGGTCAGTCCATCCACCAGATCGGCCACGGTGCTGCCGAAATGCTCGATGAGTTCGGCCTGGGTGATGCCCTTGTCTTCCGCAGTGTCGTGAAGCAGCGCGGCCATGATGGCCTGGGTGTCGAGCTTCCAGTCGGCGCACAGCTCGGCAACCGCCACGGGATGAGAAATGTAGGGCTCGCCGCTGGCGCGGTATTGCCCGAGATGCGCCGCATCGGCGAAGCGGTAAGCCTCGCGGATTCTCTGCAGATCGGCTTCGGGGAGGTAGGTCTGAAGTTTGTCGAGCAGACTGGCCAGACTCACGCAGACGCGCCGGGTTGCGGCCGACTCATCGCTTGTCGTGATCGCCACAAGCGCCGCAGGCTCGGGCTCGGCCGTGGCATTTTTAGACCGCGCGCGCGGGCGCTTGATTGCGGCAACCTGACCCGCAGCAGGCGCAGCCAGACCCGTGACCGAGGTTTTCGGATCGGGCGTGGCGGCGTGGCTGCTGGGCATGTGAAATCAGGTGGGTACTTTTTTGAGCATCTCAATACCGGTCAGGCCCGCAGCGATTTCGCGCAGGGCGGTGACGGTGGGCTTGTCTTTCGATTCCAGCTTGGGCGAATGACCCTGCTCCAGCATGCGGGCGCGGTAAGTGGCGGCCAGCACGAGCTGGAAGCGGTTGGGGATTTTTTCCAGGCAGTCTTCAACGGTGATGCGAGCCATGATGTCAGAATTCCAGTTCAAAGGATGCCGAGGGCGCGAAAGACCTCGGGATGGGAAAGGCGTTGCGCGGCATAGCGCAGCCGCTGCGCGGCGACGACTTGCTTCAGATCGCGCAAGGCGTGCGTAAAGTCTTGATTCACAATTATAAAATCGAAGTTCTTCGCCTGCGCCAACTCGATGCGGGCTTCACGCAGACGCTGCTCGATGACCTCGGGCGCGTCTTCCGCGCGACGGGTGAGCCGTTGCCGCAGCTCCTCGAACGAGGGCGGCAGGATGAAGATGCTCACCGCGTTGTCGAATTGCTTGCGCACCTGCGCGGCGCCCTGCCAGTCGATTTCGAGCAGCACGTCCATGCCGCCGGCCATGCGGCTTTCCAGCCAGCGCTTGGAGGTGCCGTAGCGGTTGCCGTGCACCTCGGCCCATTCGAGAAATTCGCCCGCGTCGATGCGGCGCTGAAATTCGGGATTATCAATGAAGACGTAATGCACGCCATCAACCTCGGCGCCTCGCGGCGCGCGGGTGGTGCAAGACACCGAGAGCTCGATGCCCGAGTCCTCGGCGAGCAAGGCGTTGACGAGGCTGGACTTGCCCGCCCCGCTGGGGGCCGCGACGACAAACAGGTTTCCGGGAAACTGGGAGGACATGTGGCGGCCTGATTTATTCGATGTTCTGCACCTGTTCGCGCATCTGCTCGATCAGTACCTTGAGTTCGAGCGCAATTTCGCTGAGTTCGAGCGCAGCGGATTTGGAGCCCAGCGTGTTGGCCTCCCGGTGCAGCTCTTGGATGAGAAAGTCCAGCCGTTTGCCCAACTCGCCGCCCTGGGCGAGCAGATCGCGCAGGGTTTGCAGGTGGGCCTGAAGGCGGTCGAGCTCTTCGGCCACGTCGATGCGAATGGCAAAACTGGCGGCTTCCTGCAGGCGACGGTCGTTGAGCGTTTCGACGCTGGTCTCCACGCCGGTCAAGGCCGCCAGCGCTTCTTCCCAGCGGGCGGTGAATCGCGCTTGCTGGCGTTCCACGGCGAGGGGCACGATCTCGCGCGCCCGGGCGGCATGTCGATCAATCTGTTCGATGCGATCGAGCAACAGGGTGCGCAGACGGTCGCCTTCGAGGGCGCGCGCCGCGACCAGCGCGTCCAGGGCCTGCTGGGTGGCCAGGCTGGCGACCTGCGCGATTTCGGCGGCGTCGGCATGATCTTCCTGCGCGCTGCCGATGAAGCGCAGCACTTCACCGACCGAGAGCGGGGCGAGGTGAGGCGCCAGGGCGCGCAAGGCGGTATCGAAGGCCAGCAGCGGCGCGGCGGCGCTGGCGTCGGGCAAGGCGGGCGCACTTTGCGGCGCTTCGAAAACCGCGCGGCAGTCGATCTTGCCGCGGCGCAGCGTCTGGGTGATGGATTGCCGCATGGCGGCTTCCGCACCCCGCAGTTCTTCGGGCAGCCGGAAGGCGATGTCGAGAAAGCGGCTGTTGACCGAGCGCAACTCGATATGGATCTTGGCTCCGCTCGAGAGTTGTGCACTATTTTGGCCGTAGCCGGTCATGCTATAAATTGGCTTCAATCGCATCCCCTTTGCGCATATTTTTCCACACTCCTTTCGCCGACAGGCTGCTAGCCTTCGTTTTCATGGCCACCTCGCCCAAATCCAAACCCGCCCCGCTCGCTCCCGAATCGCAAGTGGGCGGCTACCGCATTGTGCGCAAGGTCGCCAGCGGCGGTTTCGGCGTGGTGTATCTGGCGCTGAGCTCCGATGGGCAGAAAGTGGCCATCAAGGAGTACTTGCCGGCCTCGCTGGTGGAGCGGGGGCCGGGCGAGTCGAGCCCGGTGGTGCCACCCGACAAACTCGCGCTCTACCGTCTGGGCCTGAAGAGTTTTTTTGAAGAAGGCCGCTCGCTGGCGCAGATCTCGCATCCCAGCGTCGTCAGCGTGCTCAACTTTTTTCGAGAAAACGACACGGTGTATATGGTGATGAATTATCTGGAGGGCGCGTCGCTCCAGGAATTCGTCATCACCGCAAGAGAACTCAAGCGCAAAAAGATTTTTCGCGAGTCGACCATCCGCTCGCTGTTCGATGACATCCTGCAAGGCTTGCGCGTGGTGCATCAGCACAAGATGCTGCACCTCGACATCAAGCCGGCGAACGTGTTCATCACCGATGACAACAAGCCCATCCTGATCGATTTCGGCGCGGCGCGCGAAGTGCTCAACCAGCAGGACAAGCGCTTTCGCCCGATGTATACGCCGGGTTTTGCGGCCCCCGAGATGTACAAGCGCGAGGGGGCGTTCGGCCCGTGGACCGATATCTATGCCGTCGGCGCCTGCATCTACGCCTGCATGACGGGCTACCCGCCTTACGAAGCGCCGCAGCGGCTGGAGAAAGACCGGCTGCAGGCCCAGCTCGCCAAGCTGCGGGGCGTGTATTCAGACAATCTGATCGAGATCGTGGAGTGGTGCATGGCGCTGGACGCCATGGCGCGTCCGCAAAGCGTGTTCAACCTGCAGCGCGAACTGGGTGCGGAAAGCGCGCGGCGCTACACCAATCTGACCATGGGCGAGAAGCTCCGGCTGCACATTGACGAGTTGGTGAACGATACCAAGTTGCAAGTACAAAAGGTGCGAGATGTCACCCGGTTTGGCGCGCCCGTTCAGGCGGGGCGAACTCCGGGGCCTGAGCAGGGCAAACCAGCCGCGAGGGGGAAGAATTGAAGTTTTCGGTGTACCAGGTGAGTCGCCGCGGCGGTCGTGCGAACAACCAGGATCGCATGGGCTATTGCTATACGCGCGAAAGCGCCTTGTTCGCTCTGGCCGATGGCTTGGGGGGACACCCGCGTGGCGATGTGGCGGCGCAACTGGCGCTGCAGACCATTGCCAATCTCTTCCAGCAAGAAGCGCGGTCGCGTCTGCGCGACCCGCAGGAATTTCTGCGACGCTCGATTTTTCGGGCGCATGAGCAAATCCAGCGTTATGCGCAGGAACACGGGCTGACCGATTCGCCGCGCACGACGGTGGTGGTCTGCGTGCTGCAAAACGGCGCTGCGCACTGGGCGCATGTGGGCGATTCGCGGCTGTATTTCATGCGTAACGGCGCCATGCTCACACGCACCCGCGATCACTCGCATGTGGAGCAGAAGCACAAAAAAGGTCAGGCCGACGGCCTCTCTTTGCTGCAACCTGACGGCCCGACGCGAAACATGCTGTTTACCTGCCTGGGATCGGGGCAGCTGCCCATGATCGAGGTGGGTTTGCCGCAGGCCATGCGGCGGGGTGACATCGTGCTGCTGTGTTCCGACGGGCTCTGGGGGCAGATCCCCGAATCGGTACTGGTGCGGCAGTTCAGCCAGCAGGTGCTCTCCGATGCGGTGCCCGAGGTGGTGGAAATGGCGCTGCGTCAGGGCGGCGCCGATTCGGATAACGTCACCGCCCTGGGCGTCGAATGGGAGGCCGATCCCGAAGAGCTGGAAACCTCTCTGCGCATTGAAACCGAGACCATGCAGAAAGGCGGGTTCAAGTCCACCATCCAGAGCGAGCTGGCTGATCTGCAGGTCGAAGAAATGGACGACGCCGACATCGAACGTTCGATCGCTGAAATCAACGCCGCCATCCGCCAGGGTGCGGCGCGTAAATAACGCTTTCCCTACCGATTACTTCCATGCAAAACACCCCTCCTGCGAGAGAAGGTCGCGGGCTTTCGGCGCTGCGCGCGATTGCCATCGAACGTCATTTCACCCGTCATGCCGAAGGTTCCGTGCTGGTGGCTTTTGGGCATACCCGCGTGCTGTGCACCGCCTCGGTAGAAGAGCGCGTGCCGCCGCACAAGCGGGGCAGCGGGCAGGGCTGGGTCACGGCGGAATATGGCATGTTGCCCCGAGCGACGCACACGCGCGGCGAGCGCGAAGCCAAGCGCGGCAAGCAGCAGGGTCGTACCGAGGAGATCCAGCGCCTCATCGGCCGATCGCTGCGCGCCGTGTTCGATTTTTCAGCCCTGGGCGAACGGCAGATCACGCTCGACTGTGATGTGCTTCAGGCCGACGGCGGCACGCGCACCGCAGCCATCACGGGCGCCGCCGTGGCTGCGTGGGATGCCTGTCAGTGGCTCATGGCGCAGGGCCGCATCCCGCAGAACCCGATGCGCCAGCTGGTTGCCGCCGTCTCGGTCGGTCTGCTGGGCGACGATTACCGCCTCGATCTCGACTACGCCGAAGACAGCCAGTGCGATACCGATATGAACGTGGTGGGCACGGCCGACGGGGCGCTGATCGAGGTGCAGGGCACGGCCGAGGGCGCGCCGTTTTCGCGGCAGCAGCTCGACGGCATGATCGACCTGGCGCAACGCGGCATCGCCGAACTCGTCACGCTGCAAAGACAGGCGCTGGAGATCTGACGGTGGCTGCGCCGACTTCCGCAACCTGGCGGATCGTGCTTGCGTCCGGGAACCCGGGCAAGCTCGCCGAGCTCTCGGCCTTGCTGGCGCCGCTGGGGTGCCAGGTGCAGGCCCAAAGCGAATTTCATTTGGCCGAGGCCGAAGAGCCGCATCCCACGTTTGTCGAAAACGCGCTGGCCAAGGCGCGTCACGCCAGCTTTCACACCGGCCTTCCTGCGCTGGCGGACGATTCGGGCCTATGCGTGGAAGCGCTCGGTGGACTGCCGGGCGTGCGCTCGGCCCGCTTCGCGCCGCAGATCGATGGGCCTCGGGCCGAGCAGGACGCCGCCAACAACCGTTTGCTGTTGCAACAGATGGAGGGCCAGACCCTGCGCCTGGCGCGCTTTGTCAGCATCGTGGTGGCGTTGCGCCATGCGGCCGATCCCGAGCCGCTCATCGTTCGCGGCGAACTGATCGGTCAGATCGGGCACGCGGCGCAAGGGCAGGGCGGCTTCGGCTACGACCCCTTGTTCGTGCTGGCGGATGGCCGCACCCTGGCGCAATGTGACGCGCAGGAGAAAAATCGCATCAGTCACCGCGGCCAGGCCCTGCAGACCCTGTTGCCTCTGCTGCGCACGCATTGGGGCTGGACGGCGGCGGCGTCAGTGTGACCGGCGGGTTTCCGTGAATCAAAAGCACATTCCAATCGTTGACCACAACGCGACATCCGGCCCGACCGCCGATGCGGCGCCGCAGCGTGCAGCGCAATCCCTGCCGCACTACATGCGGCCCGGCACCTTGCAGTTGCGCGCGCTGCCGCCCCTCAGTCTTTACGTGCATCTGCCGTGGTGTCTCAAAAAGTGCCCCTATTGCGATTTCAATTCGCATGAGTGGCGCGCCGGCGGGTCGATTCCCGAACAGGCCTATCTTGCGGCCCTCCGCGCCGATCTCGATGCAGCGCTGCCTCTGGTGTGGGGGCGGCGCGTCATCTCCGTCTTCATCGGAGGCGGCACGCCCAGTCTGTTCTCGCCCGAGGCCATCGACCAGTTGATCACCGATGTGCGCGCCCGGCTGCCTCTCGTCGCCGACGCCGAAATCACGCTGGAGGCCAACCCGGGCGCCTTCGAGCGGGACCGGTTTGCGGCGTTCGCGCAGGCGGGCGTCAACCGCCTGTCCATCGGCGTGCAGAGTTTCGACGATGACCGCCTGCGCGCGCTGGGTCGCGTGCATGACGCACGCCAGGCGCACGACGCAGTGGCCGAGGCCGCGCGCCACTTCGCCAGCTTCAATCTCGATCTGATGTTCGCCCTGCCTCAGCAGGATATGGCGGGCTGCAAGGCCGACGTCCACGAGGCGCTGGCGCACCAGCCGCCGCATCTCTCGCTCTATCAGCTCACGCTCGAACCCAACACCCTTTTCGCCCGCCACCCCCCCCTGCTGCCTGACGACGACCTGGCCGCTGACATGCAGCACGCCGTGGTCGATCTGGCGGAGGCCGCCGGGCTGCAGCGCTACGAAGTGTCCGCTTACGCCGCGCCTGGGCGCCGCTGTCGCCACAACCTCAACTACTGGCAATTCGGCGACTACGTCGGTATCGGCGCTGGCGCCCATTCCAAGCTCACTTTTGCGCATCGCATCGTGCGTCAGACCCGCTGGCGCCATCCTCAGCGCTACATGGAGCAGGCCGCGCAAGGCCTTGCCGTCGAAACCGAGGTCGAGGTATCGCGCAGCGACTTGCCGTTTGAATTCATGCTCAACGCCTTGCGTCTGCGCGAAGGCGTGCGCACCGATCTATTTGCCGAACGCACGGGCCTGCCACCCTCTGCCATCGAAAAGCCCTTGCAAACCGCGCAAAGCAAGGGTTTGCTGGTCGGTGATGCCGATGTTCTGCGCACGACCCCGCTCGGATTCGATATGCTCAACAACGCACTCGAACTGTTCCTGCCCCGATCAAGTCGCGTCGCGCCCAGATAGAATGTGCGGCTTGGCCCAGCGGTACGGCTGATCAACAGGAAGCGTGGCAGAGTGGTCGATTGCACCGGTCTTGAAAACCGGCAACGGGCAACCGTTCGTGAGTTCGAATCTCACCGCTTCCGCCAACATAAATGTTGCAAAAACGCAAAGCCACCCTCGCCGGTG
>DYKQ01000040.1:10074-20257 GCA_020722545.1 Thiomonas intermedia | reverse complement strand
GTGCGCCGCCCAGACCCCCGGCCCGAAGGGTTGCCCCCAGACGGGGCGTCTGCGGTGTTGTCGGTGTGAGGCAAGGCGACCAGCCTTGCCTCACGCCTCCGCCTTGCATCCCTCCCCGCCTGGGGGCAACGCGGGGGCGTAAATAGCGTGAACAGACCCTAGTCGCAGTAGATCTCGGTGCGATTGCGCCCGCCCTGTTTAGCGCGATACATCGCCTGATCGGCCATCGACAGCACTCTGTCGATGCTCTGCACCGGCGCATCGCATCCCGCGATGCCCAGACTCAGGCTCAAGCGCACCACCCCGGCCGAGGTCTGGAACGGATGCGTCGCCACGAACTCGCGTACCCGTTCCGCCACCTCCAAGGCCTGCGACGCGCGCGTATGCGCGAGCAGAATGCAGAACTCCTCGCCGCCCATGCGAGCGAACACATCGCCCTCGCGCAAAAGTGACAGCACCACCTGGGCAAACTCCACCAGCACTTCGTCCCCCACCGGGTGGCCGTAGCGGTCATTGATCTGCTTGAAATGGTCGAGATCGATCAGCATGATGCATGGCCCTGGCTGCCCCGCGGGTCGCGTCCGCATGGCGTGTTCGACCATGGCGAAAAAACCGCGCCGGTTCTGCAGCCCGGTCAACGGGTCGGTGTGGGCCAGCGCGCGCAATTGCTGTTCAAGGTGCTTCTGCGCTGAAATTTCCACCATGCCCGTGACGATGCAGTCTTCCCCGGCAAAGCGCAGCGGGCGCATGGACAAGAGCGCATCCACACCCTGACCTCCGACCGTCTTCAGCCGCACTTCGGTCTGACGCACCGCGCCTTCGGCTTTCAGACGCTCAATCAACAGCAGGCGCTGCGCCGGATCTTCGTAAAAATCGGTCGTGAACACGTCGCCGTGCGAGAGATCATGCGGATCGAACAGCACTTTCGCCGCCGCGTTGTAACGCAACACCCGGGAATCCGCCACACGCACCAGCACCAGCGGCATCGGCGAGGCGTCGAACAAGCGTTCGAGGTTCTCCTCGCTCTGTTCGGCGCGCTGGCGCGCCTGCTGGGCTGCATGCGCCTCCTGTTCGAGGCGGCGCCGGTCCAGCCACGCCAGCCGCATCCCCCGGCTGAGCGAGACCGCAATCTGCCATCCGGCCACGTTGGCAAAGCCGAACAGCACCAGCGCAATGCTGACGTATTTGGCGTCAAAATGCAGTGACGTCCAGACAACGCACGCGAACAGCACGGTAAATGCTCCGCCCACCCACATCGCCTCGCGTCGCATCACGGGCACATAGGCGTAGCCGGCAAAAATCAGCGCCAGCGCCGTGATCGAGTGATAGTTCGCGCTGCCGCCATAGGCCAGCACCACCAGCAGGAACAGCACCATGATGCTCAGCTCGAAGCCGAGCAAGGCCGTCGCCACACGGCGTACATCCGGCGCCTCCTTGGCACGCCCCAGCCGCGCCAGCCACAGGCCCCAAGCCAGAATGCCAAACCGCGCGGCCAGCAAGCTCCAGTACACCGCCGTTGGGCCGAGCACCGAAAGGTCGGTAAAAGTGGCGGAGAGAAAGGCCAAGGAGCCGTAAAGCCCGATCTGCCGCACCCGCTGGCCGATCACGCCCCATTCCGCGCGTATGAAAACCTCATCCTGTCGGCGGTCAGAGAAAAGCCCATCCCTCCCGATGTGCCAGGACGGACCCGCTTCACCGGGGGGTGCAACCGCATGCAAAGAGTCGGACATGGAGAAATCGACAGATCAGCCAAACTTTCATCGTATTGCCCAGGCCACACTTCACAAACCACAGCCTCTAAACAAGGGTGGACAAGGGTGAAATAGTTCACAAAATCGGCCTGAGTTGAAATCAGCCGCCCTCAAGAACCTCCTAGATAGGCCCTGACCAGTAGAAAATTCGCCTCTGGCGCATCCAACTTCCCCTTGCCTGCATGTCAACCACGCTCTTGAGCCATCCCCCAGAAGCTGTCGCAACGCCCCGAGCCTGCGAGGAATGCTGGCCCTTGAGCCAAACCCAGCAGGACATTCTGCTGCGCCAGGAGTTGCTCGGCAGCGCCATCTACAACATCGGCCTGACCGTGACCATCGACGGGGCGCTCGATGTGCTCGTGTTGCAGCGCGCCCTTCAGGAAGTCGCCGCCGCCGAACCCATGCTGCGCGCCCGCGTGGTCGATACAACAGAAGGCCCGCGGTGGCAGATCGCCCCGGCGCAGTCCTGGCGATTGCCCTACACCGACTTTTTCACCGAGACCCACCACCCCGACCGCGCCGCCCAGCTCGCCGCGCAGGCCATCGAGGCGATCAAAACCGAACCTACGCCCCCGCAAGGCTCCATCCTCTGGAAATCTGCCCTGTACCGCACCGCCGCGCAGCGCTACGCCTGGCTGCTGTGCTTCAACCACCTTCTGCTCGATGGCTATGGCGTCATGCGGGTCGGTCAGCGCATCTGTCAGCGCTACAACGAGCTGCTGGACAATCCCCTGAGCGCCCCGCCGGAGCCCGGGCCCGACTACGCACGGTTCCTCGAAAGAGAACAGGCCTACTTGCAGTCCGCCCGCTTCGAGCGAGACCAGACCTTCTGGCAGCACCGCATCGCAAGCGCCCAAGCGTTGGGCGCGGTTTCGGCCCCCGACCTGGAAACGCCACCCGATCCACTGGTGCATCAGTGGCGCGTCAACCCATCGACCTGGACGCACTATCTGCAACAGGCGGCCGAACATGGCCTGACCCCGGCGCAGGGCGTCCACTTTTTTCTGGCAACGTACATCGCGCGCGTGACCGGACAAGCCGATGTGCTCATCGGCATGCCGCTGCACAACCGCAAGGACGCCCTCGACAAACAAACCGTCGGCCTGTTTGCCAACACCCTGCCCCTGCGACTCAACACCGCCGCCGACGACCGCCTGCCCAGCCTCATGCGCGCGCTGGCCGAAGACACCCGGCAGATCCTGCGCCATCAGCAATATCCGCTCGACCGCGCCCTGGCGCGACAGCCGCCGCGGCAGGGCATCGCCGGCATGCACTTCGACCTGATGGTGTCGTTCGAAGACTTCGATCCGCACGCCACGCTGGGAGACGCCCGCCTGTCCTTCGCCCCCTTCCGCGGACAACCCGGGTTTGCGCCGATCGCCGCCTATGTGCGCCAATACGGCGACTCCGAAAATCGGCCCATCGATCTGGTGATCGACCCCCGCGCCCCTGCCGCGCTGCGACATACCGAATTTCTCAGCGCCCGTCTCGATCATCACCTGGCCGAACTCATCGCCCATCCGCAAGCCCGTCTGCGCGATCTCGACCTGCTGTGCGCCCAGGAGCTCGCCGCATTGGCCGCGCTGAACCACACCGCCCAGCCCCGCCCGGCGCCGCAGTGCATGCACCTGCTCGTCGCCGAACAGGCGCGCGCCACGCCGCAGGCCGTTGCGGTGCGCTTCGGCGACACCCGGCTGAGCTACGCCGAGCTGGAGCAAGCGGCCAACCGTCTGGCGCACACTCTGCGCGGTCTGGGGGTGCAACGCGACGTGCTCGTTCCCGTCATCATGGAACGCCGCGTCGAACTCGTCGTGGCCCTGCTCGCCGTGCTCAAGGCCGGCGGCGCCTACGTTCCGCTGGACGCCGACCTGCCTCCCGAACGTCTGCAGCGCATCCTGCTCGATACCCAGGCCCGCGTCGTGCTCGCGCAGCCGTCGCTGCACCCAGCCGTGCGAGCGGCCGCCGCTTCGCAAGGAAACGCCGGGCCGCCCCAAGTTTCCTTGACCCCCTCGGGGGGCGGGCTGGGCGCAGCCCGGCCCGGGGGGCGCTCAAACCCGCCACAACTTCTCGATGCCGATCTGACGCCGCCACACGGCGACGTTGACGCCCCCGTCACCGAAAGCACCCCCGACGATCTCGCCCTAGTCATCTTCACCTCGGGCTCCACCGGGCAACCCAAGGGCGTGATGATCCCGCACCGCGCCCTGTGCAATCACAAGCTGTGGAACGCCCGCGTGCTCCAGTTTGGCCCGCACGACCGGCTGCTGCAAAAATCCTCGCTGAGTTTCGACGCGTCGATCTCCGAATTTTTCATGCCCCTGATCTGCGGCGCGGCGGTTCACCTCGCCCCGCCCGGCCTGCAGCGCGATCTGCCCGCCCTGCTGCAAACCGTGCGCGAACAGGGCATCACCCACCTCACGCTCGCACCCTCCACCGCGCGGGCGCTGGTGGACGACCCCCAGCTGCCCGCCTGCACCAGCCTGCGCTACGTTCAGTTTGGCGGCGAGCCGCTGGACGCCGCCCTTGCCGCGCGCTTTCAGTCGCTGCTGCCGCAGGCCACCCTGCTCAACTACTACGGCCCGAGCGAAACCACCGAAGACAGCACGCTCTACGTCGTGGACGGTCCCATCACCCAGACGCGCGGCAACCTGCCCGTCGGGCGACCGATCGACAACACCCGCGCCTACGTGCTCGACGAGCGGTTGCGGCAAATGCCCTTCGATGTCACCGGCGAAATCTGCATCGCCGGTCTGGGCGTGGCGCGGGGCTACCTCGGCCAGCCCGAACTCACCGCCGAGCGCTTTTTGCCCGACCCCTTCTATCCCGGTGAGCGTCTGTACCGCACCGGCGATCTGGGCTACTGGTCAGCCGACGGCCAGCTGCACCTCGTCGGCCGCAATGACGAGCAAATCAAGATCCGCGGCTTTCGCATCGAAATCGGCGAAATCGAACGCCGCCTCGCCGCCCACCCCGCCGTGGCGCAGGCGGCGATCATTTCCTGGATGCCGCGCGAAAACGACCCGCAACTGGCCGCCTATGTCGTTTGGCGCGAAGGCCATGACCTCACTTCGGTTGCCGCACTGCGTCAGGCGCTGCAGATCAGCCTGCCGCACTACATGGTGCCCAGCGCCTGGCAAGTGCTGCCCTCCCTGCCCCTGACCCCCAGCGGCAAGATCGACAAACGCGCCCTGCCCGAGCCGCAACTTGAAGCCGCAACGACCCTGCCGCGCCTCTCGCCGCGCACCCCCACCGAACAGACCCTGTGGGCCATCTGGCATGAAGTGCTGGGCACCGAGGCTTTTGGGGTGCTCGATCACTTTTTCGAGCTGGGCGGGCACTCGCTCACCCTCACCCAGGTGCGCTCGCGCATCCAGCAGCACTTCGGCATCGAACTGCCTCTGGCCGATCTGTTCACTCACCTCACCCTCGCCGAGCTGGCTGCGCACATCGACCAACGCCAGCATCTCGCCAGCCCGGCTGACGCCATTCCCGCCGTCAATCGCAACGGCCTGCTGCCCACCTCGCTGTCACAGCGGCGCATGTGGGTCATTCAGCACTTTCACCCGGAATCCGTCGCCTACAACATCACCGCGCCGGTCAGACTCAAAGGCTCTTTCAATCTGAGCCTGTTCGAGCGCGCGCTCGATCTGCTCATCGCCCGTCACGAAGGCTTGCGCACCCAGTTCGTCCTGCGCGGCGAGGAGCCCGTACAGATCATCCTGCCCGACCTGAGCGTGCAGCCCGACTATCGCGACCTGCGCTCGCTGCATGCCGACGAGCGCGAGAACGCCGCCCGCCAGATCGCCTCGGCGCTGCTGGCCCAGCCCTTCGACCTTTCAGCGGCGCCCCTGTTCCGCATCAGCATCCTGCAGATGCAAGACGACGAGCAGGTGCTGCTCTGGGTGTTCCACCACGCCATTGCCGACAACTGGGCGCTCGCCGTGTTGTCGCGCGAAACCCTGCAGATCTACGCCGCACTGCTGCGAGGCTGCACCGATCCGGCCGACATGGGTCTGGCGCCCCTGCGCACCCAGTACGCCGACTACGCCGCCTGGCAGCGCAGCGCGCCGGTCAGCGCGGCGCGCGAGACTCATCTTCAATCGTGGATGCAAAAGCTCGAAGGCCTGACCGATCTGCCCTTGCCCACCGACTATCCGCGCCCGGCGCAACCCAGCTTTCTGGGCCATACGATTTACGCCCCGCTGTCCGAGCCGCTGCAGCGCGCGCTGCAAGACTATGGCGCGCGCCACGGCGTCACGCCGTTCATGGTGCTGCTGGCCAGCTTCAACGTGCTGCTGGCGCGCCTGAGCCGCAGCACCGACATCGCCGTGGGCACGCCCATCGCCAACCGCCACCATGCCGCCACCGAGCAGCTCGTGGGCACCCTGGTCAACACCCTGGTGATGCGCAATACCGTCGAGCCGCAAGCCACCTTCGACCAGCTTATCCAGCAAGTGCGCGACACCGCGCTCACTGCTTACACTCACCAGGACGCCCCGTTCGACGAGCTGGTCGAACGGCTCGAAGCCCAACGTGCAGACCAGCCACAAGGCTTGGTACGGGTGCTGTTCAATGTGCTTAATGCGCCCATCGGCCAACTGGCAGACGTACCGTTCACTTACGAAGCTTTCGACTTCGATAGGGTTTCCGCGCAGTTCGACCTGTCCATCCACGTCGATACCGAATTCACCCACCGCATCCAGCTCGAATATTCCACCGATCTGTTCAGCTTGGATACCGCGCAGCGCCTGCTCGACAGCTATGTATTCCTCACCGAGCAACTGCTGGCGCAACCCGCCCTGCCCGTGTCGAGTCATGCCCTGGTCACGCCCGCCCAGCGCGCCGTGCTCGATCAGTGGAACGCCACGCCGCAGCCGCTGACCGCGCCGCTCACCCTGCCCGCCGCGCTGCAGCTCGACGCGCCCGACCGCCGCGACCGCATCGCCCTCACCGACGCGCTGGGCCATACGCTGCGCTACGGCGAACTTCACGCCCGCGCGCTGGGCATCGCCCACCACCTGCGCCAGATGGGCGTGGGGCGCGGCGACCGCGTCGGGCTGTGCCTGCACCGTCACACCGACATGCTCGCCGCGCTGCTGGGGGTGCTGCAGTCTGGCGCCGCCTATGTCCCGCTCGACCCCGGCTTTCCGCCCGAGCGCCTGCACTACATGGCCACCGATGCCCGGCTGCGCTGCCTGCTCACCCAGACCGCGCTGCTGCCGCTATTGGCCGATGCCGACGTGCCGCAACTCGCGCTCGACAGCGCGCCGCTGGCCGGGCTGCAAAGCGACGCCCCCCTCCCGCCCGACCCCGCCCGCGACGCCCGCCCCGAAGACCCGGCCTACCTGATCTACACCTCCGGCTCCACCGGGCGGCCCAAGGGGGTGGAAGTGCCGCACCGCGCCGTGGTGAATTTTCTGCGCAGCATGGCGCGCGAACCCGGGCTGCAAAGCGACGACGTCCTGCTCGCCGTCACCACGCTCTCGTTCGACATCGCCGTGCTCGAACTGCTGCTGCCGCTGACCGTGGGCGCGCGCGTGGTGCTGGCCGATCACGCCCAGTCGCGCGATCCCTTTGCCCTGCGCGACCTGCTGCAAACCAGCCAGGCCACGGTGCTGCAAGCCACGCCCTCGACCTGGCGCATGCTGCTCGACGTCGGCTGGCCTGGCAACCCCGACCCTTCCCGCCCTCCCAGACTTCGCGCCTTCATCGGCGGCGAAGCCCTGCCCGCCGATCTGGCGCCGCGTCTGCTCGCCGCCTGCGCCGAAGTGTGGAATCTGTACGGCCCGACCGAAACCACCGTCTGGTCCACCTGCTGGCGGGTGCAGCCGGGGCAGCCCATCGTGATCGGACGGCCCATCGCCAACACCCAGGTCTGGATACTCGATCCGCAGGGCCAGCTCTGCCCCATCGGCACGCCGGGCGAAATCCACATCGGCGGCGCGGGCGTCACGCTGGGCTATTTCCAGCGGCCCGAACTCACCGCCGAGCGCTTCATCCCCGATCCATTCAGCGCCGATCCCCAGGCCAGTCTCATGAGAAAACGCCGGGCCGCCCCAAGTTTTCTCATCCCCCTCGGGGGGCCTGACGCGAACGCGGCAGGTATGGGGGCGCTCTATAAAACCGGCGATCTCGGCCGCTGGCGGCACGACGGCCAGCTCGAACACCTCGGCCGCCTTGATCATCAGGTCAAGATTCGCGGCTTTCGCATCGAACTGGGCGAAATCGAAGCCGCGCTGCGCGAGCAAGTCGGCGTGGCCACCTGCGTGCTCACCACTTACGCCCCCACCCCGGAAGACGTGCGCCTCGTCGCCTACCTCGTGGCGAAACCGGGCGCCGCGCCCAACCCGGCCGATCTGCGCCAGGCCCTGCGCGCGCGCCTGCCCGACTACATGGTGCCGCAGCACCTCGTGCCGCTCGACGCCTTGCCCCTGCTGCCCAACGGCAAGCTCGACCGCGCCGCCCTGCCCGCGCCCCAAACCCTCGCCCCGGCGGCGCAAACGCGCCAGGCCGCACGCCTGCCGTCCACGCCGCAAGAGCAGCAGATCGCCGCCATCTGGCGCGAGCTGCTCGGCGTCGAGCGGGTGCTACTCACCGACAACTTCTTCGACCTCGGCGGCCACTCGCTGCTGGCCATGCGCGCCGTCATCGCCATCGAGCAGCAGCTCGGCTGGCGCATCGCCCCGCGTCGGCTCATTTTCGAAAGCCTGGGGCAGATCGCCCGCCCTGGCGCCGCCCACGGCAGCGCCGCCGAGCCGAACCCCGTCTGAGCCCGGCGCCCGCCATGCCCGTCTGCGACGCCCTCGGCCAGCCGATTGCCGCAGCCGACGCCCAGGCGCGCATCGCCAGTCTGGTTCCCAGCCTGACCGAAACCCTGTTCGCCCTCGGGCTGCGGCAGCACCTCGTGGCCCGCACCGGGTTCTGCGTGCATCCCCGTGCCGAGGTGCGCGCCATTCCCAAGGTCGGCGGCACCAAAGACGTCCACCTCGACGCCCTGCGCGCGCTGCAGCCCACCCATGTGCTGGTCAACATCGACGAAAACACCCGCGAAACCGTGGACGCGCTGCGCACCTTCGCGCCCCACATCATCGTCACCCATCCGCAAACTCCGCAAGACAACCTGAGCCTGTTCGACCAGCTCGGCGCGGCCTTTGGCCGCCTGCCCGGCGTGGCCGAGCGCGTCGCCGCCCTGCGCAAGCAGTTGCAAGCCGTACTGGAGGAGGTGCAAACCCGCCCCGGCGCGCCGCGCAACGTGCTCTACCTCATCTGGCGCGATCCGTGGATGACCGTGGCGCGCGACACCTACATCAGCCAGAGCCTCGCCGCCGTGCGCTGGCACACCCTGCCCGAGGTGCTGGGCGGCGATGGCCTGCATCAGCCCGGCCGCAGCCGCTATCCGGTGTTCGACTGGTCGGCAGACTGGCTCGGCGCGGTGGACGAGGTGCTGCTGTCCAGCGAACCCTATCGCTTCGGCGCCCGGCATGCGGCCGAAGTGCGCAGCCTGCTTGCCGCGCGCGGCTTGCACCCGGCCGTGCGCTGCATCCCCGGCGAATGGGCCAGTTGGTATGGCGTGCGCGCCATCGACGGCCTCAGGCAACTCGCCGCACTGAATCGTCTGGGTTGAAAACCGCCTGGCCCTGCCGCATATTCGGGGTATTGCCATTTGGAACAACCACCATGCTCATCGTCTGCCCCCACTGCGCCACGCTCAACCGCGTTCCCGACGACCGTCTGAAGGATGCCCCGGTCTGCGGGCAATGCGGTCAGGAAATCCTCCCGGCCGCCCCCGTCACCCTGACCGATGCCAATTTCGAGCGCTTCATCGCCAAAAGCGAGCTGCCCGTGCTGGTGGATTTCTGGGCGGAATGGTGCGGCCCGTGCAAGATGATGGCGCCGCAGTTCGCCCAGGCGGCAACCCAGCTTCAAGGCCGGATGGTGCTGGCCAAGGTGGACACCGACGCCAACCCGCAGGTGTCGGTACGCAACCGCATTCGCAGCATTCCCACCCTGGCGCTTTACCGCGGCGGGCAGGAAGTCAAACGCCAGTCCGGCGTCATGCCGGCGCAAGAACTGGTGCGCTGGGTGGGCGCATAAGTCGACCCCATCCGAGTCGACCTGCGACTCAACGCCGCGCTTTGCCGGTCGCTTTGCTTGCTGCCTTGACTGCCGCTTTGCCGCGTTTGGCCGCAGGCGATGCGGGCCGGGCGGACGCTTTTCGAGCCGCACGGCCCGCAGTCTTTGCCGCCGGTTTTTTCGCCGCCGCCTTCTTCGCCCCAGGTTTGGGCGAGTTCACCGGTGCGGCAGAACCCGCAGGCGTTGCCCCGTTCTCCTGCAAGGCCTGGCTCGCCAACTCGGTGAACTGCTGGGTCATCGCGTTCCACCACTGCATCGGGTCGAACAGCGGCGATGCACCCGCTGCGGCCTGCGGCGGC
>DYKQ01000040.1:0-9974 GCA_020722545.1 Thiomonas intermedia | reverse complement strand
CAAGGTCATGCGCTGCACCTCCAGCGCCTGAATCATGTTTTGCGTCATGCGCGCATTGGTTTCCAGCCAACTCAGCACGGCCTTGAGGTCGGTGATCTTCTGCTCGATCTCTTCCACATCGAGGGTCGGCGCCACCCAGTTGGCAAACTGCGAAGGCATGCCCGCGCCTTTGAGCAGGGTCTGAAAAAACTCCATGCCGGGAATGAAGTCCTTGAACTCCGGAATCTGCGCCATGACGGCCTCCTCATGCGTCGTGCGGGGGATGGGCGCAGCATACGCGCGGCGCTGGCGGTCGAAAACCCGCATCCGCCCTGCGAGCACTCCCAAGGGAAGGGCAAAATAGCGGGCATGTCCCCCCGCTCAAGCCGCATCGCCGCACGCCGTTGGCTCGCCACGAGGCCCCGGCCATGACGGCCGATCGGCGTACCCGCGGGCGTCCGGGCTGGCGCACCATCGCGCTGCTCGCGCTGGGGGTGGTCGCCCTGCATCTGGCCGCGCTCGATTGGCTCGGCGCCGTTTTCCGCCCCCTGGCCGCTGGCAAACTGCCCGAGCCGATCTACACCCAGCTTCTCAAGCCCACACCCCCCGTCGTCACTGCGGCAAGCCCTGCGACCGCGCCGCCGCCCAAGCCCGCCAAGGCGAAACGGCTACCGGCTCCACAGCCTGCACCCAAGCCGGCGCCCAAGCCCGCAGCCGACATCGTCCGCCCCCGACCGGCCGAAACCGTCGCCTCCCCCGCGCAGGCGCCTCCGGCTCCGGTGCAGGCCCTCAGCGCGCCACCGCCGCCCACATCGCCACCCCTATCGCCCTCCACATCGGCGCCGCTTCTGGCCGCAGCGTCCAGCCTGGGCGACCTGGCGCCCGCGAGCCCCGTCAGCCAGCCCGCGCGTCCCACCCCCACCGAATCCAGCCCGACCCCCACGGCCAGTGCTCCGGCCTCAGCCGCGGCCCTGCGTCCCTGGCCGCCCTCCACCCGGCTGTCCTATACCATCACCGGCTACTGGCGCGGCGACCTGCACGGCAGCGGTGCATTGGTCTGGACGGTCGATGGCGATCACTACGAAGCCAGCCTCTCCGGCAGCGCGCTGATCGGCTTTTCCTACCGCAGCTCCGGCCGCATCGAGGGCGACTGGCTCGCGCCCTCGCAATACACCGAGCGCGTGTTCTTCCGCGAAAAATCCGTGCGTTTCGACCGCGGCGACAACACCCTGCACTTCAGCGCCACCCCTGCCGTGCTGCCCTTGCCGCCCCATGCGCAAGACAGCGCCAGCCTGTTCCTGCAGCTCGCCAACCGCCTCACCGTCGCTCCCGGCGACTTCCACCCCGGCGCCACAATCAGCTTCGCCGTAGCCCGGCCCAGCGGCATGACCGACTGGACCTTCACCATCGCCGGCATGGACATCGTGGACACCCCGATCGGCTCGCTGCCCTGCTGGCATATCGTGCGACAGGCCACGCAGGCCAACGAACTCGGCGCGCAAATCTGGCTGTCGCCGCAACTGCAAAACCTGCCCGTGCAAATCCGACTGCAACATTCCGCCGACAGCTATCTGCTATTCACCCTCGATCATGCCGAACAAGCGGCAGGGGTCAACCCGAGCGAATTCCGTGCCGTTAAGTAAGCATCGGGCGCCACGGGGTGCAAGCCAGCCCATCAAGCCCGGCTTGAAATTTGCTTTGCCCGCCCCATCTTCCCACCATGAAGCGGAGGACCACCATGCAAACCATGATCTATGACTCAGACGCCTTTTGTGTCCTGCAGCTCGACTGGTCGGGCGCGCAGGAACCTCAAGCCGACCTCTCTCGCGGCGGGTATGAAATCGTCGATAAATTCGCCCGCAAGGAAATTTTTCTGGGCGGCAGCGCCGCCGAAGGATTTCGCGCCAGCGTGCAGCAGCTCATCGCCCAAGAGCCCAGCAGCGAAGAAATCGACGATTTTCTCGACCGCTATTCCGCCCTCTCGCGGCAGTCGTTGCACGCGCACTGAAAAAGCGCCCCAGGCGGACTCTTTCACACCCTCTCAGCCTGGGGCCGCCGCCACGGCATAAGGCCGGGCGTGCGTTTCGCGCGCCAGCAGCACACACAGCACCGACAAGGCAATCCAGGCCAGCAGCACGCCGTTGGCTGCCTGAAATGCCGTGCCGTCATATAGCCGCGCGCCGCCCGCCTGCTGCCCCGTCCAGAACCGATCGAGCACCCAGCCCAGCAAAGGCAACTGCACCAGCGCGCCCACCATCACCCCCGTGTTGTGCACGCCCGATGCGGTACCCGCGAGCCGCTGCGGCACTGATTCCTTGGCCCAGGCGAAACCCACCACCATGCCGCCTGAACCCACCGAACTCACCAGCAACGCCAGCAACAACAAGCTCCAGGGCGCCTGCGGCCAGGCCACCAGCAGGCCAAAGCCCGCCAGCATCATCACACCGCCGAGCAGATAGGGCAATTTGCGCCGACGCAGCCGGTCGGAAACCCGCCCCCACAGCACCCCGCCCACCGAAAACGCCACCAGCATCGCCGCCACCACCCACGAGGCCCGCCCTGCCGACATCTGCCGCTGCTGCACCAGAAACGGCATCCCCCAAAGCGTGGTGAACGTCAAAAACGCGCCGCAAACCCCGCCGGGCGCGATGAACAGCAAAGCCGTATTGCGATAGCGCCAGACTTCGCCCAGACCCCGCCCGACCTCTCCCAGCGTCTGCGCCTTGCGCGCAGGCAGATAGCCGTCGAAACCCATGTCCTCCGGCCGGTTGCGAATGCGCAGCAAAGCCAGCAGCGACAAACACAGGCCAGCACGCCCACCGCACCAAGCACCCAGCGCCAGCCAAAACTGTGCGACAAAATCAACAAAGGCGCCTGCGCCAACACCGCGCCCAGCGTGCCCAAGGCGAGCGACAACCCCGACATGGCGCCGAACACCCGCGGCGCAAACCACGCGGCTGAAAGCTCCAGCAACGACACCCAGGCCACGCCATGCCCCAGACCGATCAGGGACCGCGCCACGGCCGCCGACTCAAAGCTGACCGCCACTGCACACAGCAGCGCACCGACACCCGTCACCGCCTGCCCGACCACGATGAGAATCACAGAGGTGAAGCTTCTCAAACCACGCGTATCCGCGCGATTAACCCCCCAAAGCTCACACGAAGCCCGCAGAAGCGCCACTTTCTTGTGCTGTATCAAAACCTTGCGATTTGATATTCATACACTCCAAATCATGAATATCGCCGAACTGCCCCCCTCGACAGCGCCGAACCTCATCCTGCCGACGCCGCAGCATCGGCTTGCCCGCCTGGAGCGCATGGCCGGTGGAGATGTCGTGCGCATACTCAAGGCGCTGGCGCACCGCGAACGGCTGGCCATTCTCTGCCTGCTGATGGATGGCGAGCGTTGCGTGCGTGAACTCGAACACGAGGTTGGCATGCGCCAGGCCGCCTTGTCGCAACAACTCGCCAAGCTGCGCGCCGAAAACATCGTCGAAGCCACCCGCCGCGGGCGCTTCGTGCACTACCACATCAAAAGCCAGCAGGTGCTCAACGTCGTCCGCGCCCTGTGCCCGGCTGAATAAAAGCGGCAGCAATCGGCAGCAGCAATCAGCAACAATCGGCAGCGATTGTCAGCAATGGCACATCACCAAGTGCCGTGCAGCCCCCAGTACACGATAAACACCAGCACCAGGGTGGAAATCGCCCATCCCCAGGGGGGCATCATGCCCCACAGGCGGTCGAGGGCGCCGGCGCCGTCGTCCACCGGCAGTTGCCCGCGCATGACCTGATCGAAACGGGAGAAAAAGGTTTCCGCCAGATTCTGCGCCGTGCTGTCCACCGTGCCCTTGCCCAGCTGACCGATGGCGCCGCCCACTTCGGCGGTAGCCTGGTAGTTCATCTGCGTGCCGCCGTCTGCCGTGGGCTGCAACGCGACCAGGGCGCGGCCCAGGCCAAAACCGGCGCTCCCCGCGTTGCCCTCGAAGCGCAGCACGTAGCTGTGCGGCGGGTTGGGGTCTTCGAGCGTGAGCGTGCTGCTGAAGCGCGTCTTGAACCCGGCGACCGCCAGCACTTGCACGATCTCGAAATGTCCCGATCCGGTCTCGGTGATCGATTCGCAACCTGGAATGCAGGCTTTGAGCACTTCCGGGCTGTTGAGCGCCTCCCAGGTTTTTTGCGGGCTGGTCGGCAGTAGCCATTTCCCTTTGACATCCATTTCGGCCTCCATGTCGTCTCACCCCGCCGCGTCGTTCGAATCATCGGACGGCAGACAAGCTTATATCAAGGTCAGCTTATATTCTGTGGCTGGCGGCAGAAGCAAGCTGCGGTGCAGCAAAATCGGGAAACTCCTATTCGGGGCAATACCGATCCGCCCGCTGCGGCGCCTTTCTACCGCGCTGTTTCAAGGGCCTACACTGACCGGCTCGGGTGTTTCCTCGGACGGATAACCATGCAGATCACCGTGCTCGACGACTATCAGGATGCGGTGCGCAAGCTCGATTGCGCCCGGCAGCTCGACGGTCACGACCTCAAGATATTCAACAACACCGTCAAAGGCGTGGGGCAGCTCAGCGTGCGCCTGCGCGACACCCAGGCGCTGGTGCTGATTCGCGACCGTACGGCGCTGTCGCGGCAATTGCTGGAAAAATGCCCCAAGCTGCAGCTCGTGGTGCAGACCGGCCGGATCGGCCCGCATGTGGATGTGCAAGCATGCAGCGATCTGGGCATCGCCGTAGCCGATGGGCAGACCGACCCTGGCGTCACCGCCGAGCTGACCTGGGCGCTGGTATTGGCCGCCATGCGGCGTCTGCCGCAGTATGTCGCCAGCCTGAAGCATGGTGCATGGCAGCAGGCCGGGCTGAAATCGCAGTCGATGCCGCCCAATTTCGGTCTTGGTCAACGCCTCGCGGGCAAGACGCTGGGCATCTGGGGCTATGGCCGCATTGGACAGCGCATTGCGCGGTACGGGCAGGCTTTCGACATGCGGGTTCAGGTCTGGGGCAGCGAGGCCTCACGCACGCGCGCTGCCGAACAAGGCCTGCTGGCGGCCGAGTCGCGCGAAGCCTTGTTCGCCACCAGCGATGTGCTCAGCCTGCACCTGCGCCTCACCGACGCCACCCGCCACCTCATCACTCTGGCCGATCTGTCGCTGATGCAACCCACCTCTTTGCTCGTCAACACCGCCAGCCCCGACCTCCTCGCCCCGGATGCGTTGGTGGCCGCGCTCAATCGCGGACGGCCGGGTCTGGCGGCGGTCGATGTGTTCGAAGCCGAGCCAATTCTGCAGGGCCATCCGCTGCTGCGACTGGAAAACGCCATCTGCACGCCGCACATCGGCTTTGTCGAGCAAGATCACTACGAGCAGATGTTCGCCCATGCCTTCCAGACCATCGCCCAGTTTGGCGCGGGCGATCTGAGCGCGGCGATCAATGCAGGCGATTTATCGCAGCGTCGAACTTGATTTATTTGCCGATGCAGAAACTGGAAAAAATCGCTCCGAGCAGATCGTCCGGGGTGTACTCGCCGGTGATCGCCATCAGCGCCTGATGCGATAGCCGCAGTTCTTCGGCGAGCAGATCCAGCGGCGCCTGCGCATCCAGCTCGATCAGCTGCAAGGCCGCGCCAAGGTGTTGCCCGGTCTGCTCCAGCGCCTGCACGTGGCGCTGACGGGCGATGAACACGCCCTCGCTGGTCGGCTGCGCCCCTGCCAGTTGCAGCAGCTTGAGACGCAACTCCTGCAGACCGTCTCCGGTCGCGGCGGAAATCCAGACCGACTCACCGGCCTCCACGCCCCATTGCGCCCAGACTTGCGGCAACAGCCGCGCCTGGGCGCAGGTTTCGACGCGATCACGCTTGTTGAAAACGTGGAGCAGGGGCGCGCCCTTGGGGAGTCCGCGGGCGATTTCCGCCTCGGCCTGGGCATAGCCCGGCGTCTGCAGACGCGTGAGATCGTGCAAAAACACCACCACATCCGCACCGGCAATGGCGTGCCAGCTGCGCTCCACGCCGATGCGCTCCACCGCGTCGGCGCTGTCGCGCAGACCCGCGGTATCGACGATGTGCAGCGGCACGCCCTCGATCTGGATGGTCTGGCTGACCTTGTCTCGCGTAGTGCCCGCAATGGGCGTGACGATGGCCAGCTCGGCGCCCGCCAATGCGTTGAGCAAGGAGCTCTTGCCCACATTCGGCTGCCCTGCCAGCACCACCTGGAGTCCTTCGCGCAGCAGTGCGCCCTGCCGCGTCTTGGCCTGCACCTGCTGCAGAGTCTGCTGCAAGGCCTGCAAACGCCGCTGCGCCTGTGCCTGGCGCAAAAAGTCGATGTCTTCCTCGGGAAAATCGAGCGTGGCCTCGACCAGCAGGCGCAACTCGACCAACTCGGCGGCCAGTGCGCGCACGGCCTGCGACAACTCGCCAGCCAGCGCCCGGGTGGCGCTGCGCGCGGCCGCCTCGGTACTGGCCTCGATCAGATCGGCCACGCTCTCGGCCTGCGCCAGATCGAGTTTGCCGTTGAGAAACGCGCGCCGGGTGAATTCGCCGGGCTGCGCCACCCGCAGCCGGGAAGACGCCCCCAGTTCGAGCAGCCGCGCCAGCAACAGTTGCAGCACCACCGGCCCGCCGTGGATCTGCAGCTCCAGCACGTCTTCCCCGGTGTAGGAATGCGGCGCCGGAAAAAACAGCGCCAGCCCGTGGTCGATCACCCCGCCCCGACCATCCCCAAACGGCAGGTAAGTGGCATGGCGCGGCAGCAGCGCCCGGCCCGTGATGGCCTGCGCCAAATCCCCGAGCGATTTACCCGAAGCCCGGACGATGCCCACGGCGCCGCGACCGGGCGCCGTGGCAATGGCCACGATCGGATCGGCGTCCTGCGCCAGCAGATTCATGGCCGGGCAACCGCGCGGATTGCGTGCGCCTTTACTTGGCCGCCGCCGTAGTGTCGGTCAACACGCCCACGCCCATCTTTTTGTTGATGAACCACTGCTGCGCAATCGACGTGGTGTTGTTGGTCAGCCAGTACAGCACCAGACCGGCCGGAAAGAAGAAGAACATGATGGAAAACGCCGCCGGCATGATCCACATCAGCCGCGCCTGCATCGGATCGGGCGGAGTCGGGTTGAGCTTGACCTGCAGGAAGGACGTCGCGGTCATGATGGCCGGCAGGATGTAGTACGGGTCTTTGGCCGACAGATCGTGTATCCACAGAATCCACGGCGCGCCGCGCAGCTCCACGCTCGACAGCAACACCCAGTACAGCGCGATGAACACCGGGATCTGGATCACGATGGGCAGGCAGCCGCCCAGCGGATTGATCTTTTCCTTGCGGTACAGCTCGACCATGGCCTGATTCATCTTCGCCTGGTCGCCCTTGTACTGCTCGCGCAGGGCGTTGATGCGCGGCCCCACGGCCTTCATGCGCGCCATCGACTTGTAGCTCGCCGCCGTCAGCGGGAAGAACGCCAGCTTGATCAGCAGAGTCAGCACGATGATGGACCAGCCCCAGTTCTGCACCACTTTGTGGATCATCTCCAGCAGCCAGAAAATCGGCTTGGCCAGAATGGTCACCCAGCCGTAGTCCTTCACCAGATCAAGGCCGGGGGCGAGCGCGGCCAGCGTGCTTTCCAGCTCAGGGCCGACGAACAGCTTGGCATCGGTGGTGATGCTCTTGCCCGGAGCAATTTGCGCCAGCGGCTGAATCACCCCCACCGCATACAGGTTGTCGCCCAGCTTGCGGGTATAAAGGTCACGCGGGCCTTCATAGGGCTCGGGCACCCAGGCCGAAACGAAGTAGTGCTGAATCATGGCGACCCAGCCGCTGTCGGCCTTCTTGGGCGCCTCGTTGGTCTTCAGATCCTTGAACTCGAACTTCTGGAACTTGTTGGCGTTGTCGTAATACGCAGGGCCGGTATAGGTGTGATAGAAATACGACTCGTCCCCCGCAGGCGTGTTGCCGTCGCGCACGAGCTGCATATACATCTGCGGCGCCACCGCGACACTGCCGGTATTGGTGATGGTGTTCTGCACATTCACCACATAGCTGTCGCGGGTGAAGGTGTAGGTGCGCTCGAGTTTGATGCCGCCCAGATCGGGCGAGACCAGTTTGACCTGCAGCGTCCTGGCGTTGCCCATGTCGCGCGGGCCCGGCAGCACCGTCATCTCGGTTTCATGGTTGGGAAAATCGCCCCCGATCAAGCCCGACTGCGCCATGTATTTATTGCTCGCCGTATCGTCGAACAAGACCACGTTCTTGCCCGGCTCGGTGCGGCTCTCATACTTGAGCAGCTTGGCATAGACCAGATTGCCGCCGCGCGACGAAATTTTCACGTCCATCAGATCGGTGCGGATGGTGGTGAGCTGGGCCGCAGGAGCGGCGGCCGCCGCTGCGACCGGAGCGGACAGCGGTGCGGTTGCCGCAGCACCAGCGACATTCGGCGGCGTGGCCGCGCTTGGCGCCGCCTGCGGGATTGCGCTGGTCGGCGCGCTGGCGACTTGCGCCGGATGGGCCGGCGGCGTTCCGAACAAATCCGTCTCGCCGTTGTAGCGCAGCCAGGAGTTGTACAGAAAAATCATCGACATGGTGAAAACCACCCAGAGAACCGAACGGCGGAGATCCATACGCAAATCCTGTTGTATTGATGCAGAAGCGCCCGATGACTTCAGGGCTTGGGGGTGAACGATGAAGCAGGGGGGAATGAAGCCGGGCTTTCCGGCCCCTCGGCGCTGGTACCCGACACGCCAGTCGAGACCGATTCATCAAACTCAGACGCGCTATTGTGCATGGGCTGCGGTGACACAGCCCGCGCGCCATCTGACGCAGCCGCATCTGACGCTGCGTCCTCTTCCATCCGTCGACGCCAGGGCGCCCAGGTAAAGGCATCTGGCACCGGATCATGCCCGCCCTGACACCAGGGCTGGCACCGCAAAATTCTGACCGCGCCCAGATAGCTGCCCGCCGCCGCCCCGTGCCGCTCCAGCGCTTCGATGGTGTATTGCGAACAAGTGGGGTAAAAACGGCATTGCCCGCCCACCCAAGGGCTCAACAGCAGACGGTAAAGCCGTACCAGACCGATCAGAACAGACTTCATGCAGCACTTCGCCCAGTCACCACGACCGTACGTTCGATCCAGCTTTTGAGCAAAGCGTTCACCGCCTGCTGCACATAAGCCAGCAAAGCCGGAGAACGGGCGCTGCGGAATTCCGCGGGCAATTTGCGCGTCAACCGCAGCATCAGCACCGGCGCCTGCATCTGTGCCTCGCTCGGCAGCCGCAATTCACGCAGCGCCTGGCGCATCACCCGCTTGATCAGATTGCGCCGTACCGCCGGTTTGCAGAACTTTTTCGGAATGACCAGACCCAGCCAGCAACGCGGCTGGGCAGAGGCAGGGGCGGCGTCTTGCACCCATTCGGTCGGCGCTGCGCGGTAGTGCAGGCGAAATTCGGCCTGTTGCGCGTAACGCGCAGCAAACATTGCGGCAAACGCTTCGGGTTGCCGCAACATTTCGAGATGCAGAGCGCCCGATCGCGAGATCGGCTGATCTGCCATGACGTCCCCGACTGTCGAAAGATCGATATCGGCAGCCCGCAAAACAGCAAGCCGCAGATCGTTCAAACCCAACAGCCCAGCGAATCTTAGACAGCCAGACGCTTGCGGCCCTTGGCTCGGCGCGCATTGATGACCGCGCGGCCACCCCTGGTCTTCATCCGCACCAAAAAGCCGTGGGTACGCTGACGGCGGGTCTTCGAAGGTTGATAAGTACGTTTCATGAAACTCACCTTGATAAAAATAGGAGCTGCGCGCCAGAACCTGTAGGTTCATGCTGTGCACACCACCCCACAAATCCAAAATACGCGCGCCCAGAAAACTTAAAGTCTTGCAACGCGCAAGACCAAGATTCCGAAAAAAAGCCCTCCATTGGACTGAGATTCCATCCTCTTGTCAATCAAAAGCCTCTTCCAATGACACATGAGCCTGAAGGCGGGACGTGATTCCAACGTGAG
>DYKQ01000039.1 GCA_020722545.1 Thiomonas intermedia | reverse complement strand
AGCGTCGCAGACCTATCGATCTGCGTCCTTCAAGGCGACACTAGAAACACTAGGGCCTGTTAACGCTATTTATACCCCGGCGCGGGGGTATAAATAGCGTTAACAGGCCCTAGATATTGCGGGTGTCGCCTATGAATGCGTGTGAATCACTTTTTCAGCGACAGCACCCACTCGGCCAGTTGCTTGGCTTGGGCGGGGGTGACTTGCGGGTTGGCGGGCATGGGCACCGGGCCCCAAACGCCAGACACGCCGTGCAGGATGGCCTTGCTCAGGGTGTCAACCGCCCCCGGTTTGCCAGCGTATTTGGCGGCGACGTCCTGGTAGGACGGGCCAACCAGTTTTTTGTCCACTGCGTGGCATGCCAGGCAGTTCTTCGATTTGGCCAGAGCCAGCATGTCTTCAGCGGCGAAAGCCGATGACATGGTCATGGTGGCGGCAGCGGCCAGGGCAGCAGCGAAAACAGCTTTTTTCATTCCAGTCCTCCAGTAGGGTCAAACAAAACAGGTACAGCCAAGTAACGCATCTTAATCAATTCGGTTGACGCGCAGCGCAAGAAGTCAGCGAGAATTGCTCAGGCGTCATTTCAGATTGATTTCACGCAACACGCGCAGTGCAAATCGGTGTTTCCTTTTGTATCTTGTCGCTATTTCCTCTCATGGGTGCACCGTCATGGCGTTTGTCATTCTGGGTCTGATCTTTATTGTCCTCAAACTCCTGAGCATCGGGCCCGTGGCGGCCTGGTCTTGGTGGTGGGTGCTCCTGCCCTTGGCGCTGGCGTTCATCTGGTGGGAGATCATTGACCCCATGTTCGGCATCTCGAAAAAGCGGGCCATGAGCGACATGGCTGATCGGCAACAGGCCAGACGGCAAAAGTATCGTGAAAGCCTGGGGCTGGGCGGCGGAGAGCACCGAAAAAAATAATCCGCGCAAGCCTTTGCCGGGCTGCGATACACTGCTTTTGTCAGGAGAGCGCTGCGATGTTGTGCGGCCGCCGAAGGCGTAAGCCCTTGCCGGGTGTACCGCTCAGGCAGAAGGACTGACCACACCGCAAGGTGTTCCTCACTGGAGAGTGGCGCTGAAACTGAGCGCTCACCGAAGGGGCAAGTCTGGCAACTCGGGTTCGCCGGATCAATCTCTCAGGTACCCGGGACAGCGAGGGGTTGAGTGCTGTGTCTTGCGCCGCGATGGCAAGAGATGCGGCGGCATTGGCGCCTCAAGGCGTCTCACCCCCCGCGAGAACCGACGTGTCCCACTCCGCAGCTTCCGAACTGATTTTGACTCCCCTGAACGCCCTGCACCTTGAGCTTGGCGCGCGCATGGTGCCGTTTGCCGGCTATGCCATGCCGGTGCAGTATCCGAAGGGCATTCTGGCCGAGCACCTGCATACCCGGCAAAGCGCGGGGCTGTTCGACATTTCGCACATGGGGCAAGTGGCGCTGCGCGGCGATGGCGCCGCTGCGGCGCTCGAAACCTTGGCGCCCATGGACATCCAGGGGCTGCCCGAGGGCAAGCAGCGCTACGCCTTGTTCACCAATGAGCAGGGCGGCGTGCTCGACGACCTGATGGTGATTCCGCGTCAGCGCGAAGATGGAGCCGGGCAGGAACTGTTCCTCATCGTCAATGCCGCCTGCAAGGTGCAGGATGTGGCCTTGCTGCAGACGCTTTCTGATCGCTGCGAGGTTGTGCCCCTGCCCGAGCAGGCCTTGCTGGCGCTGCAGGGGCCGCAAGCGGTGCAGACCTTCGCCCGTCTGGCGCCCGAGGCGGCCGACCTGGTGTTCATGACCGGTCGCTGGATGGATGTACCGGCTGAGGGCGGGGCGATTCGCATTTTCGCCACACGCAGTGGCTACACCGGAGAAGACGGGCTGGAAATCTCGGTGGCCGCCGCCGATGCGCAGCGGCTTGCGCGTTTGCTGCTCTCCCTGCCCGAGGTTGAGCCCATCGGTCTGGGGGCGCGCGACACCTTGCGGCTCGAAGCCGGGCTCTGTCTCTACGGTCACGATATCGACACCTCGACCACGCCGGTCGAGGCGGGGCTGACCTGGGCGATCCAGAAGGTGCGGCGCCACGGCGGTGCGCGCGCCGGAGGGTTTCCGGGCGCCGAAGTCATCCTGGCGCAGATCGACAATCCGGCCCTTGCGCCCCGGCGCCGCATCGGCCTCATCGGTCTGGATCGCACTCCGGTGCGCGAGGGCGCGGAGCTGCTGGCCGCCGATGGTCGGGCTGCCGGCCGGGTGAGCAGCGGCAGCTTTGCGCCGAGCGCGGGCGGCCCCGTGGCGATGGCCTATGTCGCCGCCGAGTTTGCCGTTCCCGCGGGCACGCTGTACGCCCAGGTGCGCGGCCGTGCCGTGCCCATGCAGTTGCAACCCATGCCGTTTGTGCCGCACCGCTATTGGCGCGGTTGATGGCGCGATTGAAGTCTTGATGCCTTGCCGCGTTTCATTTGATCTTCCTTTTCGATATCCGGAGTTTTCCATGAGCCTGAAATTCACCCCCGACCATGAATGGATCCGCGTCGATGCCAATGGCATTGCCACCGTGGGCATCACCCCCCATGCGCAGGACGCGCTGGGCGACGTGGTGTTCGTCGATCTGCCCGAAGTGGGCAAGGCCTACGCCGCGCACGACACCGTGGGCGTGGTCGAGTCGGTGAAGGCGGCAGCCGATGTGTTCAGCCCGGTTTCGGGCGAAGTGACCGAAGTGAACGAAACCCTGCGCGCCGATCCGTCACTCGCCAACACCGACCCGCAGGGCAGCGGATGGTTTTACCGCATCAAAATGTCCGACCCGAGTCAGCTCGACGGTCTCATGGACGAGGCCGCCTACGCCGAACTGCTCAAGAACGCCTGAAACACTGCCCTAACGATCCACGCCCAATCGGAGAACCTGCATGTTGATGTCCACCCAACCCGCGCTGCGCGATCTTGAAGACGCGCAGGCCTTCCAGCGCCGTCACATCGGCCCCGACACGGCAGAGCAGCAGCACATGCTGTCGGCGCTGGGCGCTGAAGATCTGTCGGGTTTGATGAGCGCGGTGATTCCCGCAGCCATCCGCCGCAGGCAGGCGTTCGATTTGCCGGCGGCCATCGACGAAGCTCAGGCGCTGAGCGAGTTGCGCGGCATCGCCAGCGGCAACCGGGTGATGCGCAGCTATATCGGCCAGGGCTACTACAACGCCCTGATGCCCGGCGTCATTCAGCGCAATGTGCTGGAGAACCCGGCCTGGTACACCGCGTACACGCCGTATCAGCCGGAGATCAGCCAGGGCCGTCTGGAGGCGCTGCTCAACTTCCAGACCCTGGTGGCCGATCTCACCGGCATGGATGTGTCGAACGCCTCCATGCTCGACGAAGCCACCGCTGCCGCCGAGGCCATGACCCTGGCGCTGCGTTCGAGCAAGTCGCCCTCCAAATCGCAGCGCTTTTTCGTCGCCGACGACGTGCTGCCGCAAACCCTCGAAGTGCTGCACACCCGCGCCGCGCCGCTGGACATCGAGGTCGTTGTCGGCGCGGTGGACGAGGCGCTGGAAGGCGAGTATTTCGGCGTGCTGCTGCAATACCCGGGCGTGGACGGCACGGTGCGCGACGACCGCGAACGCATCGCCGCGCTCAAGGCCAAAGGCGTGCTGGTCGTGGTGGCGGCCGATCTGCTGGCGCTCACCCTGCTGATGTCGCCGGGTGAACTCGGGGCCGACATCGCCTGCGGCACGACCCAGCGTTTCGGTCTGCCGCTGGGGCTGGGCGGCCCGCACGCCGGTTATCTGGCGGTGCGCGACGCACTCAAGCGCTCGATGCCCGGCCGCCTGGTCGGCGTCAGCCAGGACGCGCACGGACAGCCGGCTTATCGCCTGGCGCTGCAGACCCGCGAGCAGCACATCCGCCGCGAAAAAGCCACGAGCAATATCTGCACCGCGCAGGTGCTGCCCGCCGTGCTGGCCAGCATGTATGCGGTCTATCACGGCCCCGAGGGGCTCAAGCGCATCGCCCAGCGGGTGCATGCCTACACCGTATTGCTGGCGAAAGGGCTGGAGCAGATCGGCCTGCCGGTGCTCAATGCCCAGTTCTTCGACACTCTGACGGTGCACACCGGCGCGCGCACTGAAGAGGTGCACGCCGCCGCGCTGGCGCGGGGCATCAACTTCCGCCGCATCGGCGCGCAGCATGTCGCGGTGTCGCTCGATGAAACCGTCACCCGCGGCGATCTGGCCGACATCCTCGCCTGCTTTGGCGTGACGCAGTGTGACGCGCTGTTTGCCGCCGCCGAAAAAGGGGTGGCGCCGCGCTGGCCGCTCGATCTGGCGCGAACCACCGGTTTCCTCAGCCATCCGGTGTTCCATCGCTATCACAGCGAAACCGAAATGCTGCGCTACCTGCGTCGCCTGGCCGACAAGGACATCGCGCTTGACCGCGCCATGATTCCGCTGGGCTCCTGCACCATGAAGCTCAACGCCGCCAGCGAGATGATGCCCATCACCTGGCCCGAGTTCGCCGCCATCCATCCTTTCGCCCCCGCAGACCAAACCCGCGGCTACGCGCAACTGGCGCAGCAGCTCGAACAATGGCTGTGCGCCGCCACCGGCTACGACGCCATGTGCCTGCAGCCCAACGCCGGGTCGCAGGGCGAGTACTCGGGCTTGCTGGTCATCCGCGCCTATCACGCCAGCCGCGGCGAAAGCCAGCGCGACGTGTGCCTCATTCCCTCTTCGGCCCACGGCACCAACCCCGCCTCGGCGCATATGGCGGGCATGCAGGTGGTGGTGGTCGCCTGCGATGCGCAGGGCAACGTCGATCTGGCCGATCTGCGCGCCAAGGCCGAGCAGCATGCCGACCGGCTCGCTGCGTGCATGATCACCTATCCGAGCACGCACGGCGTGTTCGAGACCGAAGTGCGCGCCATCTGCGACGTCGTCCACCAGCATGGCGGGCAGGTGTATGTGGACGGCGCCAATATGAACGCGCTGGTCGGTCTCGCCAGCCCGTCCGAGTTCGGCGCGGATGTGTCGCACCTCAATTTGCACAAGACCTTCTGCATTCCGCATGGCGGCGGCGGCCCCGGCGTGGGGCCGATCGGCGTGCGCGCCCACTTGGCCCCGTTCCTGCCGGTGCATCGCACTGCGGGAGTAGACCGCCCTGAAGCGGTGGGGGCAGTGAGCGCCGCGCCGCTGGGCAATGCCAGCGTACTGCCGATTTCGTGGATGTATATGCGCATGATGGGCGCGGACGGGCTGACGCAGGCCAGCCGCGTGGCCATTCTGTCGGCCAACTACATCGCCGAAAAGCTCAAGGACCACTATCCGGTGCTCTACACCGGCGAGAACGGCCGCGTGGCGCACGAATGCATTCTCGACCTGCGTCCGCTGAAGGACGCCACCGGCATCAGCAACGAAGATGTCGCCAAGCGCCTGATGGACTTTGGCTTTCATGCGCCGACCATGAGCTTCCCGGTGCCCGGCACGCTGATGATCGAGCCGACCGAGAGCGAATCGCTCGCCGAGCTCGACCGCTTCATCGACGCCATGATCGCCATCCGCGCCGAGATCGCCCGGGTGGAAAAGGGGGAATGGTCACGAGAGGACAACCCTCTGAAGGCCGCCCCGCACACCGCAGCCAGCGTGCTCGGTGCGGATTGGGCGCATGCCCACAGCCGCGAGGAGGCCGCGTTTCCGATTTCCGCCTTGAAGGCCAACAAGTACTGGCCGCCGGTGGGCCGGGTGGACAACGCCTGGGGCGACCGCAACCTGCAGTGCGCCTGCCCGCCCATCAGCGATTACAAATAAAAGAAAACCATGCACCCCCCGGAACTCCGCCAGCATTTCGCCAGCGACAACTACGCCGGCATCTGCCCCGAAGCGCTGCACTGGCTGCTGCAGGCCAATGCCTCGGGCCATCAGCCGGCGTATGGCGACGATGGCTGGACGCACCGCGTTTCCGACCGGCTGCGCGAACTGTTCCAGACCGATTGCGACGTGTACTTCGTGTTCAACGGCACCGCAGCCAACTCGCTGGCGCTGGCCGCCATGTGCCAGAGCTATCACGCGGTGATCTGCACCCCGGTGGCGCATATCGAAACCGACGAGTGCGGCTGTCCGGAGTTTTTCTCCGGCGGCTCCAAGCTGCTGATCACCGAGTCCGAGAGTGCGCAGGCGCGGCGCGGCAAGCTCACGCCCGAGGCCATCGACTTTCTGGCCACCAAGCGCAGCGACATCCATTCGCCCAAGCCCAAGGTCGTCTCCATCACCCAGGCCACCGAGTTGGGCACGGTCTATAGCATCGAGGAAGTGCGCGCCATTGCCGCCATGGCCAAGCGCCACCACCTCAAGCTGCACATGGACGGGGCGCGATTCGCCAACGCCGTGGCCACGCTGGGCTGTCATCCGAGCGACATCACCTGGCGCGCCGGGGTGGACGTGCTGTGTTTCGGCGGCACCAAAAATGGCCTGCCCGTGGGCGAGGCCGTGGTGTTTTTCGACCGCGAGCTGTCCGCCGATTTCGCCTGGCGCGTGAAGCAGGCCGGGCAGCTCGCCTCCAAGATGCGCTTCATTTCCGCGCCCTGGCTGGGCATGCTGGAAAACGACAACTGGCTGCGTCACGCCCGCCATGCCAACGCCATGGCGCAACGTCTGTACGCCGCCATCCATGAAGTGCCCGGCGTACGGGTGATGCACCCGCCCGAGGCGAATGCGGTGTTCGCCCATCTGCCGCGCGCCGTCATCGACACCCTGCACGGCCAGGGCTGGCGCTTCTACGAATTCATCGCCGACGGCGGCTGCCGCCTGATGTGCGCCTGGGACACCACGCCGGAATCGGTCGATGCCTTCGCCGCCGATCTCACCGCGGCCTGCACGGCGCAGGCTTGACCCGAAGGAGACGCCGTGGCTGTCTCGGTGTTCGATCTGTTCAAGGTCGGCATCGGCCCCAGCAGCTCGCACACCGTGGGGCCGATGCGGGCTGCGCGGCTGTTCGCCCTGCATCTGCAAAGCAGCCAGCTTATGTCCCGCGTCGCCCGACTGGAATGCGCGCTGTATGGCTCGCTGGGCGCCACGGGCAAGGGACATGGCAGCGACAAGGCCGTCATCCTCGGTCTGATGGGCGAGCAGCCCGATACCGTGGACGTGGACGCCATTCCCGCGCGCATCGCGGCGCTGCAGACCACGCACCGGCTCGACCTGCTCGGCACGCAAGCGCTGGACTTCGACCCCGCGCGCGACATCGTGTTTTTCGCGCTCAAGCCGTTGCCGCTGCATGCCAACGGCCTGCGGTTTTCCGCCTTTGATGACGCTGGAGAACGGCTTGATCAGCGCGTTTACTACTCCGTGGGCGGCGGCTTCGTGGTGAGCGAAGACGTTGCGGCCGATGGCGAAAAGCAAAAACGCATCGCACCCGACACCACCGTGCTGCCGCTGCCGTTTCACAGCGGGGCGGAACTGCTGGAACTCACCCGTGCGCACCAGCTCAGCATCGCCGCCGTCATGCGCCGCAACGAGCGGCATTGGCGCACCGATGCCGAAATCAACCGCGACCTGCAGCACATCTGGCAGGTCATGCAAGCCTGCGTCGCCCACGGCTGCGCCACCGAAGGCGAACTGCCCGGCTGGCTGCATGTTCGGCGGCGCGCCCCAAAGCTCTATCGCACCCTGATCGGCGCGGACGGCGCTGCGCTGACTGATGCCTCCGCGCTGCCGATGCCGCCAACGCCGCTGAGCGATCCGCTGCAAGTCATCGACTGGGTCAACCTCTTCGCCCTGGCCGTCAATGAAGAAAACGCCGCGGGCGGCCGCGTGGTCACCGCGCCGACCAACGGCGCTGCGGGCATCATCCCCGCCGTGCTGCACTACTACACCCGCTTCGTCCCGGACGCGAGCGAGGCGGGCGTGGCCGACTTCCTGCTCACCGCGGGCGCCATCGGCCTGCTCTACAAAGAAAACGCCTCGATCAGCGGCGCCGAGGTTGGCTGCCAGGGTGAGGTGGGCGTGGCCTGCTCCATGGCCGCCGGTGCGCTCTGCGCCGTCATCGGCGGCACGCCCGAACAGGTGGAAAACGCCGCGGAAATCGGCATGGAACACCACCTCGGCCTGACTTGCGACCCCGTTGGCGGACTAGTGCAGGTGCCCTGCATCGAACGCAACGCCATCGCTTCGGTGCAGGCGCTCAACGCCGCGCGCATGGCGCTGCATGGCGACGGCCGCCACATCGTCTCGCTCGATCAGGTCATCAAGACCATGCGCGACACCGGCGCCGATATGCAGACCAAATACAAAGAAACCGCCCGCGGCGGTCTGGCGGTGAATATCGTCGAATGTTGAGCGCGGCTGCCGCGTGCGCTGAAGCAGGCAGCCGTCGGCAACGGCCGCCTTGGAGTCTGTCGGACTTGAGGATCGCGGGCTGCAAAATGGCGCAGGGCGCCGCAGCGCCATTTTTCGCCATCCGCACCCCAAGCCCGACAGACTCCTTGGTTATGCTTTGAAGATTTTGCTGACCTGCATCGGACGTTTCACCATGATCTTCCTCACCGGAGCCGCCGGTTTCATCGGCGCCAATTTCGTGCACCACTGGCTGCAGACCAGCGACGAGCCGCTGCTTGTGCTCGACGCGCTCACCTACGCCGGCAACCTGGAGAGCCTGGCCGACGTGCAGGGCGACCCGCGCTATGCCTTCGCGCAGGTCGATATCTGCGACCGCCCCGCGGTGACCGCGCTGCTGACCCAGCACCGCCCCCGCGCCCTCCTGCACTTCGCCGCCGAGAGCCATGTCGACCGTTCCATCCACGGCCCCGGCGACTTCATCCGCACCAATGTGCAAGGCACCTTCGAACTGCTCGAAGCCGCGCGCGCCTACTGGGCCGCGTTGCCCGCGCCGGAGAAAGCTGCCTTCCGCTTCCTGCACGTCTCCACCGACGAGGTGTACGGCAGCCTCTCGCCCACCGCCCCCGCCTTCACCGAGACCACCCCCTACGCGCCCAACAGCCCCTACAGCGCGAGCAAGGCCGCCAGCGACCATCTCGTGCGCGCCTGGCACCACACCTACGGCCTGCCGGTGCTCACCACCAACTGCTCCAACAACTACGGCCCCTACCAGTTCCCGGAAAAACTCATCCCGCTGATGATCCACAACGCCCTGGCCGGCAAGTCGCTGCCGGTGTATGGCGACGGCCAGAATGTGCGCGACTGGCTGTATGTGGAGGACCACTGCCGCGCCATCGCCCGCGTGCTCGAAGCCGGTCGCCTGGGTGAGACCTACAACGTCGGCGGCTGCAACGAGGTGAAGAATCTCGATGTGGTGCACACCCTGTGCGATCTGCTCGATCAACTCCGCCCCAAGATGGATGGCAGCAGCTACCGGGCGCAGATCACTTTTGTGGCCGACCGTCCCGGCCATGACCGGCGCTACGCCATCGACGCCCGCAAGATCGAGCGCGAACTCGGCTGGACGCCGCAGGAGACCTTCGCCACCGGCCTGCGCAAAACCGTGCAGTGGTATCTCGACCACCCGGATTGGGTGGAACACGTCACCAGCGGCGCCTACCGCCAGTGGGTCGGCAAACAGTACGGAGCCGCCGCTTGAACCCGCCGCGCATCCTGCTGCTCGGCGCAGACGGCCAGGTCGGCTGGGAGCTGCGTCGCGCCTTGCTGCCGCTGGGCGAAGTGCGGCCGCTGGGCCGCACCCAAGCCGACCTTGGCGACCTCGATGCCCTGCGCACCGTGCTGCAACGCGAGCAGCCTGACCTTATCGTCAACGCCGCCGCCTACACCGCCGTCGACAAAGCCGAGACCGACCCCGAACTGGCCCAGCGCATCAACGCCGCGGCGCCGGGCGTGCTCGCCGCCTGGGCCGCTGAACACCACGCCATGCTGGTGCACTACTCCACCGACTATGTGTTCGACGGCGCCAAACCCGCGCCCGGCAGCTACACCGAGGCCGACACCCCCCACCCGCAAAGCGCCTACGGCCGCAGCAAGCTCGCGGGTGAGCAGGCCATCGCCGCCAGCGGCTGCCGCCACCTCATTCTGCGCACCTCCTGGGTGTACGCCGCGCGCGGCGGCAACTTCGCCAAGACCATGCTCAGGCTCGCCGCCGAACGCGACAGCCTGCGGGTGATTGCCGATCAGTTCGGCGCCCCCACCAGCGCCGAGCTGATTGCCGACGTCACCGCGCAGATGCTGCAACGCCTGCGCACCGACTCCGCCCTGGCACAGCAGGCCAGCGGCCTCTATCACCTCACCGCGCAGGGCAGCACCAGTTGGCACGGCTATGCACAGTTTGTCATCGCCGCGGCCAAAGCGCGCGGCCTGCCGCTGCGCTGCGCGCCCGAACAAGTGCAGGCCATCACCACGGCGGATTACCCGCTGCCCGCGCCGCGCCCGGCCAACTCCCGGCTGGACTGCTCCAAGCTGCAAGCTGCCTTCAAGCTGTTTCTGCCGCCCTGGCAGACCCAGGTGCAACGCCTGATCGACGAACTTCCGCTGTGACTTCCGCTATGACCCAAGCCCGCAAAGGCCTCATCCTCGCCGGCGGCTCCGGCACCCGGCTCTACCCCGTCACCCAGGCGGTGAGCAAGCAACTGCTGCCGGTGTACGACAAGCCGATGATCTACTACCCGCTGTCCGCGCTCATGCTCGCAGGCATCCGCGACGTGCTCATCATTTCCACCCCGCAGGACACCCCGCGTTTTGCCCAGTTGCTCGGCGACGGCAGCCAGTGGGGCTTGAGCCTGCAGTACGCCGTGCAGCCCAGCCCCGACGGTCTGGCGCAGGCCTTTGTCATCGGCCGCGACTTCATCGGCCATGCCCCAAGCGCGCTGGTGCTCGGCGACAACCTGTTCTGGGGCCACGACCTGCAAGCCTCGCTCAAACAAGCCCATGCGCAGGCGCAGGGCGCGACGGTCTACGCCTATCACGTGCACGACCCCGAGCGCTACGGCGTGGTCGAGTTCGACGCGACGGGCCGCGCCATCAGCATTGAAGAAAAGCCCGTCAGACCGAAGAGCAGCTACGCCGTCACCGGCCTGTACTTCTACGACCAACAGGTGTGCGACATCGCCGCCCACCTCAAGCCTTCGCCGCGCGGCGAACTGGAGATCACCGACGTCAACCGCGTCTATCTAGAACAGGGCACGCTCAAGGTGCAGACCCTCGGCCGCGGCTACGCCTGGCTGGACACCGGCACCCACGACAGCCTGCTCGAAGCCGGGCAGTTCATCGCCACCATCGAGAAGCGCCAGGGCCTGAAGGTCGCCTGCCCCGAGGAAATCGCCTTCCGCCAGGGCTGGATTACTGCCGCCCAGCTCGAACAACTCGCCGCACCCATGAAGAAGAACGGCTACGGCCAGTATCTGCTGCGCCTGCTGGCCGAGGAGACGGTATGAAAGTCACTCCAACAAAGCTTCCCGAAGTGCTCATTCTGGAGCCCAAAGTCTTTGGGGACGACCGCGGCTTTTTCTTCGAAAGCTACAACCGCAAGACTTTCGCCGCCGATACCGGGCTGGATGTGGAATTTGTGCAGGACAACCACTCCAAATCCGCCCAGGGCGTGCTGCGCGGCCTGCACTACCAGCTCGTCAAGCCGCAGGGCAAGCTGGTGCGTGCGGTCACGGGTACGGTCTGGGACGTGGCGGTGGATCTGCGCAAAAGCTCGCCGCGGTTCAAGCAGTGGGTGGGCGTGGAGCTTTCCGCCGAGAACCAGCGCCTGCTCTGGGTGCCGCCGGGCTTCGGCCACGGCTTCGTGGTGCTGAGCGAATCCGCCGACTTTCTCTACAAGACCACCGACTACTGGTACCCGGAACACGACCGCAATCTCGCCTGGAACGACCCCGAACTGGCCATCGCCTGGCCGCTGGAGGGCTTGAACCTGCCGGGCGGCCAGCCGAATCTGGCGGCGAAGGATGCGGCGGCGCCGCGGCTGGCGCAGGCCGAGGTCTACGACTGAGGGCTGGCTGACGGTCTCTCGGGGCCCCTTCGCGGCGTGCGCTTTGTTGAGCAGATTGACGGGTGCACTGAAATAATGCGCCCATGCCTTCCAAAAGCCATTCCCTTCTTGACCCAAGCACCGTTCTTCTGCTGACCCTGCCGCCTCTGTTCTGGGCTGGCAATGCCGTCGTGGGGCGGCTGATGGTGGGGCAGATTCCCCCGCTGGCGCTGAGCTTTTACCGCTGGCTGTTTGCTCTGCTGCTCGCCCTGCTCATCGTCGGCCCCGATCTGTGGCGCAGCCGGGCGGTGCTGCGCAGCAAGTGGAAGTTGCTGGCCGTCATGGGCATTCTGGGGGTGGGCAGCTACAACTCGCTGCAATACGTGGCGCTGGAGACCACCACGCCGCTCAACGTCTCGCTCATCACCTCGAGCGCACCGGTGTTCATCCTGCTGATCGGCGGGGCGTTTTACAAGCAGGCCGTGGGACGGGCGCAATGGATCGGCGCCATGCTGTCGATTGCCGGGGTGGCGCTGGTCGTGACCAAGGGCGATCTGGCGCACCTGACGGCTCTGCACTTCGCGCCGGGCGATCTCATCATGCTCGTGGCCGTGTTTCTCTGGGCCATCTACACCTGGGAACTGCGGCAGCGGCCCCTGGGCCTTGCGCCCATGACTTCGCTGGCCGCGCAGATGATCTGGGGCGTGCTGTCCATCCTGCCCTTCATGCTGGCCGAACGCTGGATTGGCGGTGAGACGACACATTGGGGCGGCCCGGTCTGGCTGGCGCTGGCCTATGTGGCGGTATTGCCTTCGCTGCTGGCCTACTGGTGCTGGGGCAGCGCGGTGGGCAAGGTCGGGGCGCAGATTCCGTCTTACTTCGGCAATCTGGCGCCTTTGTTCGCCGCGCTGCTGAGCTGGTTGTTTCTGGGCGAAACCATCCACTGGTATCACTTGTGGGCGGCTTTGCTGATCTTCGCCGGGATTCACGTCGCCCTCAACGCGCGCCAGCAGCCGGTGCCGCTGGAACAGGAATTGTGAAGTCTTTCACACCATTCGCGGCTCTGTACCGATGTCCGGGAATGGGGCGTTGTGGTGGTTTGCCAGCGCAGGGTAAAGTGCGCAAAACTTGAAATCCTCCCCGATGATGTCCACTGCCCCGATTGCATGACTTCCGAGCCGAACGTCAACGGCGCCTCACCCGATACCCTGACTTTCGGGATGGAGCGGCAGACTGAACTGCCCCTGTTTGCCTCTGGTCAGGCGCCGCAACTGGCGCCGACGCCCATCGTGCAGCGCTGGATACGCCGCACCTACAGGGCGCTGTTCATCACCTTCGTCGTGCTGGCGCTGGTCTATGCCGTGACCTCCTGGCGGGGGCAGCGGGAGATTCTCTATGGCTCGCTCGACACCAGCTCCAGTTTTCTGGTGAGCGCCACGCAGTCTTACTTCCAGGGCTTTTCGTCGGTGCTCGAAGCCACCGGCTCCGACCTTCAAGACAAGGCCGATCTGCTGCAACACCCCGAAGTGCTGCAGATTCTGCTCGAACGCAGGCAGGCGTTGCTGCCGGGTTCGCTGTCCATCAACATCGTGTCGGCCGACGGCCGTCTGCTGGGCAGCTCGCTGCGCTCGGACAAACTTCCTGATCCGCAGCACTATCCCGATCTGCTGCATGCGCTGGCGCGCCTGCGCGCCCAGCCGCAAAAAAACAAGCTCATCATCGGTCGCCCTCTGATCGGGCCGCTGGTGGGTAAATGGGTGATCCCGCTGGTGCGCGAGATTCCCGCGGGGCAGACGCATCCGGCGTTCTACGTCATTGCCGCGGTCAGCACCCAGACTTTTCTGCAGCAAACCCTGGCGAACACGGCGCTGCCTTACAGCGGCATTGCCGCCGTGCTGGCGCGCAATGATGGCTATGTGCTCGCCCGCTGGCCAGCACCCAAAGAAGCGACTTTCTTCTCCAAGCCTCAGACAGGGGTGTTCGTCCGGTCTTTGACCGATCAGCCGACGACCCATAGTGCGCATTACGAGGGTTGGGTCGCAGCGGACGGTTCGATGCGCATCGGCAGTTGGCAGCGGCTGCCGGGCTATCCCGATCTGGCGGTGGCGGTTTCGGTGCCGAGCAGTCTGCTGTGGACGCAATACCTGCACACCATCTGGCCGCCGATGGTCGGGCTGTTGCTGCTGTTGCTGCTGCTCACCGTGCTGTATCGCTACGCCTTGGGTCAGATCGGCCGCGAACAGGCGCTGGCGCAGGTTCAGCAGCAGCGACTGCGTACCCTGGCCATCACCGATCCGCTCACGGCGGTCGGCAACCGTGCGCTGCTGCGCGAGCGGCTTCAGGTGGCGCTTGAAACAGCCTGGAGCCGTCAGGGCGAATTCGGTCTGCTCCTGCTCGATCTCGATGGCTTCAAGCAGGTCAACGATGCCTATGGGCACTCGGCTGGCGACGCCTTGTTGCGCGAAACCGCGCAGCGCCTGCAGTCCATCCTGCGCGAAGGTGAAGTCATGGCCCGCATGGGCGGGGACGAGTTCGCCGTGCTGCTGACGGAAGGGCTGGACAGCGGCGAAATCGCGGCCGAAGCGGCGGCGCAGCGCATCCTCTCGGCGCTGCGCCAGCCCTTCGATCTGGGCGTGGGTCGGCAGGCGTCGATTTCGGCGAGTCTGGGCTGCGCGCTTTATCCGCAAGACGGCGGCGATGCCGAGACCTTGCTGCGCCGCGCCGATCTGGCGCTCTATGCCGCCAAGGCTGCGGGGCGAGATCGCTACCTGCGTTTCAAGCCTGATTTCGAGCGTGAGGCGCAGCGCCAGAAAAATCTGCTCGAAAGCGTGGACGCCGCTCTGCAGCAAGGGCGGCTGTCGCTCAATTACCAGCCCATCGTGGCCATCGGGGGAGACCCGGCGCGGCCCGCGGTGGCGGGGGTCGAAGCCTTGCTGCGCTTGCAGACCGAGCAGGGCGGGCAGATGGTGGCGGCCGACTTTGCCAGCGTGCTCGATCACGGGCGCCTGGCGCGCGCCATCGGCCGCTTCGTGCTCGACCAGGCGCTGACCCAGGGCGTGCAGTGGCGCGCCGAGGGCTTGGAGCTGCATATCGCCGTCAACATCAGCGCCGAGCATCTTCTGGCGCCCGAGTTTCTGGACGATCTGCATCAGGCGCTGCACAACCATCCCGGTTTTCCTGCGAGCGGGCTGATGCTCGAGGTCACCGAGTCGGCGCCGCTGCGCAATCTGGAGCAGGCCCGGCAGGTTTTGCAAAGCTGCCAGGATCTTGGCCTGAGCGTTGCGCTCGACGACTTCGGCACCGGCTCGGCCTCGCTCACCTATTTGCAGCAGTTGCCTGCGCAGTCGATCAAGATCGACCAGTCCTTTGTGCGCGACATGGTCAACGACCCGAAAGACTTCGCCATCGTCTCTGCCGTGGTCACCGCCGCCAATCTGCTCGGGCTGGAAGTCATTGGCGAAGGCGCCGAAACGCTGGAGCATCTGTCGATGCTCTCGGCCATGAACTGCACCCTGGCGCAGGGTTACGCCATTGCCCGCCCGCTGCCCGCCGATGCCGTAGCCACCTGGGTGCAGACCTGGGTACGGCCCACAGCCAATCTGCACGCCGCCGAGTTTCCGCACGAAGTCGAGGTGGCGCAGCTACGCCGGGTGGAGCGGCTGCAGCAGGCGCTGCGCGGCGAGGCGCCGTTTCCCGACCATGTGCTCGATGTGACGGCGGAAAACCAGTGCCACCTCGGTCTGTGGCTGGGCGGTCAGGGGCGGCTGTATTACGGCCGCGACCCGCGCTACGCGCTGCTGCTGGAGCAGCATGCCGAAATCCATGAACTCGCGCGCCAAGCCAAGGCGGCGCTGGACGTGGGCGACTTGAAGGGCGCGCGCCGCCTGGGACAGGAGGTGGCCGAGCTCAGCGCCATCGTGCTCGCGGGCATCCGCCAGCTCAGCGCCACGCCTCAGGATTGAGCTGCCGCCGCCGCAGCCACCCCTTCACCCAGCTCGATGACCGCCAGCGCGTAAAACGCCGACTGGTTGTAGCGGGTGATGACGTAAAAATTGTCCGTGCCCAGCACATAGTCGGGCGCGGCGTCCGCATTGGGCAGTTGCACCACGGCCAGCTTGCCCGCATAGGCGCGGGCTTGCGGCAGCAGCGGCAGCCCCATCGCCACGAGTTGGTCGGCGGTGAAGGTCGGCGTGATGTCGGGTGCGAGCAAGGTGTCGAGACTGGCTTGCGGCAGATCGGGCGGCAGTTGCAGGGGGAAGTGCGCAGGCTGGCCGCGCACCCAGCCCTTGGCCGCCAGGTAGCTGGCCACCGAGCCGATGGCGTCTGCGGGATCGGAGATCAGGTCGATGCCGCCGCCCTGATCGAAATCCACCGCGTATTTCAGGATGCTCTCGGGCATGAACTGCGGCATGCCGATGGCCCCCGCATACGAGCCGCGCACCTGCAGCGGATTGCGTGCGTCTTGTGCGCACCACTGGAAAAAATCACCGAGCTGCACGCCGAAGTAAGCGCTGCGGTCGCGCGGCGCCTGCGCGGGGTAGCGCAGCGCCAGGGTCGAGAGTGCATCGACCACGCGGAAGTTGCCCATATTGCGGCCATAGATCGTCTCCACGCCGAGGATGCCCGCGACGATGTGCGGCGGCACGCCGTAGCGCTCCTGCGCCCGCTGGAACCACACGCCGAATTCCTGCATGAAGTCGCTGCCCGCGCCGATGCGCAGGTTGTCGAGAAACCGGCTGCGGTACACCCGCCAGTTTTTCTTGCCCGGCGGCCCCGGCAGAATGAGACGGGCCACCGTCGCGCTGTACTGCGCCCGACCGATCAGCCGCGCCACCAAGGCTTCGGGCAGCTTGTTGCGCTCCACAATGCGCGCAATCAAGGCCTGTGCAGCGCTGCCATTCCAGTCGCCCAGTTGGGCCGAAGACCGCGTTGCGGCTGGCGCCGCGCCGCGCGCGCCAGGCAGCGGCGTGGACGCGCCAGCGCTTTGAGCCGAGGCGGCAGGGGGCAGCAGTGCGCCCAAAGCCAGTCCGGCGCCTGCGTGCAGGCAGCGGCGGCGGCCCCTATTGTCGGGAGGGAAGGGGGCTTGCGGGAGTTTGAACATCAAGGCGGGCAGCGGGCAGAGCAATGCCGACATGTTCGCACGATGGCGCTTTCCGCCGGACGCAAACGCGCAGGGCGCGGCAGACGATTCAACATCTTGTCACATTTGAACTGTAACTTTTCGTTTTCAGTCGTAACGCTATTGTTGTCGGCTCTTCCCTGATGGAGTTCAAGATGTCCCAATCCCCAGCCAATCCTTCACGACGCCAGGCCCTGAAACTGTTCGGCGGCGCGCCTTTGCTGCCGCTGAGCGCCGGCCTGGGCGGTTCCGCCCTGCTCGCCGCCTGCGGTGGCGGCTCGACGGCGGCCACTGCGGCCAGCGCCACCCCCACGGCAGCCGCCTTCACCGCGATGGCCGCGCCCGGCATCGCCGACCCGGCGAGCATGGCGACGACCAGCGTCGCTTCTGCGCTCAAAGTGGCCTACAGCGACGGCAGCAGCCAGACTTACCAACTTGGTTATCAACCGTTCTTCATCACTGGCCAGCAAGTCCCCGACGGCAATGGCGGCACACTGATCGCCGGCAGCTACTTCGACATCAACGGCAAGCCGATCATGGACACCTCCGTGGCGGGCAAGGAGCGCCAGTTCTTCTCCGATGCCCCCGACGGCACTACGCTGCTCACCGTGCCCGGCGCCAAGGTGGCGGGCGTGAAGGGCAATACCGTATTCGCCGTGGTGCAGTTCGAATACACCACCCTGGACCAGGCCGGCCAATCGGCCTACGGCAAACTGCCGTCGCCCATTGCCGTGCTCACCCTGGACCAAGACCCGGCCACCGGCAAGCTCAGTCTGGTGAAGTATTACAACGTGCCCACCGCACCGGCCAATGGCCTGTGGATCACCTGCGGCGCCAGCCTGTCTCCGTGGGGCACGCATCTCGGCAGTGAAGAGTACGAACCCGATGCCGCCGCCATCGCCAAGAACACCCAGTTCCAGGCCTTCATCAACAATCTGTACGGCGACGACGCCGCGGCGAGCGATCCGGTCAAGGCCAATCCTTATCTTTACGGCCACCTTCCTGAAGTCACCGTCAACCCCGACGGCACCGGCACGGTGAAAAAACATTACTGCCTGGGCCGCATTTCGCATGAACTCATCCAGGTCATGCCCGACCAGCGCACCGCGCTGATGGGCGACGACGCCACCAACGGCGGCCTGTTCCTGTTCATCGCCGACAAGCCCGCCGATCTGTCGGCCGGCACGCTTTACGTTGCCCAGGTCACGCAGACCAGCCCCGCTGGACAGGGTACCGGCGCCTTCACGCTGAAATGGGTGAACCTCGGTCATGCCACCAGTGCGGAAGTGCTGGCGCTGGCGCAGGCCGCGGCGCAAAACGGCGGCACGCCCAGCATCATGGACGTGAAGACCACCGATCCGGGCGATTCCGCCTACACCCAGGTCTGGCTGAACGGCAAGAAAAACTGGATCAAAGTCAAACCGGGGCAGGAAAAGGCGGCTGCCTTCCTCGAAACCCACCGCTACGCCGGGCTCAAGGGCGGCACCATGGCCTTCACCAAAATGGAAGGCACGACGGTCAACGTCAAGGACAAGATCGCCTACTCCGCCATGTCCTATATCCAGAAGTCGATGGTCGATGGCTCGATTCCCGGCTTCAAGGTCGCCGGGCCGAAGGCCGGCGCGGTGTACGCCCTCAACCTCAAGGCCGGGCAAGTGGACACCAGCGGCGCCGCGATGAACAGCGAGTGGGTGCCGGTGGACATGGCAGCGCCCGCCGCGCTGGTGGGCGAAGACCTCGCCACGCCCGATGCCCTGGGCAACCTCGCCAACCCGAACAAAATCGCCAACCCCGACAACATCAAGTTCGCGGAAAAACTGCGCACCCTGTTCATCGGCGAAGACAGCGGCATGCACGTCAACAACTTCCTCTGGGCCTACAACGTCGATACCAAGCAACTTTCGCGCATTCTCTCCACCCCGGCGGGGGCGGAATGCACCGGCCTGCAAGGTGTGGACGACGTGAACGGCTGGATGTACGTGATGAGCAACTTCCAGCATGCGGGTGATTGGGAGATCAGGACCGTCACCGCCAACGGCGTGACCAATACCACCGGCCTGCACGCCAAGGTGTTCCAGACCCTGGAACCGCTGATCGACAAGAACTACGAAAACGGCTATGGCGCCGCCGTGGGCTACATCACCGGCATGCCGCAGACCACCAAAGTCTGAGCCTCCCGCAGACGATTCATTCAGGCCCGCCGCGTGCGGGCCTTTTTTCTGCGGGTTCATCCCGGTGTCAGCCGGGCAACAAATCGGCATACTCCCTGGACTTTGGCGCAGCGTGTTGCGCGATCAAAACCAAGGAGACCGGTGCGGCGCCCAAGCCGCGCCCGAAGGAGATGTCTGCTGAATTGCCGCTCGACTGGATACTGGAAAAAACGCCCAAGGGCCGTGAAGAACTCGCCACCCGTGCCCATCATCTCCTGCCTGGGCAGCGCAATCTGCTCATCATGGCCGATGGCCATCGGCCGGTAGCCGAGCTGCTCAAAGCGGGCGTCGACCCCGAGCGCTGCCTTCTAGCGCTGCGCGGCTTGCTCGAAGAGGGCTATCTGGTGCGCAACATCGCCGCATCTGCCTCGGATGCGCCCGCCTCCTTGTTCGCCACCGACGCGCCGCAGCAGACACCCCACTCCCTGCTCATCGCCCTGGTCGAAGAACAGTTCGGCGCCAAGGCCCCCCGGCTGGTGCAGAAAATCGAGCAACACCCCGACACCCCGGAAGGCCGCGCCGCTGCCGTGCAGGCCTGCGTCAAATTCATCCGTCTGTTCATCGACGAAAAACAGGCCGCAGCCTTCGCTCAGCGCGCGCAGGAGCTGTTGCCTGACTGACCCTTCCGCTTGAAATCCAGCCTGTCGCCGTGTCGTCGCGCCACGGCAGGGCTCCATCACCATCCCCTGCGCGAGCGTTTCAAACCATATTGGAGACAACACCCATGAAAACACTGTTCAACCCCCGCCGTTCACTGCAAGCCCTCGGTCTGGCAGCCGGTGTGGCTCTGTCCTGCGTGGCGGCCACAGCCTGGGCCGACACCCCGGTGCTGATGTCACCCCAATGGGCCAGCGAGGCCTGCACCGCCTGGAACAACACCCCGGAGCTGACCAACGGGCTCAAGGGCGAGTTCATGCACGACGACAAAGGCCGCGGCTACAAGCTGGTGGAGATGTACCGCACCGATTGCGGCAAGGACACCGCGGTGGAGCTCAAGTTGCAGTTGCAGAACGACAAGGCCATGTGCGTCTCTGGCGGCGCGCCCACCCTCAAGCCCAACTTCGACGTCGACTTCCTCATGCACGCCAACACTAAGCAGTGGGAAGAAATGGGCAAGGGCGAATACGGCCCGATGAAGGCCATGATGTTCGGCCGCCTCGAATTCCAGGGGCCGAAGCTGGTGGCCATGCGCGCCATGGACCCGTTCTCGTCCTTCCTGCTGCTGGTGGGTAAAGTGCCGGGC
>DYKQ01000038.1:8394-20872 GCA_020722545.1 Thiomonas intermedia | reverse complement strand
AATCCGAGCGGCTTGCAAGCCGCGAGGTGGACAAGGAAACTTGGGGCGGCCCTGCATTTCCTTGAGAGCCTTGGCGTCATCAGCCGGGGCCGCCAAGGCACTCGGCATACTGTAGTCCGTCGCGCGCACGCCGTACATCCTGTGCTGGTATGCAGAGGCAAGACGTGCAAGCAATTCTGACGTAAGCAATGGGATGGACGCCCCCACCCGCAGCGGCATCTTTGTGCCAAAGTGGAGGTGTTACTGCTTCAACCAATTGAACCGAGAGGGTGCTGGCTCACTGAATCCTTGGACATTCTGCGTCCGAGCAAACAAAAAACCCGCACAAGGCGGGTTTTTTGTTTGCAGCAAAGCGCGAAAAGGGATCAGCGCTTGGAGAACTGCTTGGCGCGACGGGCGCCGCGCAGGCCCACTTTTTTCCGCTCCACTTCGCGGGCGTCGCGGGTGACGAAGCCTGCCTTGGAGAGTGCGGGTTTGAGCGCGGCCTCGTAGTCGATCAGCGCGCGGGTGATGCCGTGACGCACCGCACCGGCCTGGCCGGTTTCGCCGCCGCCATGGACGTTGATCTTGATGTCGAAGCTCTCGACGTTCTCGGTGAGAACGAGGGGTTGCTTGACGATCATGATGGAGGTCTGACGGCCGAAATACTGCTCGACGTCTTTCCCGTTGACCGTGATTTTGCCGGTGCCCTTCTTGATGAAGACGCGGGCCACGGAGCTCTTGCGACGGCCTGTGCCGTAATTCCAGTTTCCGATCATCGCGTGTCCTTAGATGTCGAGAGTCTTGGGCTGCTGGGCGCTGTGCGGATGCTCTGCACCCCCATAGACCTTGAGCTTCTTGATCATGGCGTAACCGAGCGGGCCCTTGGGAAGCATGCCCTTGACCGCCAGTTCCAGCGCACGGCCGGGGTGACGCGCCTGCATATCCTTGAATTTGGTGGCGTAGATGCCGCCGGGATAGCCGGTGTGACGGTAGTAGGTCTTGTCGTTGGCCTTGTTGCCGGTCACGCGCAACTTCGCGGCGTTGACGACGATGATGAAGTCACCGGTATCGACGTGCGGGGTGTAGATGGGTTTGTGCTTGCCACGCAGACGGAGGGCCACTTCGCTGGCGACCCGACCGAGAACCTTGTTCTCTGCGTCAATCACGAACCACTCATGCACGACTTCGGCCGGTTTGGCGCTGAAGGTTTTCATGGTTGTTCCTATGAACGATGTTTGAGCGGGATATGGATAAGCCCACCAGTGATGTGCGGCAGCGGGCCTCAATGTCGAGATGTTCTTCACGATTAAGACGCTCTGCCCCGCGCCCGCCGGCATGGGTTTTCTGGCCCCCGCTCAAAGCCAAACGCGCCATTATAGACAGGTGAGCGGGCTTGTCACTGGCAAGCGCTTGATTTTCAGGCGCGTCGTGGCGGCCAGGGCGCGGCAATGTCCCTGTTCCTTGCATTTGCAGGGGCAGCGCCTAAACTATGCGGCCTATGCTGCATTGCAGCAATCCCGCTTCCATTCAACATGACTCAGCCTCCCGAGACCACTCCCTTGCAAGCCACAGGCAGCGCGTCGGCCGCCCCGCCTCGCGCTCGACGTCTGTCCGCGCCGATCATCCCGATTCGCCCGATCGGGCCGGAACATCGCGAGCAGTTGCTGCGGCATTTTCTGGCTCTGGGGCCGGATGATCGCTATCTGCGCTTTGGCTACGCCGCGAGCGACGAGCGCGTGCGTCTTTACGTCGATTCCATCCGCTTCGAATCGGACGAGATCTTTGGCGTGTTCAACCGCAAGCTGGAGTTGCTGGCGGTGGCGCATATCGCCATCGAACCGGGGCAGACGGAGCGAGCGGAGTTTGGCGTTTCGGTGCTGCCAAAAGGCCGCGGGCTGGGCATCGGCACGCGCTTGTTTGCACGCGCGGCGGTGGACGCGCGCAACCGCGGGCTGCGGGTGCTTTACATGCAGTGCCTGAGCAGCAATGCCGCGATGCTCAAAATCGCGCGCCGCGCCGGCATGAAGGTGCATAACGAGGGCGGCGAAACCGAAGCGCATCTGGAGTTGCCGGAAGACGACTACCAGAGCCACTTCAATGCGCTGATGGAAAACCAGACTGGCCAGATCGACTACTGGGTGAAGGCGGCGATGCGCCAATGGCGCTGTTTCTGGCTGTTCGGGCGCTGCACGGATACGGTCTGAACCGACCTACGGCAGCCAGCGAGCGACGGCCAGGGTGCGCCAGCCGTTGAACTGCTGCCACACGGCCATGGCGCTCCCCGCCGCATTGACGGCCAGCGCGGGAAAGCTGGCCTGCACCGTGGCGTTCGGGTCGGACAAGGTCTGCGGCGCCTCCCAGCGCTGCTCGGCCGGGTTGTAGCGCGCGTTCTGCACCTGCATGCCGTCAGCCCCGTCTTGATACCAGGCGCAACGCACATTGCCCGCCGCATCGGTCACCAGCACCGGGTTGCCCGCGCTGCGCAGCGCGGGATCGTCGATTTGCTGCGGCGGCGACCAGCGAGCCGAGGCGGAATCCGCGCCGGCATCGCGCCGGGCGGCGAGCATGGCGTAGCGCACCGGGCCGCCCTGCGCCGTCTTGGCCTGCTCCCACACCAGCGTGAGATCGCCCGCGGCATCGGCGGTGAGCGCGGGCGAGAGCGCCGGGCAGGTGAAATCCGTGCTGTGCTGAATTTGTGGCGTGCTCCAGCAGAACGCAGCGCCACTGCCCTCGGGCAGAAGCTGACTGACGGCAATGCGCCGCATCGCATCCCGGCCCTGCACCCATGCGGCGACGATGGCCTCTTGCGGTGTAGGCGCGAGCGCCGGGGTTGTGGCGGCGATGCCCTCTGCGCTGAGACGCCCCGGCAAACACTGCCTCGCGCCCTGAAGGCCCCTGCTGCCATGCGGCCACCACCCGCCCTTGCGGCGTGGCGGCGATCACCGGGTTGTAGGCATTGGCAGGGCCGCGATCAACGGGCTGCGCGGGCAGCCAGCGCAGCGCCGCCTGTTGCCAATAGGCGGCATAGATGGCGGTGTGGCGGCCGTCGGGCTGCTGCCAGACCACGGTGACATTGCCCGCGGCGTCGGCGGCGAGTTGCGGATTGGTGGCGTTGCCGGGCAGCGCAGGTTGATCGAGCCGCTGCGGGGTCTGCCACGCGCCGCCATCGCTGCGCGCCGCAAATATGGCGTTGCGACCGTCTACTGCCTGAAACCACGCGACGGTGAGGCGCCCCGGGCGATCCGCCGTGATGGCGGGAATACTCGACGCCCCGGCTTGCTGCCCTTGCACGTCGATGGCTTGCGGGCGGCTCCAGACCTGCGTGTCCGGGTTGAAGCGTGTGGCCAGAATGGCGCGGCGGCCCGCATCGTCCTGAAACCAAACCGCGACAATCCACCGTCGGCCGTTGCCGCCACCTGCGTACCGCTGACGGGCAGATCGACTTTGTGCGCGGTGTGGCTATCGTCGATCTGCACGGGGGCGCTCCATGCGCTGCACGCCGTGGTGAATCGGGCGCGAACGCGCTCTGGCGCATTCAGCAAGAGGGTGTAGGGGTACCGCCGACCAAGGGAACAGAGGGCGCGAACACTGCGCGATCGCCCGAGGTGCGCACCTGGCCGCGAACCGCAGCCCCGTCCGGGGCGAGCAACAGCAAGCGGTCTGCCGTGATGGCGGCCGCCTGCGCGGGGGCGGCGAAGCGAAACCCGGGCGTCACCGTGCGGGCCACATCGCTGGCGCCGGGGGCCGGCAAGGGCTCAGGTGCGCTTTGCGCGTTCGCCGCACCCGCAACGGCGCACAGCGCCACGATGACCGCGAACTTCTTGACCCCAGCGCCTGCGCATCACAGCCTCCCCATGAACTTCATCAGCCAGCGGGTACGCGGCCCGTAGGGCGGCGCGGCCAGGCCGACGCCGGAGAACCGCGTCTGAAACAGCACGGGCTTGAGCTTGCTGAACGTATCGAATCCCCAGCGGCCGTGATAGCTGCCCATGCCGGACGCCCCAACGCCGCCAAAGGGCAACTCGTCTTGCGCGAAGTGCAGCAAGGTGTCGTTGACCGTCACCCCGCCGGCATGGGTTTGCAGCAGGGCGTCGGCGGTGCGCTGGCGGTCGTGGTCGAACCAGTACAGCGCCAGCGGGCGCGGCTGGCTGCGTAGATGGGCCAGCGCCTGCGCCAGATCGTCATAGGCCACCACGGGCAGCAGCGGGCCGAAGATTTCTTCATTCATCAAGCGCACCGAGGTCGGGCTGTCGCACACCAGCGCGGGCGCGAGACGGTGGCGCAGATCGTCGGCCTGCACGCCGTCGAACAGGGCATGCACCTGCGCCCCGGCGGCGCGGGCTTCGCCCAGCAGGCCGAGCAGACGGCTGTATTGGCGATGGTCGATGATGCTGGTGTAGTCGGGGCTGCGCAGGCCGTCGGGATAGAGCTTTTGCGCCGCGACGCGGCAGGCGGCAACCCAGTCAGATTGCTGCGCGCGCGGCACGAGCACATAGTCGGGCGCGATGCAGGTCTGCCCGGCGTTGAGCAGCTTGCCGTAGACGATGCGCTGGGCTGCGTGCGCCAGGTCGTAGCCCGGCGTGATGACGGCGGGCGATTTGCCGCCGAGTTCCAGCGTGACCGGGGTGAGGTTGGCCGCAGCCGCCGCCATGACGCGCTTGCCCACCCCGGTGGAGCCGGTGAACAACAGATGGTCGAACGGCAAGGCGCTGAAGGCCGCGCCGATTTCTGCATCGCCCTGCACCACCGCCACTTCGTCGGGCGCAAAGGTTTGCGCGGCACGCTGCGCGAACACGGCGCTGAACGTGGGCGTGAACTCGGAGAGCTTGACCATCGCCCGGTTGCCCGCAGCCAGCGCCGCCGTCAGCGGCGCCACGGCCAGCACCAGCGGGTAGTTCCAAGGTGCAATGACGCCCACCACGCCCAGCGGCTGGGGCAGCACCCGCGCCCGGGCGGGAAAAAACCAGCGTGAAACGGGGGCGGCGCGCGGACGCATCCAACCTTTGCCGTGCTTGAGCGCATCGGCGATGCCTGTCAGGCTGGGCACGAGTTCGAGCATGCCGGTTTCGGGCGGCGGGCGGCCGCCGAAATCGGCGTCGATGGCCTCGGCGAACTCGGCAGCAAAGGTGCGCAGCAAGGCCTGCAGTCGTTGCAGGCGGTCGCGTCGCATCTTCCAGTCGGGATAGGGCGCGGCGTCGAACGCCGCCCGCAGCACGCTGAAAGTCTGCTGGAGTGAAGCGGCGAAATCAGGGGCGCGATCCATGGCGTTGGCGGCAGACTGAACATGCAGCAAAGCATGGTAAGCCGGACGCCGTCAGGATGAAGAATCGGGTTGCCATGTGCGGCCCGACAAAACCCCTTCGCCGAATCGGGTATCAAAAAACAACTCAGGCAGTATTTGCCTAAGCAATAAACTGCGCGGCATGAATTCTTCCGCCCCCACCCACACGACCGCGCCGCGTTTCTACGACGGTTCGGAGTATGCCAAGGACAGCTCGGTCGGCTTTCTGATGAAAGTCGCGCTGGCGGTGCTGGTGCGCAATCTGGAGCATCAACTGCAGGCGCTCGACCTCACCGGCTCCCAATGGCACCCGCTGCTGCATGTGCACCAAGGCTGCGACACCGTGGCCGCCTGCGCCCGCGAAATGCAGACCGATGCCGGCGCGATGACCCGCATGCTCGACCGCCTGGAAGCCAAGGGCCTGCTGGTGCGAGAGCGCAGTTGCAGCGACCGCCGCGTGGTCAACCTCTCGCTCACCCCGCGCGGCAGCGAGGTGGCGGCGCAAATTCCGCATGTGCTCTCCGAAGTGCTCAACGAACATCTGCGCGGCTTCAGCCCCAAGGAGTTTGCCCAGTTGCTCGACCTGCTGCGGCGCTTCATCGCCAATGGCGAGGCGCTGGCCGAAGCCAACAAGGCGGCCCCCGGCCCGCAACTGGTGGTGCAGGAACGCGACCCCGAAGAAAACAATCCCTCCTGACCCGTTCACATCATGCTCAACAGACCTTTTGTTCGCTCCGCCGCACTGCGCCGTGCCGCGCTGGCCGCGCCGCTGCTGGCCGCCCTGCTGCTGGCAGGCTGCGCCAGCACCGAAGGCATCGCGCCCACGGCCCAGCTCACGCGTCCGCAGCAACTTGGCTTGCAGCCGGTGCAGACGGCCTTTCCCAAGGCCGACTGGTGGGCCGACTTTCACGATCCTGAACTCGACCGCCTGATCGCCACCGCCCTGGCCGACAACCCCAGCCTGCAAGTCGCGCAGGCGCGGCTCGAACAGGCCCGTGCGCAGGTGCAGGGCGCAGGCAGCGCGCTCAAGCCCAAGCTGGGCGCGGCGGTGAGTTCCACTCGCCAGCAGTTCAGCGACAACTACATCTACGGCCCCTACGGCAGCAACTGGTATGACGACAACTCTGCGCTGCTGCAAGGCAGCTGGGAGCTGGATTTTTTCGGCAAGAACCGGCAGACGCTGCAGGCCGCCATCGGCGAGGCCCACGCCGCCGCGGCGCAGGAGCAGGCCGCGCGGGTGCTGCTCGCCTCCAACGTGGCCAGCGCTTATGTGAACCTTGCGCGGCTGATCGCCATTCAGAACGTGCTGCAGCAAACCCTGCAGCAGCGCGAGCACATGCTCAAACTGGTGCAGGACCGCGTGCGCGCCGGTCTGGAAACCACGGTGCAGGAGAAGCAGGCGCTGGCCGAAGTGCCGCAAATCCGTCTGCAGCTCGACCAGACTGCGGTGCAGATCACGCAGGCGCGCAACCTGCTGGCCGCGCTCACCGGCCAGGGCCCGCGGGCCACGGCCACGCTCGCCCCGCAGCTCGCCGCCCTGCCGACCCTGAACCTGCCCGACACGCTGCCCGCCTCGCTGATCGGCCGCCGCGCCGACATCGTCGCTGCGCGCTGGCAAGTGGAAGCCGCGCTGCACGGCGTGAAGGCGGCCCGCGCGGCGTTCTACCCCGACGTCAATCTCACGGCGTTCGCCGGGTTCTCTGCGCTGGGCTTCAGCCAATGGCTGACCGGCGGCAGCCAGACCCTGGGCGTCGGCCCCGCACTCACCCTGCCGATCTTCGAGGGCGGCGCGCTGCGCGCCCAGCTTCGCGGCAAATCGGCGCAGGCGGATGCCGCCATCGCGCAATACAACGGCACGCTGGTGGACGCAGTGCATGAGGTCGCCGACGCCATCGCGGCGCGGCAATCCATCGGCCAGCAGATCGCGCAACAGCAGCAGGCGCTCGATGCCGCGCAGGACGCGCTGCGGCTGGTCGATCAGCGCTACAAGGCCGGGCTGTCGAACTACCTCGCCGTGCTCACGGTTCAGTCGAGTGTGCTCAAGCTGCAGCAGGCCGGGGTGGACTTGAAAGCGCAGGCGCTGGCCGACGACGTGGCGCTGATCCGCGCCCTGGGCGGGGGCTACGACGCGCCGAAGGCGCCCGAGCAGGCTCCTGCGAAATCCTCCTGACCCACGCTTTGACTTCTCCTTCTAAAAACGAATCGAATCCCAACGGAGTGCGCCCATGAGTACCCCAGACGACAACAAAACAGAAGGCGCGGCCCAGCCCGCCGAAAATGGCAACGGCAAGGCCGCCAAGCGGCGGCGGCTGATGCTGCTGGCGATCGGCTTTTTCGTCATCGTCGGCGCCGCCTATGGCGGCTATCACTACTGGGAATCCCTGCGCTACGCCTACACCGATGACGCCTATGTGCAGGGCAATCTGGTGCAGGTCACGCCACAGGTGGGCGGCACGGTGATCGCCATCGACGCGGACGATACCCAGCTGGTCAAGTCCGGCCAGCCGTTGGTGCAGCTCGACGGCGCCGACACCCATGTGGCGCTGCAACAGGCCGAGGCCCTGCTGGCGCAGGCGGTGCGTCAGGTGCGAGTGAGCTTTGCCAACAACGGCACGTTGGCCGCCCAGGTTGCCGTGCGGCAGACCGATGTCAGCGTCGCGCAGGCCAATGTGGCCAAGGCCCAGGACGCGCTGCGTCGCCGCCAGGAGCTGGCGGGTACCGGCGCGGTGGGGGCTGAGGAACTGCGCCAGTCACAGATTGCCCTGCAGGCCGCCCAAGCCGCGTTGACCACCGCACAGGCCGGAGTGAAGGCCGCGCAGGAGCAACTCGCCGCCAGCGAAGCGCTGACCGCGGGCACGGTCATCGCCGACAATCCCTCGGTCAAGCTGGCTGCGGCCAAGCTGCGCGAGGCCTATCTGGCGTATGAGCGCACCACCATTGCCGCGCCGGTCAGCGGCGTGGTGGCGCGGCGCACGGTGCAGCTTGGCCAGCGCGTGGCGCCGGGCCAGCCGCTGATGTGGGTGGTGCCGTTGAACGATGTGTGGATCGACGCCAATCTGAAGGAAACCCAGCTGCGCGACGTGCGCATCGGCCAGAAGGCCACGGTGACCGCAGACACCTATGGCGGCAGCTTCACCTACACCGGCCACGTGGTCGGACTGTCGGCGGGCACGGGCGCGGCGTTCTCGCTGCTGCCCGCGCAGAACGCCACGGGCAACTGGATCAAGGTGGTGCAGCGCCTGCCGGTGCGCGTGGCGCTCGATCCCAGGCAAGTCGCCAGCCACCCGCTGCGCGTGGGCATGTCCACCGAAGTGACCATCGACATCAGCGACCACAAAGGCCCGCTGGTCATGGACGAGCCGCCCACCAAGCCCGCCGCCCGCACCGACGTTTATGCCGCCGACTGGCAGAAGGCCGACGCCCTGGTGAACGCCATCATCGCCGCCAACGCAGGCGGCAAGCGCTAAAGAGGCCAACATGAAACAGCCCCCTCGCTCGCTGTGCTCGCTGCCCCCCACGGGGGGTGTCAACTCCTTCGGAACGGCCGTGCGGAGCTGACATGGCCACTACGCAAGAAATTGAAGAAAGCGCGGCCGGCGCTTTGCCGAGCTCGTCGCCCGCCAAAAGCACGCCGACGCACATGACGCCCTTGACCGGCAGCGCGCTGGTACTGGGCACCATCGCCCTGTCGCTGGCGACCTTCATGAACGTGCTCGACACCTCGATCGCCAACGTGTCGATTCCCGCCATCGCGGGCGACCTGGGGGTGAGTTCGTCGCAGGGCACCTGGGTCATCACCTCGTTCGGGGTGGCCAACGCCATCGCCGTGCCGCTCACCGGCTTTCTCACCCAGCGCTTTGGCGCAGTGAAGCTGTTTCTCACCAGCATTCTGCTGTTCACCCTGTTCTCGTTTTTATGCGGACAGGCGCCGAGCATCGAAATCCTCATCCTGTTCCGCGTGCTGCAGGGCGCCAGCGCCGGGCCGATGATTCCGCTCTCACAAACCCTGCTGCTCTCCAGCTACAAACCCGCGCGCGCGGGCATGGCCATCGCCATGTGGTCGATGACCACGCTGATCGCCCCCATCATGGGGCCGCTGCTCGGCGGCTGGATCACCGACAACATCTCCTGGCCGTGGATTTTCTACATCAACGTGCCCGTGGGACTGATTGCCGCAGCGGTCACGGCGTCGATCTACCTGCGACGCGAAACGCCCATCCGCAAGCTGCCGATCGACTGGACCGGGCTGGGGCTGCTGGTCATCTGGGTCGGGTCGCTGCAGATCATGCTCGACAAGGGGCAGGAGCTCGACTGGTTCGGATCGGGGGTCATCGTCGCGCTGGCGGTGGCCGCAGTGGTCGGCTTCGTACTGTTCCTGATCTGGGAAATCTACGACGACCACCCGGTGGTCGACCTCACCCTGTTCAAGATTCCGACCTTCACCATCGGCACCCTCCTGCTGGCGCTGGCCTACGGCATGTTCTTCGGCAGCCTGGTGCTGCTGCCGCTGTGGCTGCAGGAGTTCGTTGGCTACACCGCCACCGATGCCGGCGAGGTGCTGGCCTGGGTGGGGCTGTTCGCGCTGATTCTCTCGCCCATCCTCGGGCGCTTTCTGCCCGTGCTTGATTCGCGCTGGGTCACCACGTTTTCCTTCCTGGTGTTCGCCATCGTGTTCTACATGCGCTCGCAGTTCACCACGGGCGACAGCTATTGGGAATATTCCATCCCCACGGTGATTCAGGGCATCGCCACGGCGACTTTCTTCATTCCGCTGCTGGGCATCATCCTGGGCGGCCTGCCCGCGCACCGCATCGCCGCGGCTTCTGGGCTATCGAACTTCGCCCGCATCACCGCAGGTTCGTTCGGCACCTCGATCTACACCACCTGGTGGATCGACCGCGCCGATCTGCACCATGAGCAACTGGTCACGCACATCTACGCGGGCAGCCCGGTGGTCGAGCCCGTGCTGCGCGGCATGCAAGCCCAGGGCTTCAGTGATGAGCAGGCTTTGGGCGTGATCAACCGCCTGATCGACCAACAGGCGTACACCATCGCTGTGGACGACATGTTCCGCCTCAGCGCCTGGCTGTTTGTCGCCATGATCGTGCTGGTCTGGTTCATCAAGCCCGCCAAGAGCAGCGCCGGCGGTCAGGCCGCAGCAGGCGCGCACTAAAAACATCTTTTTTCAAGAACCCCAAAGAGGTCTCCGATGAAAAAATCAACATCTCAAAATTCCCGTCTTTTCAAGCAAGGTGCGAAGCGGCCCGGGCTCACCGCGGCAGCGCTGCGCCGCGCGGCCCTCGCCGCCGCCCTGCTGTTCACCACGGGGCTGGGGTCGGCGCAGGCCGCCGAGCTTTCCGCGCTCTGGGGCATCAACAAGGGCGGCAGCTACAGCAATGCCACGCTGGCCCTTCAATCCGGCCCGCTTTGGCGCCACGATTTCGCGCATAGCCGCCTCGACGTGGTGCTCGAAGCCTCGTTGGGGCAAGTGAGCAGCTCGGAAGGCCCCGGCAGTCGCCACCTCACTCACCTCGGGCTCACGCCCTTTGCGCGCTGGTGGTTTGCGCCGCAGACGGCGATCGAATTCGGCATCGGCGCCAACCTGTTTTCGGGCACGACCCTCGGCGCCAAGCAAATTTCCACCGCCTACCAGTTCGGCGATTCCATCGGCCTGCTGCATCGCTTCGCGGGCACGCCCTGGACGCTGGGCGCGCGCCTCACCCATTACTCCAACGCCGACATCAAGCGCCCCAACCCGGGGCAGGACTATGTGCAACTGCGGGTGGGCTACAGCTTCAACTGAATCTCACGCGGGTTGGCAAGAGACTGCGGCACAATGCGGGCGCCATGCCCGACAACCCGCCCGAACCAACCCGCATCATCGCCATCCGTCATGGTGAAACCGACTGGAATGCCGCGTCGCGCATCCAGGGCCATACCGATATTGCGCTGAACGCGCGCGGTCTGGAACAGGCCCGGCTGGCTGCCCGCGCCTTGGCCGAGGAGCCCTTGGCCGCCGTGTACGCCAGCGATCTGCAGCGAGCCTGGCAGACGGCGGAAGCGATTGCCGCGCCGCACGGCCTGAGCGTCATACGCGACCCCGCCCTGCGCGAGCGCTGCTTCGGCGCGTTCGAGGGCCATAGCTTTGCCGCGCTGGAGCCGCTGCACCCCGAACTGTGCGCCCGCTGGCGTCACCGCGACCCGACCTTCGCCGCCCCCGGCGGAGAAACCCTGCGCGACTTCGCCGCCCGCGCCCAGACCGCCTTGCGGCAGATCGCCGCGCGCCATCCCGGCCAGCTCATCGTCGTCGCCGTGCATGGCGGCGTGCTCGACGCTTTCTACCGCGCCGCCACCGGGCAGGAACTGCAGGCGCCGCGCAGCTTCGAGCTGCGCAACGCCGCGCTCAACCGCCTGCTCTACGCCCAGGGCCAGCTCACCCTAGTGGGTTGGGGCGATACCGCACATCTCGATCGCAGTCTGAACGAAGGTGTGGAATAGTGCCTGCTTCACCGTCTTTTCTGCGCTGAAACCAACAAGAAAAGGGTCACGAGTCGTTAGACTGCGATTTTTGATCTCCAACTCACATCATCACACCATGGTTGCTGCCCGTACCCGTCTGTTTTCATCCCTCTTGGGGCTCACCCTTGCTCTGAGCAGCCTTTCGGCCCAGGCCGGGTTGGGTCGTCCGTTGTCGGAAGCGGCCCAGGACGGCCATCCGGTGAGTCAGGTGCAACGTGTGGCGGCGCAGGCGGCGTCCGGTGCGACCGCAGCCAGCAATGCGCCCGCCGTTCAATCGCAAACCGTGCAAACGCCGCAGGGCGTGACCGTGACGGAATATGCCAACGCGGCGGGCACGGTGTTCGCCATCACCTGGAAGGGGCCGTTCAAGCCCAATCTGCAACAACTGCTCGGCAGCTATTTCGCCCCCTACGTCCACGCTGCCCAGACGCAGACGCAACAGCTCAATGTCTCGCAGGTGGCGGGCAGCGACATCGTCGTGCACAGCGCGGGCCGCATGCGCGGCTTTCTCGGCGTGGCCTGGGTTCCCTCGCTGGTGCCCGCCGGTTTCGATCCTGCCAGCCTCCAACCCTGAGGCCGCGCCGCCATGTTGATCGGACTGCGCTCCTGGCGCCTTAGTCGCCGCTGGATGCGTCTGGCCGCCCCCACTGCGCTGGCTGGCCTGCTGTTGACCGGCTGCGGAGGCGGCGGCAGCAG
>DYKQ01000038.1:2383-8294 GCA_020722545.1 Thiomonas intermedia | reverse complement strand
CTATGTCGATGTGAAGGTCTGCGATGCCAGCGGCATCTGCCAGACCATTCCCGACGTGATGGTGGATACCGGCTCGGCGGGGCTGCGGCTTTTCGCCAGCAAGGTCGCGCTCAGTCTCCCTGGCATTCCCTCGGGCGGCGGCACGCTGGCCGCCTGCGCCCAGTTCGCCTCGGGCTACGCCTGGGGCAGCATGCACCTGGCCACGGTGCAGATCGGCGGCGAAGTCACGACCACGGCCATCCCCGTTCAGTTCATGAACGACCCCACCCTACCCGCCGCGCCTTCGACCTGCGCCGCACAGGGCATCGACTTCGCCACCCGCTTCGCCCCGGTGGCCAACGGCATTCTGGGCATCAGCAACTTCATTCACGACTGCGGCGCAGGCTGCACCGCGGCCACACCAGCCTCCGACCGCCCTGCGATGTATTACCGCTGCGCGAGCGGCGCTTGCAGCGAGACCAGCGCCGAACTTTCGCAACAGGGCGCCAACCCCATTTCCGCGTTTGCCGTGGACAATAACGGCAGCATCCTGAACCTGCCCGCCGTGGCGCCCGGTGGCGCTGCCAGCGCGACCGGCACGCTGGTTTTCGGCATCGGCACGCAGGCCAACAACGCGCTGCTCGCGGGCGCCGAGATTTTCCCCATCGGGCAGGATGCCTACATCGACGGTCGCATTGATGGCGTCATGGGCCGCGGCTTCATCGACAGCGGCTCCAACGGCTACTTTCTCGACCTCGACCCCAGCGTCACCCGCTGCACACCCAACGCCGCATTCAGCTGGTACTGCCCCAGCAGCCCGGTTCCGCTCACCGTTCAGCTCAGCGGCGCCTCCGGCGCGCAGACCCTGGTCATCGGCAACGCGCAGACCATGTTCGACCAAAACTTCACTGCCCTGCCCGCGCTGGGCGGCACCGCCGCCATTGCCCAGTTCGCCGATCTCGGCCTGCCCTTTTTCTACGGCCGCCCCATCGCCACCGGGTTGGAGGACAGCAGCAACGCCAACGCGCCCTACGGCTACTGGGCGTTTTGAAGCCGATGGACACTGTCATCTGATCTGCGGTTCAATGGTTTGACGATGAACCCCGACTTGTATTTGACCTAGCCCCGAGGCCGCAACCATGCCGCAAGCAAGCCGATCCGTCTTTTTCCGCACAACATCCCTCATCGCCGCTTTGAGCACAGCGCTGTTGCTCGCGGCTTGCGGAGGAGGCGGTGGAAATACGACATCCAGCGCGACGCCTAGCCCGACGCCCAGCACGACGTCCGATGCGGCGCCCCCCAGCAATGTTTCGATGGCCTATAACGAAGTCGCCGTCAGCATTCGCCAACTCGGCAGCAACACCACCACGCTCACGGCGAACACGCCTTACGTCACCGTCACCGTCTGCGCGCCAGGCGGCAGTCCTTGCCAGTCCATCCCGGACGTGCTGGTGGACACCGGCTCGCAGGGGCTGCGGCTGTTTTCTGCTGCACTCAACAGCACTCAACTGAACGCTCTGCCCCAAATCACCGACGGCAGCTCCACCTTGGCGGCCTGCGCGCAGTTCGCCTCGGGCTATGCCTGGGGCAGCATGCGGCGGGCCGTCGTGCAGATCGGAGGCGAGACCACCACAGGCGCGATCCCGATCCAGATCATGGACGACGCCACGCTGCCCGCTGCGCCCAGCAGTTGCAGCGGCACGGGCGGGGTCGATTTCGCCAGCAACTTTTACGGCATCGCCAACGGCATTCTGGGCGTGAGCAATTTGAAGTACGACTGCGGCAGCGCCTGCGCCCAAAGCGCCAAACCGGGGGTGTATTTCGCCTGCACCGGCAGCTCCTGCACGAGAGCCACTGCGGACACTTCGCTGCAAGGCATCAACCCCATCGCGGCATTCGCCACGGACAACAACGGCAGCATCCTCGCCCTGCCCGGCGTGCCGCTGCCCCTTGGTGCGCCCAGCGCAAACGGAACGCTGATTTTCGGCATCAACACGCAGGCCAACAACACGCTGAGCGGCGTGCAGCTTTATCCGCTCGACAGCGCGGGCAATCTGTCCATGACCCTGAATGGAACGCCCGTCTCGGGCTTTGTCGACAGCGGCTCCAACGGTTATTACCTGGCGCTCAGCGGCGTGCCGACCTGCTCGCAGGCTTCGGGCTTTTACTGCCCGTCGCAGGCATTCAGTCTGGCGGCCAGTCTGCAGCTGGCTGACCGCTCCTATGGACCGGCGCAGAACATCGTGATCGGCAATGCGCAAGCCCTGTTCCAGACGCAAAACGCCGCCCTGCCCGCGCTGGGAGGAACGGCGGCCATTTCGGGTTTCGTTGATCTGGGGCTTCCGTTTTTCTACGGCCGCAGGGTCGCCACGGGCCTGGAAGGCAGCAACGCCAGCGCGCCCAACGGCTATCTGGCGTATTGAGCTCGCCGGACCTCAGCCGCCGAACAGATCGCCGCTCGGGCGCTGCGGCGCGGCCAGGCCGAGATGAGCGTAGGTCGCCGCGGTGGCGATGCGCCCGCGCGGGGTGCGCTGCAGATAGCCCTGCTGGATGAGATAGGGCTCGATCACGTCTTCGATGGTGTCGCGCTCTTCACCAATGGCGGCGGCCAGATTGTCCAGACCCACCGGCCCGCCGTCGAAGCGGTGCACCACGGCTTCGAGCAGCTTGCGATCCATCACGTCGAAACCCAGCGGATCGACGTCGAGCATGCGCAAGGCGGCATCGGCCACGGCGGCGCTGATTCTCCCGGCGGCTTTCATGTCGGCATAGTCACGCACCCGGCGCAGCAGGCGGTTGGCGATGCGCGGCGTGCCGCGGGCGCGGCGGGCAATCTCGGCAGCGCCGTCGGGGTCGATGACCGCACCGAGCAGCTTGGCCGAGCGCAGCACGATGCGAGTCAATTCCTCGGCGGTATAAAACTCCAGCCGGGCGACGATGCCGAAGCGGTCGCGCAAGGGGTTGGTCAACATGCCCGCGCGCGTGGTGGCGCCGACCAGGGTGAAGGGCTGCAGGTCGATTTTCACACTGCGCGCGCCCGGCCCTTCGCCGATCAGGATGTCGATCTGATAATCCTCCAGCGCCGGATACAGAATCTCCTCGACCACCGGCGAAAGGCGGTGGATCTCGTCGATGAACAGCACGTCGTTGCGCTCCAGATTGGTCAGCAGCGCCGCCAGATCGCCCGCGCGTTCGAGCACCGGGCCGGAGGTCGAACGCAGGTTCACGCCCATTTCCCGCGCCACGATGTGCGCCAGCGTGGTCTTGCCCAGACCCGGCGGGCCGAACAGCAGCACGTGGTCGAGGGCTTCTTCGCGCTTGCGCGCCGCGCCGATGAAAATGTCGAGCTGCTCGCGCACCCGCGCCTGGCCGACGTAGTCGTCGAGCTGCTGCGGGCGCAGCGCACGCTCGGCCACGGCCTCCTGCGGCGACACGGCCGCAGCATCGATCACCCGCGCGGGGCTGGCAGCAAAGGCATCAGGTTGTATGGGCACGGCAGGCGGCGCGAAGAACTGGAAATCCGCACAGCATAAATCAACCGCGCAGCAGCGCTTCTTCCGCCACGGCCAGCGCATCGGGCAGGCCGGAAAGCACCACGGTGTCGCCCTCTTGCAGCAGCAAGGTGGGAGCGGGTTTGAGCACCTGACCGTTGTTGCGCCGCACCTGCGTGACGCGCGCGCCCTCGCGGCTGACCGCACGCAGCGTCTGCCCCACGGCGGCGGCTTCGGCGGTGAGGGTGATCGATTGCAGGCGCGGCTGATCGGCGTCTTCCAGCGAGGCATCGTCGCTGCCGTGGAACCAGTCGCGCAGCAGGCCGTAGCGCTGCGCACGCGCATGCCGCACCCGCTTGAGCACGCGCGGCAGCGGCACGCCCACCAGGGCCATGGTGTGCGAGGCCAGCATCAGCGAGCCTTCGAGAATTTCGGGCACCACCTCGGCGGCGCCGGCCTGGCGCAGCGCTTCCAGCGGCCCGTCGTCCTTGGTGCGCACCACCACCGGCACATGCGGCGCATGTTCATGCATGAGATGCAGGATGCGCAGCGCCGAATGCGTCTCGACATAGGTGATGACCAGCGCACTTGCCCGCTGCAAGCCCGCCGCCTGGAGGGTGGCCAGGCGGGTGGAATCGCCGTACACCACGTTCTGCCCGGCAGCCTTGGTCTGCGCCACCCGGTCGGGATCGAGGTCGAGCGCAAGGTGCGCGATGTGCTCGGTATCGAGCAGGCGCGCCAGATTCTGCCCGCAGCGGCCGAAACCGCAGATGATGACGTGGTTCTGCGCCTGGATGGAACTGCGCGCGATGCTGGTGAGCTGCAGCGAGGCGAGCATCCAGTCGGCCGACGACACCTTGAGCACAATGCGGTCGATGTACTGCCCCAGCAACGGGGTGTAGAGCATGGAAATGACCATGGCCGCCAGCACCGGATTGAGCACCTCGGGCGCAATGAGCTTGTTGCCCGAAGCGATGTTGAGCAGCACGATGCCGAACTCGCCCGCGGGCGCCAGCCACAGCGCCCCCCGCAGGCTCAAGCCGGGCGGCGTCTTGCGCAGACGCTCGATGCCGAACACCAGCGCCGCCTTGACCAGCGGCGGCAGCACGGCCAGCAGCAGCACCAGCCACCACTGCGCCAGCACCAGCCGCCAGTCGAGCAGCATGCCGATGGTGATGAAAAACAGGCCGAGCAGCACGTCGCGGAAGGGGCGAATGTCCGCCTCCACCTGCGCCTTGTAAGGCGTCTCGGCGATCAGCATCCCGGCGAGAAAAGCCCCCAGCGCCATCGACAGCCCCGCCATCTCGGTGATCCACGCCAGCCCCAAGGTGAGCAGCAGCAGGTTGAGCATGAACAGTTCATCGGACTTGCGCTTGACCACGATGCGCAGCCAGGGCTGCAGCAAGCGCCCGCCTGCCAGCAAAATGACCGCCAGCACCAGCACCGCCTTGATGGCCGCAAACAGCAGCAGCCGCGGCAGATCGGCGCTGTGCGAAGCCAGCGCTGGAATCAGGATCAGCAGGGGCACCACCGCCAGATCCTGAAACAGCAGCACCCCGATGACGTGACGGCCATGCTCCGAGTCGAGTTCAATTTTTTCCGCCAGCAGCTTGACCACAATGGCGGTGGAGGACATGGCAAACGCGCCGCCGATGGCAATGCCCGCCGCAATCGGTTGCGACCAGAACTGAGGCATGAACCAGGCAAACGCCAGACTGGCCAGCAGCACCACCGCCAGGGTCGAGAGCATTTGCGCCGCGCCCAGCCCGAACACCAGCGAACGCATGGCCTTGAGCTGGCCCAGACTGAACTCCAGGCCGATGGAAAACATCAGGAACACCACGCCGAACTCGGCCAGATGCTGCATGCCCGAAGTATCTCCGGCCAGCGCCAGCGCGTTGGGCCCGATGACCACGCCCACCGCCAGATAGCCGAGCATGGGCGGCATGGACAACGCACGAAACAAGGCCACGCCCAGCACGGCGGCAACCAGATAAAGCAGGGTGAGTTCGAGGCCGGTCATCGAGGTGAAGCAATCGGAGCAAGGGATCTGTATCAGGTTGACGCAGCATAAGTCATGCCCGGACATCGCCCCGCAATCGGCGCCAAATCAGCGGGTGAGACACTACCGTTCGCTGCGCACGCCTGGTTTGATCGCAGCGGCGTCTTTGCCCTCTGGATCGTCCAGTGCGGGAGCTTTTTTTACTGCTGGCGCCGTCAGGGTGAGCAAAATATCCGCGTACCAGGCGCCGTTCAGTCCGAGCGATTCATCGCCGTGGTGAGCAGCAAAGACTCGATCAAGGAAATGGTCCGGTTGATGCCGCGCAAGGTGTTGCCTGCACCTGCATGCTGCGCCACGTTTTCTTGCCTAGCGTGCATATCGAGCACAATGCATCTCGTAGTAAACGCAAAAGCAGGTCGTTTTGAAGAAAATCGTCGAA
>DYKQ01000038.1:0-2283 GCA_020722545.1 Thiomonas intermedia | reverse complement strand
CGGCCTGTTGCTGCGCAGCTCATTCACTTTTTAGGAACTCAAAAATGGTCAGCCGCCTTGAGGCCTTCAACCTGCGCGGTCTTTGCGCAGAAACTGCGTCATGCCGTAGATCGCGGCGCCAGCCAGACCCAGTTTGAGGAAGCGCCCGAGCAGCAAACGTGCCAGACGCCTTCGCAGCAGCATCGAGACGACGGAGCCCATGACGGAGCCGACGTAGGGGTGGCTGCGGGTAAAGCGAAAAAGACCCAGCACCGAACTTGCCGGGTTGAGCGCACCGAGCACCGAGCCGGAGAGAGCGGCCTTGATCAACCGACCCGGCTGCGCCCGTTCGCGAAACTGCTCCGCCGCCTGCACGAACTCGACGCGCTCGACGGCGATGCGCGCCACCAAAAGCTGCTTGCGTACCGAGGTCGGCAACTGCTTGGTGAAGTCGGCTGAAGGCTGGGACATGGCCATGGTGCAACGGTGCGGGAACAATGCGACTCAGGCTCGGGAGCGCCACGCTGCGGCGTCCTTGGCCAGTTCGGCGCGGGTGGCGGCGAACGGCGCGGGGGCGTGCCGGATGGCGGCGCGGATGCGGTAGACGCCATACGCGGCCACGGCGATATAGAGCAGGCAGAGCAAAGCCAGCACCAGCCAGTGGCTGCGATCCCAGAACACAATGACGAGCAGCGCGGTGAGGCTGCCCACGGCGAGCAGGCCGAACAGCATGACCACCGCGCCGAGCACGATCAGCGCCGCCAGGCGCTGGCGCTCTTCGGCCAGCTCGATGCTGGCGAGCTCGATGCGGCTTTGCAACAGCGCAGCCGCGCTGCTGAGCAAACGCTGACCGGCCGCGCCCAGGCCTTCGGACTGTCCGGGTTGTGCGTCTTTCGCCATGAACTGAATCAGCGATTGCGGTTGATCAGCAGGCCCACAGCCAGGCCCAGGGCTGCGGCCATGCCGATGGCTTTCCAGGGATGATCGTGCACATAGTCGTCGGTGGCCTGAGCGGCGGCCTTGCTGCGCTCGACCACGGCGTCCTGCAGGTCTTGCGCTTTCTCGGCGGCTTGGCGCAGCAGTTTCATGCCGCGGCGCTGCAGTTCAGCGGCTTGCTCGCCGCTGCTGGCTGCGGCCTGTTTGAGCAGATCTTCTGCGTGGTCGATCACGAGCGCGACATCGGATTTGATCTCTTGGATTGACTTGGTCATGGCGGACTCCTGAATGGAAAAAACGTGAAACGCTGCGAAACATGTTAGCCTGCAATGCAGCGCCGCAGGTGACGCGCTGCAAGCTCATCCATCAGGGCCGCAAGGCGGCGATCAGGCGCTGGGGCTGCAAAAACAAGTCGAGTGCGGCGTGAATGTCGGGAGCGACGAGCTGCGCGGTCGCCAGCGTGAGCGCATGGGTGCATTCCGGCCCGAGCACGGCGACGCCCAGGGTGGCGGCTCGCAGCATGTCCACATCGTTGCGTCCGTTGCCCAGGGCGGCCACGCCGCCGCCTTCAGCCAGCAGGGTGCGCACACGGGCGGTTTTGTCTGCACCGGTGAGCACGACGGCGTGACGCACCGGCAGGCCCGCAAGCGTCTGCGCGACCGTGCCGTAGGTGTCTCCGGTCAGCACCTCGATCTGCAGCACCTGGCTCAGCGCGCTCAGGCGTTCGGCCACACCGTCGATCAGCGCGCCGTTGCAGGCGAGGGTGCCGTTGAAGTCGATCAGCAGGTGGCGCAGAGCCAGCCTGTCAGCGCCAGGAATGGCAACGGTCAGCCCGGGAAAAGCGGCGTGGGCAAGCGTCATGTCGATTCCCGGATGCGCTGCACCAGCGCGGTGGTCGAACGCCCCTCGACAAAGGGAATGGCCACCGAGCGGCCGCCCCAGGTCTGCACCAGCGCGGTCTCGGCCAGCGTGGCCATGTCGTAATCGCCGCCTTTGACATACACATCAGGACGCACGCGCTCGATCAGGCGCAAGGGCGTGCGCTCTTCGAACAGGGTGACGAGGCTGACGCTTTCCAGCGCGGCGAGCACGGCGGCGCGGTCGTCCTGCGCGTTGAGCGGGCGCCCCGGTCCTTTGCCCAGCAGTCGCACCGAGGCGTCGGAATTGAGCCCCAGCACCAGGCTGCCCCCCAGTGCGCGGGCGGCGGCCAGATACACCACATGACCCCGGTGCAGGATGTCGAACACGCCATTGGTGAACACCAGCGGCCGCGGCAAGGCGGCCAGCCGCGCTTCAAGGGGCTCTGAAGCCACGATTTTTTCAAGAAAATGCATGGGGCAAAGCTTAGCGGCTGCGGGCGCCGCTAGG
>DYKQ01000037.1:1958-21318 GCA_020722545.1 Thiomonas intermedia | reverse complement strand
GTACGGTAACCGGGTGCCTGACTGAACTCAGTTACACAGATTACTTGACACCCTCGTCTGTGAATATTTCGCCGAAATTCAGGCATTTTGTGCGAAATTTAACAAGCTCCTATTCACAATGTAAATCCAATTTCACCTTGCTTTGGATGGAACAAATTTTGCTCTAACCTTGCTGAAGTAAAAATTTGTCGTCATTCTTTCATTTGCAGGAATCAGCATGAAAACCGAAAACACGACATCGATCTTCGCTGGCACGCAGTTGGGTGTGTGCAATCGCGTGGTGCGCCTTTATTCCTGGCCTGCGCTTTCGGATTTTGGCCCAGACCTGGTTCCCGATGTGGCTCGGGTGTGCGCGTTGTTGGCGATCAGGCCGACCGGCGTGCCGCTGTTGCCTGTCCTGCTCGGCATGTCGCGCGAGCGGGCCAACTTTATCGTCGAGACGCTGTACGGAGAGGGTTATCTGGATGCAGACGATGCTTCTGATGACCATGAAGGCGCAACAGCCCTTGCCGCCTCGCAGAAATCTGAATTACAGATCGAGTCACAGAATTCCAGCGCATCGAGCGGTTTTTTAGGGCGCCTCTGGCAGCGCCTCGTCGGTGTCAAGGGCGGCTGAGATGGACTGGTCGATACTTTTCATGGGGCCGGTCGGCGCTGGCAAGACTGACGCCATACGCACCCTCTCCGACATCGAGGTGGCGGGAACCGAAGCCAGCGCCACCGACGAAACGACACGGCTCAAACCCTTGACCACGGTGGCGATGGATGTGGGGGTGCTGGAGCTGGGGGCTGGCGACAAAGTCCGCCTGATCGGCGCCCCGGGCCAAACCAGGTTTGATTTCATGTGGGACATCCTGCTGGAGCAGGCCAAAGCCGTCATCATCCTGGTGGATCACAGCAGGGCGTCACGCTTGACCGACCTCGAATATTTTGTGCGACTACTGACAATCCGGTTGGGCCGACGGCGAGTTCCTCTGGCGGTGGGTGTCACGCATGTCGATGAGTCGCCATCCGAATCGTTGTCCGGATCGTTGTCCGGATCGTTGTCCGGATCGTTGTCCGAATACCGCGCCAGTCTGCGCAGATTGCAGCCTTCTTTTGTTCGAGGGATTGCGCCAGTCATGCGGGTTGATGCGCGCGTCATCGACGATGTCCGGGCTTTGGTGCTGAGCGTCGCGGCCATGCTCGAAATGGAGCATCGCTTTGGAAACAGATGAAAGAATGGAAGTCATTTCTGCATCATGAACGCTGTGCCTGAGAATGTTTCACGCACCAGCCAGGTCAGGGCGGTTCTACGGGGTCTTCACGCCAGTCTGACTGGAGTCGAAATCTCTGCGGTGGCCTCCAGGGATGGCATCACGATCGCATCCATGCTGAATGCCAGTTCGGATGAAGATCGCGTTGGCGCCTTATGCGCCTCGCTGTTGGCCTTGGCGGACCGGGCGGGCCGAGAGGTTGACCGGGGTGATTTGCGGCAATTGATTCTTGATGGAGTCAAGGGCCCCATGCTGTTGACTTTGGTGGGAGACGGTACTGTGCTGGCTGTGGCCGCCGATCGTCAAACGAATCTGGGGCGCCTCATCCTGAAGACACGCGAGGTGAGCGCTCAGTTGGACACGCTGCTCAGGGCAGCGGAAACACCACGCGCTCTGCCGTAAAGTTCTTTGCCCTCCTGAGCGCTTACTTCGCAGCTTTCAAGCCGCGAGGTGAAAGTCACGCAAAGCAGTTCCTCATCACTGTAACATCGCTGTGGCGCTTGATATTTGGCAAGGCTCCTTTCCCAAGTTGTTGCTAAATTTTGTCAATACGATCAGTTCCTTTGGACATTGTCGGTAGAACGGGCCAGCGCCGTCCGATTGAAGCAATCCGTCAGAAAGCCTATGGCAGCTTATGGCGCCATTGCGCAGGCTCACCTCATGTTTCGGGGCGAAATGGAATGAAACCAGGAGGACATTTATGACGTTTCAGGCTGGTGGTTCAGGGCAATTTTGGGCGGTCGTTGCAACGCTTTGTCTTGCCCTGACCGCCTGTGGTGGCGGATCCGGTTCGTCTAGCTCACCATCAATATCTGTCAATACGCCAACATCATCAGCACCAACGTCTTCCACCGCCTCGCCAACTCCATCAGCGCCAACACCCGCAGCGCCCCCGACACCTATAAACCGCCCGGCCCCAGCTGCTTCGACGACTCCCGCTGCCTCACCGACACCACCTGCATCGTCGGCCCCTGAAACCCCAGTCGCGCAATCGATTTCTCCAACGCCGCCTCAGGCGCCGTCAACGCCAAACACCCCACCAGCAACCGTGACGTCAAAGCGCACGACGCCGATGGGCGTTCTCGTCCCACTCTATGGCTATCCCCTCGTCAGCAGCGGCAGTGGTGCAACGCGCACGACCGCTCCCAATCCGGCGTGGGAAACGGTTGCGGCTAATGCCTCAGCGGCGCCCACCATTGCCGTCATCAATCCGAGCAACGGCCCGATGCCTTGCAGCTCGCCGCCCTCTGCAGACCTGCTTGCATTTCAGCACGCGATTGCTCAACTGCATCAAGCTGGCGTGACTGTACTGGGATATGTTCATACCTCGCATGGGCAACGCAGTTTGACTCTGGTGCGGCAGGACGTGCAGACCTATGCGCAGTGCTATGGCGTGGACGGGGTGTTTTTTGACGAAGTCTCGAATCAGGCGAGTCTGGCGAATTACTACGCCACAGCCGCGGCCACGGTACGGCAGGACATTTCTTCCCCCAGCGGCAAACCCGCCCTAGTGGCCATCAACCCCGGAACCTACCCTGACCTGTCGATCGCCAACACCGCGGACATCACGGTCATGCACGAAAGCGTCGATCTGAATCGGCCCCCGGCGCCGCCCGCTCTGAGCAGTTACGCGCTCAACAAATATGCTTACCTTGCCTATGGCATCAGCAATTTGCCGCAAATCCAGACTGCCACGCTGACCAGCCTATTCCAGCAGGGGATCGGCTACGTCGATCTCACGGATCAAGGCAATGGCGCCGATCCTTGGGCGACTTTGAGCACACAATATTCCAGCATGATTCAAAATATTCAAACGCTGAATCGAACACTGCCGCCCTCTACTTTTTGTTATGGCGTGGGTGATCGTCTCAACTGGATGCAGACCTCCTCTCAATTTATTTCCACGCCGCAAGCATTGGCGCAACTGGGTTTTCCGGCAAGCAATCGCATGATTGGCCTGTGGTTAGGTTCCAACTGGGATTCGTCTTACTTCACCGGAATACAAGAATGGATGAATCAGGGGTCTATCCCTGTGGTGATCTATTACTACGGCGGTGATTTGGCGCAGTATGGCAATCAGGCTTGGTCACACGTGGAGAGTCTGCAAACCGCATGGCTTGCAGACGCCAAGCGACTGGGAAAATTATTGTCAACCCTGAACGGAACCGTCCTCGTGGTCATTCAGCCCGAATGGAACATTCCCACCTTGCAGGACAACACGCAATTCGGGCAATTTCTGGCGCAGGTCGCGCAAACCATCCGCGCCAACGCAAGTCACCCCGCTTTGCACCTGCGCATCGGCACGGCAGTTGGCGACTTTGGCAATTATTCCTTGGTTCAAGACCCCTATTGGTCGTCATTCGACACAGCGATGAAGGCGCTGTTGCCGTCGCTGGACTTCACCGGCTTTCAGGAAATGCGCGCTGCACAGCATCTGGATGCCCAAGGAGCCATGACCACCTATACCGCTGCACAGGAAGGGCTATCGACCTTGGGTCCTCGCGCCCTCGCTTTCGCACAATATCTGCAAAGCCATTATCACAAACCGATTTTGATTCCGTATGTGGAAGTTGCTTCATACACCCCGGCAGGAGACCAAGAGAATTGGACGACCCTGTCCGCGCAGGGCTATGGATCAATCTTGCAGCAAAGCGCCGAATTGAAGCAAGCGGGTGTTTTTGGATTAATGGCTAACGCACTCTTTGATGACAATTCTCATAACAATTCAGGAACGGATTATTTTGGGCAGGCGTCGACCACCTACGGTCTCGTCAAATCCAATGGCGGAGCCAACTCCCCATTGATCGGAAGCGCGCCTTATACGCTCAAACCATCAGCGCAGACCTGGATTACTGAGACTAAAAATAGTATTGCAACGTGTATCGTTCCATAAAACATATAATTTGAAAACTGATTAATCAGCCTTGCCTGCTATCTCTGGATCGCACGATCTGGCAACTTGCCGAGGTTTTGGCCTCTGGACCAACCACAGACTCTAGGGGCGCGGCAGGATGGCTTGCCGCGCCATGACAACACGACACGCGGAGCGCGATATGGCCGAGGGCTACTTTCCAAATTGGCAACTCAAGACCAGCGGGGTGATCGCCCCGGATGAACGCCTGCCCGGGCCGCAGACCCTGGCCATGGGGCTGCAGCATGTGGTGGCCATGTTCGGCTCGACGGTGTTCGCGCCGCTGCTCATGGGTTTCAGCCCGAATATCGCCATCCTGATGAGCGGCATCGGCACGCTGATTTTCTTTCTCGTCGTCGGCGGCCGGGTGCCGAGTTATCTGGGCTCGTCGTTCTCGTTCATCGGCGTGGTCATTGCGGCCAGCGGTTATTCGGGCAGCGGAGCGAACCCCAACATTGGTGTCGCGCTGGGCGGCATCATCGCCTGCGGCGTGGTGTATGCGGTGATCGGCCTCATCGTCATGGGCGTGGGCGTGAAATGGATCGAGCGGCTCATGCCGCCGGTGGTGACCGGCTCGGTGGTCGCGGTGATCGGGCTGAATCTGGCGCCCATCGCCATCAAGAGTCACGGCGCGAGCAACTTCGACGACTGGATGGCGCTGATCTCCTTCGTCAGCATCGGCCTGGTGGCGGTTTACACCCGGGGCATGGTGCAGCGGCTGCTCATTCTGGTGGGTTTGTTGATCGCCAGCGTGATTTACGCCGTGCTCACCAATGGCCTGGGACTGGGCACGCCGATGGATTTCTCCGGCTTGGTCAACGCCGCCTGGTTCGGCATGCCGACGTTCGCTACGCCCGAGTTTCAGCCCAAGGCGATGACGCTGATCGTGCCCGTCGTGGTCATCCTGGTGGCGGAGAACCTGGGCCACATCAAGGCCGTCACCGCCATGACCGGCCGCAATCTCGATCGCTACATGGGCCGCGCCTTTCTCGGCGACGGCCTGGCGACGATTGTTTCCGGCTCAGCCGGCGGCACGGGGGTGACGACCTATGCCGAGAACATCGGCGTGATGGCCGCGACCAGGATCTACTCCACGCTGATTTTCGCCACCGCCGCGGTGATTGCCATTCTGTTCGGCTTCAGCCCCAAGTTCGGCGCGCTCATCCATCTCATTCCGCCGCCGGTGCTGCGCGGCGTGGCCATTGTCATATTCGGCTTGATCGCGGTTTCCGGCGCGCGCATCTGGGTGGACAACAAGGTGGATTTCTCCGACAGCCGCAACCTCATCATCGTGGCCATCACCCTGATGCTGGGCACGGCGGACTTCACCCTCAAGTTCGGCGACTTCGCACTGGGCGGCATCGGCGCCGCGACCTTCGGCGCCATCCTGCTTTACGCCTTGCTGGGGCGCGGGCAGGCCAAGCATGACGAGCAGGACAAACTGATGGATGCGCTTGAATGAATTGTTGCCACTGTGACATCCATTGACCCGCAAACCGTCGGCGCTGCTGTGCAATAGAAGTCTTTGAACAGCCCGGAGGCTTCCGCATGGATATTCAGACCATCGATCAGCAGTATCAGCAATTGCAGGGCGAGGCGCAGCAGGTCGGGCAGCAGTTGCAGGCGCTGGCCGCCAAGCTGCAGAAGGCGGCCCAGGGCGGCAACCAGGACGCGCGCGAATGGTTGCTCGATCTGCGCGAAGTTGCGCTGGGCGTGCAGGCCGAGCAGCAACAGATGACGCAGGTGCTGCAGGCCATCCACGCCATGTGGCAGAACCAGGCGCAGCAGATGCAGGCTATGCCCGCTGCCATGCAGCCGGGCTATATGCCGCAGAGCATGATGGCGCAGAACGCGGCCATGCCCATGCAGCAGCAGGGCGGCGGCATCCTGGGCGCGCTCGACGGTTTTCTCAACTCCGGCTTTGGCCGCGCGATGGAAATGGGCGCGGGCATGGGGCTGGGCGACGATCTGATCAACAAGATCTTCTGAGCGGCCCGGACGGGACGCTCAAACCAGCCCGTCGAACAGCAGCACGTCCACCAGGTCGCCAGCCTGCACCGTGGTCTGCTCATGGTGCAGCACGATCAGACCGTGCGCCTGCGACATGGAGCTGAGCACGCCCGATCCCTGATTGCCGATGGCGCTCACCTGCCAGCGACCATCGGGCAGGGCAATCAGCAGGCCACGTTGATATTCGGTGCGGCCGGGCTTTTTGCGCAGGGTTTGCGCGCTGACGGCGCGCAGCATCGGCTGCGGCTGCGGGCTGGCGCCCATGCAGTGCAGCAGGGCAGGGCGGACGAAGGCGTAGAACGTCACCATCACCGCCACCGGATTGCCCGGCAGGCCGAACAGCCAGGCGCTGTGCGCACCCGCACGCAACTGGCCGAAAGCCAGCGGGCGGCCCGGCCGCATGGCGATGCGCCAGAACACCACTTCGCCCATATTCGCCAGGGTGCTGCGCAGGTAGTCGGCCTCGCCCACGCTGACCCCGCCCGAAGTGATGACCACGTCGGCGCATTCGGTCGCGGTGCGCAGCGCGGTTTCCACCGCCTGCGGGCTGTCGGCCACCACGCCGAGGTCGATGACTTCGCAGCCCAGACGCTCCAACATGCCCCATAAGGTGTAGCGGTTGCTGTCGTATACGCAGCCGGGATCGAGCGGCTGGCCGACCGAGCGCAGCTCGTCTCCGCTGGAGAAGAAAGCCACGCGCAGCTTGCGTCGCACCGAGACTTCGGCCATGCCCAGCGAGGCCATCAGACCGAGATCGGCCGGGCGCAGCACCTTGCCTGCGGGCAGGGCCGCCTTGCCGCGCGCCAGGTCTTCGCCGCGCAGGCGGCGGTTGTCGCCGGGCCGCACCAGGCCGGGCGGGATGATGACCTGATCGCCTTCGACGCGGCAAAACTCCTGCGGCGCCACGGTGTCGCAGCCCGCGGGCATCACCGCGCCGGTCATGATGCGTACGGCGCTGCCCGCGGGCGCTTCGCCGCTGAAGGCATGACCGGCGAGCCCGCGTCCGGCGACCGAAAGCACGGTGTCCCCTTGCGCTGCGAGATCGGCGCCGCGCAGCGCATAGCCGTCCATGGCCGAGTTGTCGTGCGCGGGCACGTCGATGGGCGAGATGATGTCCTGCGCCAGCACCCGGCCGAGGGCCGCGCGCACGGCCAGGCGCTCGGCGGCCTGTACCGGCTGCATGCTGGCCTGAATGACCGCCAGCGCCGCGTCCACCCGCAGGGCGTTGGGGTCGTAGCCGCTGACGCAGGAGATGATGTGCTGCAGATCGAACGAAGGGGTCATGGTGAAACGTCGGCGTCCAGCCGCTGCAGGTCGTCCGGGGTGTTGATGTTTTCGAAGGCGCGGGCGTCGTCGAAATCGACGATGACCGTGGGGTGCTGCTTGGTCCAAAGCTCGATCTTGCGGCCGCCGGACTGAAGGAAGCCACTCAGATCGTCGCGCAGACTGGCTTGCATCAGGCAGAACACGGGCTGCAGCCGCCCTCCCGCGCGGGGCAGCGCGATGCGCGCAGAAGACTCCATCAGCGCGGCGCCCAGACGCGCGGCCAGATCGGCGGGCAACAGCGGCGAATCGCAGGGGGCGGTGAGCAGATACGGCGTGGTGCACGCTTGCAGCCCGGCGAGAAAGCCGGCCAGCGGCCCCGAAAATTCGTCCGGCGCGGCATCGGTCAACACCGGCAGGCCCCAGCCGCGATAGACCTCGACATGGCGGTTGGCATTGAGCAACACGGCGCCCACCTGGGGACTGAGCCGCTGCAGCACTTGCCGTGCCAGCGGCTGGCCGCGCCAGGGCTGAAGGCCTTTATCCACCCCGCCCATGCGGCTGCCGCGGCCCCCGGCGAGAATCAGGCCGGTGATGTCGGCGACGGCGATGGCGTGCGACATCTCAAAACCTCTCGCGCTCGCCCGGTTTGCGCACCTGTTGCGTGGCGTGAGAGGCGTCGGCCCAGCGCACCGGGCCTTTCATGATGGACACCACCAGGCAGCCGATGCCCACGGTGAACACCAGAGTGGCGTCGAACAGGCTCATGCCGATGCAGAAAATATCGATCAGATCGCGGGTGGGCTGCGGGTCGCCGTTCACCAGACCGGGCTGATAGCCAGTCTTGATCCACGCACCAATGATCCAGGGCAGACTCACGCCGATGACGTAGGCCGGAATCAGCCAGCGGGTGAGCACCCGCTCAAGGCCGGGCGCGCCGAGCGGGGTGCGGGGAGGGGTGACGGGGCGTGCAGACATGCCCCGGATGCTACAGCCGCGCGCCGCCGGGCGTGTGATGCTGATGCTCGAAACGCTGCTGGCAGGCGGTGCAACGCAGCACGGTGGGCTCGGCCAGCAACCGGGCGGGCTCAATCTCCGCGCCGCAGTCGATGCAGATGCCGAAGTCGGGCGTATCCAGACGCTGTAGCGCGCTGTCGATGGCGGCAAGCTCGGTGGCGTCGCGCGCGGTCGAGGCGATTTCCACCGCATCCATCGATTCGACCACGGCCTCATCGTCGGTTTCGCCGCGGTGGCTGCGCACCGCCAGGGCGCCCTCGTCGTTGATGGACTCGTCCCGCAGGTCGGCCACCATCTGGGTGCGGCGCTGCTGCAGTTTGTCGCGTAGCGTGTTGCGTAGCGCGGTCGTGAGGGGCATGGCGTTCTCCTTGTTGGTCTGATACAGCAGATGATGCGCCCATTGTGGAATGCGGTCATCGTTCGCGGCTTGCGCTGGCGCAACACATCATTCACTGTGCATGAATTGCCGCAGGCGGAAGCCGAGCAGGCGCAGGGTAGCGAAATACAGCACGGCAGCTCCAGCCAGCAGGCCCAGCCCCATGCCCAGCCGCAGCAGGTCGCCATGCGCCCGGTCCCAGGGCAGGGCGATGGCGCCCCACAACATCACCCCGCCCAGCGGCAGTTGCGCCAGAGCCACCTTGAGCGCATACCGCGCCCAGCCCGGTTGCGGCTGAAACATGCCGCGTCGGCGCAGGCCGCGAAACAACAAGCTGGCATTGAGCAGCGCCCCGATTGAGATAGCCAGCGCCAGCCCGGCATGCCCCACCCACGGCACGAACAGCAGGTTCATCAATTGGGTGCACACCAGCACCACCAGGGCGATTTTCACCGGGGTGCGCAAGTCTTGCCGTGCGTAAAAGCCGGGAGCCAGAATCTTGATGCCGATCAGCGCAATCAGGCCGATGCCGTAAGCCCGCAGCGCGCTGGTGGTGGCCAGCACATCCGCATGATCGAAGCGGCCGTAGTTGTAAAGCATGGCCACCAGCGGCTGGGCGAAGATCAGCAGCGCAATGGCGCTGGGCAGCGCCAGCACCAGGGTGAGGCGCAGTCCCCAGTCGAGCAGCTTGCTGTACTTGGCCACGTCCTGCGTGGCGCTGGCGCGCGACAGGCTGGGCAACAGCACCGAGCCCAGCGCCACGCCGAGAATGGCGGTGGGGAATTCCATCAGCCGGTCGGCATACGCCAGCCAGGACACGCTGCCCGCATGCAGGTGCGAGGCGATCTGCGTGTTGATGACGATGGACACCTGCGCCACCGAAACCGACAGGCTCGCGGGCAGCATCTGCTTGACCACGCGGTGCACGCCCTCAGAGCGCCAGGCCTTGAGAAAGCTCAGCCGAAAGCGCGGCACAACGGCGTACCTGCGCAGCGCCGGCCATTGCACCGCCAACTGCGCCACCCCGCCGATCATCACCCCGATGGCCAGGGCGTAAATGGGCGGGTGCACCAGTTTGTGGAACGCCACCGCGGCGCCGATGATGGCCAGGTTGAGCAGCGCCGGGGTGACCGCGGGCGCCGCGAAGTGCTTCCAGGTATTGAGAATGCCCGCACTGAGCGCCACCAACGAGATCAGCCCCGCGTAGGGAAACATCAGCCGAGTCATCCAGACGGCCGCGTCAAACGCTTCGGGATGCAGGCCGGACGCTGTGAGCCACACCAGCACGGGCGCCAGCAGCACGCCGGTCAGACTAATGCCCGCGAGTATCCACAACAGCGCGGTGGACACCTGATCGATCAGCTCCTGCGTCTGTTCTTCCGTCTGGGTCTGCCGCGTCTGCGACAACAGGGGTACGAAAGCTTGCGAAAACGCGCCCTCGGCAAACATGCGGCGCAGCAGATTGGGCAGGCGGAAGGCGACGTTGAACGCGTCCGTCCAGGCGCTGGCGCCGAAATAAGTCGCCACCACGATCTCCCGCACCAGGCCGGTGATGCGCGAGGTCAGCGTGAGCAAAGAGATGGTGGAGGCGGCCTTGAGCAGATTCACCGGGCGGCATTATAGGAATGCGCAGGCCTCGGCCTCGAAAGAGGCTGGCGCCCCGCCATTTTTTGTCTATAATGGCCGGTTTCCCGAGCAGGCAATACAGAAGGATTTCAACTATGGCAACCAAAGCCGCAGCCAAAAAGAAGAGCGTTCGCACCCCGTCGGGTCGCAAACGCGCGCGTCAATCCGTCAAGGCCAACGCCGCCAACACCGCGCTGCGTTCGCGTTTTCGCACGGCTGTGAAGTCGGTACGCAAGGCCATCGCCGCTGGCGATCACGCAAAGGCGATGGAAGTGTTCAAGGCCAACGCCCCGGTGCTGGACTCGATCGCCGACAAAAAGATTTTCCACAAGAACACCGCAGCGCGCCACAAGAGCCGCCTGAACGCGGCGATCAAGGCGCTTGCCGCTCCGGCCGCTTCTGCTGCCTCTGCCTCTGCCGCTACCGGCGCCGCGGCCTGATTTGCCTTGCCTGCTCTGGTCAGCCCTGGCTAAGTCCACGAGGTTGACCACAAAAAAGCCCGCAGATGCGGGCTTTTTTTGCGCCTATGTCTTCAAGTCAGCGCAGGGCGAAAAGCTTCAAGCGGTTTGGAACACGCGCTGAAGCGCGTCGCGCGCCGTTTGCAGGTCTTTCACCTCAGCGTCAATTTCAGCGTCAATTTCAGCGTCAACTGCGGCGGCTTGCGTCAGGCAGGCTTCAACCACGTCGAGCTGGTTGTCGCGGGCGAAGTTGAGCAGGAAATCAAACGCCATGGGCTCGATGTCACGCAGCGACTCGCTCACCACCAGACAACGCACGCCGTCCACCAGGGTGGGCACGCAATAGGGCGAGTAACCGAGGTGGGCTTCCTTGCGGCTCAGACCAGCGGGACGGAAGCGGGCCATCAGGCCGGCCAGGCGTTCTGCCCAGTCGCTCGGGCGGAAGGTGCGTCCCTCGGTGGTGACGCCGCGAATGAAAATTTCTCTGGGTTTGACCAGTTCCAGGGAGTGTGGGAAGGCGCTCATGGCTGGGTATCCTTGAAGAGGCAGTTTTGCTGCGGTGCCGCAATTATGCTGCAATGCAGTATTACCGGGTAAACCCGAATGGTGATTCTGTGTTGCAGTTGCAACAAACGCTCCGGCCTGCCTGAGTTCAGCTGTCATGCGCCGCTCTCTATAATTTCACCTTGCCCCCGGAGGCGCAGTGCTTTTTTATGCCTTGCCCGCCGGGTTTGCTTTTTTTGCAAAGGACAAATGACCATGCCTTCTCATGTGATGAACACCTACGCGCGGCTCCCCATTGCCCTGGCGCATGGCGAGGGGGCGTGGGTGTGGGATACGCAGGGCAAACGCTATCTGGACGCGCTGTCGGGCATCGCGGTCAACACGCTGGGCCATGCGCATCCGAGGCTGGTCGCTGCGCTCACCGATCAGGTGGGCAAGCTGATCCATACGTCCAATCTGTACCAGATTCCCTTGCAGGAGCAGTTGGCCGACCGTTTGTGCGCCTTGGGCGGCATGGACACGGCGTTCTTCTGCAACTCGGGGCTGGAAGCCAACGAAGCGGCGATCAAGCTGGCGCGTTTGCACGGTCACAATAAAGGGATCGACCGCCCGGAAATCGTGGTGTTCGAGCGGGCGTTTCATGGGCGCTCGCTGGCCACGCTCTCGGCTACAGGCAATCCCAAGGTGCAAAAAGGCTTCGAGCCGCTGGTCGAAGGTTTCGTGCGCGTGCCGCTGAACGACGCCTCGGCTCTGCAGAGGGTGGCCGAGACGCATCCCAATGTGGTGGCGGTATTCATCGAGACGATTCAGGGCGAGGGCGGCATTCAACCGACGCATGCCGATTTCTTGCGCGCCGCGCGCACGCTGTGTGATCGTCACGGCTGGTTGCTGATGATCGACGAAGTGCAATGCGGCACGGGGCGGACCGGGAAATGGTTCGCCCATCAGTGGGCCGGGGTGAGCCCCGACGTGATCGCCATGGCAAAGGGGCTGGCTTCGGGCGTGCCCATCGGCGCCATTCTGGCGCGCGGGGCGGCCGCGACGACTTTCGGCCCCGGCCAGCACGGCACCACATTCGGCGGCAATCCGCTGGCCTGCCGTGCCGCGCTGGAAACCCTCGCCGTGATCGAAGACGATGGTCTTTTGGCCAACGCGCAGGCGCGCGGTGAGCAGATTCAGCATGCGCTGCGTCATGCGTTTGCCGGCCATGCTGGCGTGGTGGAAGTGCGCGGTCAGGGCTTGATGATCGGCATCGAGCTCGATCGGCCAGCCGGTGCGCTGGTGGGGCGGATGCTGGAGCGCGGGGTGTTGCTCAACGTCACGCAGGAGCGGGTTGTTCGCCTTTTGCCACCGCTGATCTTCACCCAGGAGCAAGCCGACGCGCTGGTGCAGGCGCTGGTTCCCGCGGTGCTTGATTTTTTGCGGGACGCGCCCGCGAAATAAGACACACAAAAGACATCCAAGGAGGCTGTGATGAAAACGACGCTGCGGCACTATCTGCAATTTTCCGACCTGAACCGCGAGGAGTACGACTACGTCTTCGCCCGCGCAGCGCTGATCAAGGCCAAGTTCAAACGCTACGAGCCGCACCAGCCCTTGGTCGATCGCACCCTGGCGATGATTTTCGAGAAGCACTCCACCCGCACCCGGCTGAGCTTCGAGGCCGGCATGCACCAGCTCGGCGGCGCGGCCATCTACATCAATACCCGCGATAGCCAGTTGGGCCGTGGCGAGCCCATCGAAGATGCGGCGCAGGTGTTTTCGCGCATGGTCGATCTGGTGATGATTCGCACCTATGGTCAGGAGATCGTCGAGCGTTTCGCCGCGCATTCGCGTGTGCCGGTGATCAACGGCCTGACCAACGAGTTTCATCCCTGCCAGATCCTCGCCGATGTCATGACCTATATCGAGCACCGCGGCCCGATCCAGGGCAAGATCGTGGCCTGGATCGGCGACGCCAACAATATGTTCTACACCTGGCTGCAGGCCGCGGAGGTGCTCGATTTCACCCTGCATTTCGCCGGGCCGAAAGGCTATGGCGTCGAGAAGAACCGCCCGGGCTACCCCCTGAGCGCGGCGCAGATCGCGCATCTGCGCGAGTTCGACGATCCGCGGCAAGCCTGCGAGGGCGCGCATCTCATCACCACCGACGTGTGGACGAGCATGGGCTATGAGGCGGAAAAACTGGCGCGCGAGCAGGCGTTCAAGGGCTTCATGGTGGATGCCGAGATGATGGCCCGCGCTCATTCCGATGCGCTGTTCATGCACTGCCTGCCGGCGCATCGCGGCGAGGAAGTGGCGGCCGAGGTCATCGACGGGCCGCAGAGCGTGGTGTGGGACGAGGCGGAAAATCGCCTGCACGGCCAGAAGGCGCTGATGGAATTCCTGCTGCTGGGTCGCCTGGACTGACACTGTTCTCCTAGGCGCGGTCGAGTGGCAGTAACGCCGGTCCTAAGTCGCATTTAAGTCGGCCTGAGCAAAATCCTGTTGCGGTGCATCGTTTGGCGATGCACCGTTCGGGAGTTCAGGCATGGCGTTCACACAACAAAATTCTTCTGCGCCGCCGCACGGCCATGGCGTTCCGCACGTCAGGCTGCCGCTTGTTCAGGCCGACGCCGAAAAAGCTGGGCCGCCCGGTGTGGCCGATCAGGCTGCGATGCGGGCGCTGCGTTGGCTGCGCCTCGTGTTCGGGGTGTGCTTCGCCATCAACCTCGGGCTGCACTTGCATCCGCAATACGCCGCGCAGTTCGCGCGTCAGGCCGCTGATGTGGCGGCTCAGCCGCACTGGCTTGCCATGTGGGATGGTGCGGTTTGGCGCGTCTTGTCTGCTGCGGGGGTGAGCAAGGGCCTGGCGCTGCTGTTTGGCATCGAGACCCTGCTCACCGTCGGGCTGCTGACGGGCTGGGGATTTCCGGCGATGGGGTGGTTGGGGCTGGCTTACGAACTGCTGGTGTGGAGTGCGCTCGGTGGCGGCGGCGCTGGCGCGGTGGCTCTGGTCTATGCGCTGGGCTTCGCGCTGTTGCTGTTGCTGCGGGCATGGCAGGGTTCGGCGTGGTCTGACGCGGCGCTGCGCAGACCCGGTCTGTTGCAGGTGCGCTGGGCTTTCTGGCTGGTCGGACTGCTTTGGGTCGTTATCGTCTGGGCAGCCTGGCAGCCGGGTCTCGGGCTGCGCCTTTCGGACGCTTTGATCCAGGCGCAGGTCCACGCGCCAAACGGGCAAGCGGAGTGGATCGCATTCTGGGCCGGTCTCGGACAAGCGCTCGGCATGGGTGCGTTCGCCGTGCTGATCGCGGTGATCGAGACTTTGATCGCTGCGGGTTTGCTGCTGGCGCCGTGGCTGCCGCGCGGGTCGCGCCGCTGGCTGCTGTGGAGCGGGCTGATCTTCAGCCTGCTGGCCTGGAGCCTGAGCGGGGCGCTGGGTATTTTTCCCCGCAGTCAGGCAGACACGCTCGGCGCCGCGGTGATAGGGGCGTGGCTTTTCGGGCTTCTTTTGGCGGCGCACCCTTGGCTCGAAACGACGCCCCCTGGGGCTGCGACTGCGCCGCCTGAAAAGCGCCAGGTTGTCGATGCGGCCTGATTGAGGGTCAGTCCGGGCGGCTGTGGCCGCATTTCCAGCATTGAGCGAATTGCGGGCCGTGACGTTCGCCGCAATCCGGGCAGGTCCACAACGCGCCGCGCAGGGGTGTGCGCAATTCCTGCAGCAACTGTTTGGCGCGTGCCAGATCGCCGTCGTCGAGCACCCAGACCGCTGGACTGCATTGATCGGGCGGAATCTCGCCCGCGATGCTGGTGAGGTAGCGCGAGAACACTTCGGCGCGCAGTCCGGCGGCGTTGAGCGCATCGGCCCAAAGCGTGGCGATGACCAGATTGGGCGCGATGTCCACCCGCTTCATCGCGGTGCAGCCGAGGTGAGTTCGGCATAGAGCGTGCGGTAGAGCGCCAGCCGCGCCGCTGAGATGGCTTGCGGGTCGGTGGTGAACACGCAGCCGGGCTCGTCGCGGTGGGTGCAGTTCTGAAACCGGCATTGCCCGTTGCGCGCGCGGATTTCCGGAAAGCCGTGTTGCAACTGCGACACCGAGAGATGATGCAGGCCGAAGGACTGGAAGCCCGGCGAATCCATCAAGCTGCTGCCTTCAGCAAAACCCGGGAGGGCGTAGAGCCGTGTCGCCGTAGTGGTGTGCTTGCCGGCGGAAAGGGCTTGCGAGATTTCGCGCGTGGGCGCCTGCGCCTGCGGCGCCAGCAGATTCGTCAGGCTGGACTTGCCCACGCCGGAGGCGCCCAGCAGCAGCGTGGTCTGGCCGCGGAGCAAGGGAGTCAGCGCGGCCAGCGTGGCTTGCGGCTCGGTGCGCACCGAGAGTTCGAGCACTTCGTAGCCCAAATCGCGATACAGCCGCATCTCGGCCCGCGCGGCGTCGGCTTGCGGCAGGTCGCATTTGTTCAGCAGCAGGGTTGCGGGAATGTCGGCCGCGTCGGCCGCGATGAGCGCACGGCCGATCAGGCCGTGCTGGATGCCGGGATAGGTGGCGGTGACCAGCATCACGCGGTCGAGGTTGGCGGCAAACATCTTGCTGCGCCACAGATCTTCGCGCCACAGTGCATTGCGGCGCGCATGCACCTGTTCGATGGCCAGGGGCGGCTGGCCGGGGGCGAGGGTGACACGGTCGCCGCAGACCACCTCGGCGCGCTTGCCGCGGGGCACACAGGCGAGCACCGTGCCATCGTCGAGCTGCGCCAGATAGTGCCGCCCGAATGCGCCGACGATGCGGGCGGTCAAGCCGCTGGCGGTGGACGGTGCGGGTTTTGTGCTGCGCTTGCCCTTGGGGCGTCGGGGGTTGTGGCGCTCCAGGTCGTCCATGCCAGCCGCTTAGCGGTTTAGCGCGCGGCGCCCTGCGCAAACACCGCGTCGGCCTTGGCCGCGCAGACGAAGTCGTTGCGGGTGATGCCGCCAGCCGAATGGGTGTTGAACGTCACGCTGCAGCGGTTGTATTGCACCAGCAGGTCAGGGTGATGGTCTTCACGGTGCACCACCCACGCCAGCGCATTCACGAAGGCCAGTGTCTGGTAATAGTTGCCGAAGGCGTAGGTCTTGCGGATGCTGCCGTCTTCAAACCGCCAGCCGTCCAGCAGTTGCAGGTAGGGCGTCATGGCCGCGGCGTCCAGGCGTTGGCTGGCGTCTAGCGGCATGCAGTGGCTGTCGAGCAAATCCTGGAGTGTCATGGCAGTTCAGGCTGTCGCCGGAGTGTGGGCCGAAGAAGGCGCGATGGATGAGGGCAATGCGCCCAGCCGTTCCAGTCGCTGCAGGGCGGGCGGGTGGCTGTAATAAAAGCGCACATAGACGGGGTCGGGCGTGAGCGTGCTGGCATTGTCGCGGTAGAGGGTGACGAGGGCTTCGCCCAGCGCGCGGGCGTCGCTGTGCTGGGCCGCGTAGGCGTCGGCCTCGAATTCATGTTTGCGCGAAGTGGCCGCGCCCAGCGGACTGAAAAACACGCCAAACACCGGCAGCGCCAGACTGAACAAAATGAGCGCGAGTGCATGGTTGGGGGCGAACAGATTGGGCATGACGCCCAGGCCGACGTAGAACCACACTTGGTTCGACAGCCAGCCCAGCAGCGCAAAGCCCGCCAGACTGACCCCGAACATCACCACCATGCGCTTGAGAATGTGGCGCCGCTTGTAGTGCCCGACCTCGTGCGCCAGTACGCCTTCGATCTGCGCCGGGCTGAGCTGGCTGAGCAGGGTGTCGAACAGCACCACGCGCCGCGCCGCGCCCATGCCGGTGAAGTAGGCGTTGGCATGCGCGCTGCGGCGCGAACCGTCCATGACGAACAGGCCCGACATCGCAAAGTCACAGCGCTGCATGAGCGCCTGCGCGCGGGTTTTCACCTCGCCGTCGGGCAGCGGCTGAAACTTGTTGAACAACGGCGCAATCACCAGCGGATACGCCACCATCATCAGCAGACTGAACGCCGTAAGCCCCGCCCAGGCCCACAGCCACCACCATCCTCCGGCCACCTGCATGATCCAGAGCACCAGCAGGGCCAGCGGCAGCATGAGCACCGCGCCGACCAGCGCGTTCTTGAGCAGATCGACCACGAACATGCGCGGGGTGAGCCGGTTGAAACCGAAGCGCGATTCCAGCCCGAAAGTGCGCGCCACTTCCCAGGGCAGGTCGAGCAGCGAACCGATCACGGCGAAGGCCGCCAGCAGCGCCAGTTGCCCGCCCAAAGCGGCGCCGAAAGTGGCGGTCACCCAGCCGTTGAGCAACTGCAGCCCGCCTTCGAGCGTCCACACCAGCACGATCATGGCCGAGAACAGCGTCGTCCACAGACCAAAGCGCAGTTTCGCCACGGTGTAGTCGGCGGCTTTCTGGTGGGCTTCGAGCGAAATGCTGCTGCGGAACGGCGCGGGCACGGCATCACGGTGCGCGAGCACATAACGCTGCTGCCGCTGGGCCAGCCAGAGCTTCAGCGCCGTGCCGCCAATCAGCGCGGCGGCGAACAGCGCGCTCCAGGCGAGGGCAAGATGTTGCGGGCTCATGCGAAAATCCTTGTCAGTCTCAGGTTCAGTCAGATTATCCCACCCGACCTGTCCTCGCGACCCGCCGTCGCCATTCCCCTACTTGAATGCATTTCATGTCCGATTTCGCCACGCCCGCCGCTCCCATCCTCGCCTGTCACGACGACAACCTCATCTGGGTTGACATGGAGATGACGGGGCTGAACCCCGACACTGATCGCATCATCGAAGTGGCCGTGGTCGTCACCGACCCGCAGCTCGCCGTGCGCGTGGAGGGGCCGGTACTGGCCATCCATCAAAGCGACGCGGTGCTGGCCGGCATGGACGCCTGGAACCAGAACACCCACGGCAAATCCGGCCTGACCGACCGGGTGCGCGCCAGCACGGTTGACGAAGCGCAGGCCAGCAAGGCGATCATCGCTTTCCTCAAGCAATACGTTCCCGCAGGCAAGTCGCCGATGTGCGGCAACACCATCTGCCAGGATCGCCGCTTCATGGCCCGGGGCATGCCCGAGCTGGAGGCCTATTTCCACTACCGCAACCTCGACGTGAGCACCCTCAAGGAACTGGCGCGGCGCTGGCGCCCCGAGCTGGTGAGCGCCTTCAAAAAGCAGCAGGCGCACACCGCGCTGGCCGACATTCAGGAATCCATCGACGAATTGCGCCACTACCGCGAGCACTTTCTGCGCGTGCCCGCAGCGGGCGTTGATCCAGAAGTGGCGGGGTGAATCAAACCGCCCGCTTTTGCAGCAGCCGCACGTGCATCGGGCGGGTGAAGTGCGCGCCGTCGGCGCCGCAATGCGGATCAAACGCAGCTTTCACGGACTGGCGCAGGCCTTCGGTGATCTGATGATCGGCGAAGCTGGGGTAGAGCATGCGCTGCTCGAAAGACTCCCAGTCGGGGAAGTGCGCGGGCATGTCGAAGCGGCGCTCGGCGGTCTGCTGCCATTGCCCGGTTGACAGAGCATGGTCGAGCGCGGCCTGCGCTGCGGCGCGCACCGGGCCTTCGTCGTTGTAGAGCTTGACGATGTCGTTGAGCGCGCCTTCATAAACTGGCTCGGAGACGTAGAGCCAGCCGCCCGGGCGCAGCACGCGCCAGGTTTCGGCCAGCGCGGTTTGCATGGCATCTTGCGGAATGTGGTGCAGCGACTTGAGCATCAGCGCCAGATCGAAGCCGCCGTCCGCGGCCGGTATGGCCGTGGCGCTCTGCTGCACGAAGCGCAGCCGACCCTTGAGCGCATCGGGCAGGCGCGCCTGATTCTTGGCGTGCTGGACGGCATCGACTTCCAGCGCCAGCGCTTCGCAGGTCGGGCAGCGCTCCAGCAGCTCGGTGAGCAGCCGGGCGCTGCCGCAGCCCAGTTCGATGATCTTCAGGCCGTTGCCAAGCGGGACCAGTTCGGTCAGGACGTCGAGTTCGTTGTGG
>DYKQ01000037.1:0-1858 GCA_020722545.1 Thiomonas intermedia | reverse complement strand
GCGCGGCGCTTTCAGCCCGGGAGATCGTCCTCGTAAAACTCCAGTTCGCGTCGCACGCCTGCCGCGCGGTCGGTTTCGATTTTGCGCAACTCAACCCGGCGGATCTTGCCGGAGATGGTCTTGGGCAGCTCAAAAAACTCGATGCGGCGGATGCGCTTGTAGGGCGCGGCGCGTTCGCGCACGAACAGCAGAATGTCCCGGGCCAGTTCGGCGCTGGGCGTAAAGCCGACGCGGCATGACACGAAGGCCTTGGGGATGGTGAGCCGCAGCGCGTCGGGGCAGGGCACCACCGCGGCTTCGGCCACGGCGGGATGTTCGATCAGCAGGCTTTCCAGTTCGAACGGGCTGATGCGGTAGTCGGACGACTTGAACACGTCGTCGGTGCGGCCGACGAAGGTGTAATAGCCGTCGGCGTCGCGCTGCGCCACGTCGCCGGTGTGATACAGGCCGTCGTGCAGCACCTGCGCGGTCTTGTCGGCGTCGCCCGCATATTCGACCAGCAGGCCGGTGGGCCGCGGATCGGTCTCGACGCAGACTTCGCCTTCGTCGGCGGGATTGCCGTCCGCGTCGACCAGGCGGATGCGGTATCCGGGCATCGGACGGCCCATCGCTCCGGGCTTGACCGGCTGGCCGGGAGAATTGCCGATCAGCGCGCAGGTTTCGGTCTGGCCGTAGCCGTCGCGCAGGGTGATGTCCCAGGCGGCGCGCACCCGTTCGATCACTTCCGGGTTGAGCGGTTCGCCTGCGCCCACCAGTTCGCGCAGCTTGACCGGATAGCGCTTCAGGTCTTCCTGGATGAGCATGCGCCAGACCGTGGGCGGCGCGCACAGGGTGGTGATGCCGCAGCCAGACAGGGTTTGCAGCGTGGCCTGCGCGTTGAAGCGGCTCTGGTTGAAGGCGAAGATGGCCGCACCGGCGTTCCAGGGGGCGAAGAAACTGCTCCAGGCGTGCTTGGCCCAACCGGGGGAGCTGATGTTCCAGTGCACATCGCCGGGCTGCAGGCCGATCCAGTACATCGTGGCCAGCGTGCCCACGGGATAGCTTTGATGGGTGTGCAGCACCAGCTTGGGCTTGGAGGTGGTGCCGGAGGTGAAATAGAGCAGCAGCGGATCGGTGGCGCGGGTGTCGCCCTCGGGCGCGAAGTCGGCGGCCGCCGTTTGCGCTCCAGCAAGCGCCGTCCACCCGGCGGGCGCGCTGCCTGCGGTGAACCGGCCTCGTACCTGCGTCCAGACGGTTTGCGGCAGGTCGTGGAATTTGGCGGTGTCGGCAGGCAGGCAGATTACATGCCGCACGTCGCCGCGGGCGATGCGGTCTTGAAGGTCGGTGGGGGTGAGCAGGGTGGTGGCGGGAATCATCACCGCGCCGAGCTTGATGCAGGCGAGCATGGCGTCCCACAACTCGACGCAGTTGGGCAGCATGAGCAGCACGCGGTCGCCGCGCGCCACGCCGCCTGCGCGCAGGAAGTTGGCCATGCGCGCCGAGCGCTGCGCCATGTCGGCAAAGCTGTAGCGGCCTTCGCTGCCGTTTTCTTCCACGATCCACAGCGCAGTTGCGTCATTGCCCTGGGCCATCGGATCGAAATAATCGAGCGCCCAGTTGAAGCGGTCGAGCGCGGGCCAGCGGAATTCGGCGTAGGCGCGGGCGTAGTCGGTGCGATGGCGCTGCAGCAGGTCGCGCGCCTGCACAAAACCGGCATGGGCGCCGGGGTGGTTGATGGGCATCGAAGTCTCCTGATGTTGTTGTGCGCCCACTTTAGCCCGCACCGCTGAGGCGGGCCAGCGGGAAAGCACAGAGGTCAACAGTCAGGCCGATGTCAGCTATTCCCTTCGGGTGGCGGTTTGCGCAGCAAGTCAGGGGG
>DYKQ01000036.1 GCA_020722545.1 Thiomonas intermedia | reverse complement strand
GCAGGGCCGCCCCAAGTTTCCTTGACCCCCGCGGGGGGCGGGCTGGGCGCAGCCCAGCCCTGGGGGCGCTCATGAGCTTCGGAGTTTATGCGCTGCGCCTCCCGCCCGAATTGAGCGCGGCATCCGTACCGCGATTTTCAAATGTCGCAAACATGCATCAATTTGCATCTTTGATGTGACAAATTGCCGCACTTTTGTGCGCTGCAAAAATCGACTTTACGCAATGAAGTTTTCAGAAAATAAGGGTTTTCCCTAGTTCCAATGGTGAAATCCCTATATTGACAAGACAATATCAGTATTCGCTAATATTGCGCGAAGTCAAAGAAAGCCCGCCATGGAAACCCTCTTCGCCAAACCTTCCACCAACTCCGTCATTCCGCTGACCAAGCTGCGCAGCACCCTGCCGCGCAGCAAAGAAACCGCGGCCAACCGCATGGCGCATACCGAGGTGGTCAACGCCTGGCGCGGCGCTTCCGACTGTCGCAACTGCGGCGTGCGGCGCATTGCGCTGTTCGGTGCGTTGCGCATGGAAGACTTCGACACCTTCCATCAGGTCATCGACGACATGCAATATGCCCCCGGACAGCAGCTGTTCACCGAAGGGCAGCGAGGCGACTGGCTCTACACCATCAAGACCGGCTATGTGAAGCTGGAGCGCGTGCTGCCGGACGGCACCCGCCGCATCACCCGTGTGGCGCGCCGGGGCGACCTGATCGGACTGGAGTGCTTCATTCAGGAGCCCTATATGCACCACGCTTCGGCCATTGGCGCGGTGCGGGTATGCCGCATTCCGGTGGAAGTGATTCGCAAAATGGAAGAGCAGGTGCCCAATCTGCGTCATGAGTTTCTGGAGCGCTGGCACCGTGCGCTGCGCGACACCGACGAATGGGCGCTGCTGCTCGGCTCGGGCGCGATACCCGCGCGCATGGCCCGCCTGCTGCTCAAACTGGCCGACCCGGAGCTCAACGACACCATCACCCTGCCTAAGCGCAGCGACCTCGGCGCCATGCTCGGCGTGGCGCTCGAAACGGCCAGCCGCGTGATCGCCCAGTTCGAGCGCGACAAGCTGCTCGAACATGTCGGCCCGCGCCTGTTCCGCATCAACCGCCCGGCGCTTGGCCTGGTGGCGCAACCTGAACGCGCCGCTTGACTGCATCCGAGGGCATGGTCTGAGCGTCCCGCTTTCATCACGCGGCTAGGAGTCGGACTTGAGGATCGCGGGCTGCAAAATGGCGCTGCGGCGCCCCGCGCCAGCGGCTTTTTGCCCCATAGCGACGGCTATGGGGCGGCAAATCCGCCGCCACAGGGCATCCTCATCGCCATTTTTCGCCATCCGCGCCCCAAGCCCGACAGACTCCCAGGTGCATACCCCAGAAAACCACGCCGCTCCCTTTCCTTGCAGCTTGGGCACATCCATCGGAGCGATTCCGGGATGTGCCTTGTTTTTTGTCACCGCTCCATCACGCTGGCCGCTGTAGCCAGTGGATGATGGGCTGCCATTGCTCCAGGTCTTTGGCCGCCTGACTGGACGGCAGATCCCACAGGGTGAGACCGTGCGCGGCCATTTGCGGGTACAGCGTGGTCTGGCGCAGCGTGGACAACATGGGCAGGCCGCTTTGCGCCACGAACGCCTGTAACTGCTCGGCGGCATGGGTGCGCGGGTCGATGCGCACGCCCACCAAGCCCACGTCGAAACCGTGTTTCTCGCGGGCATCGCGCAGTTTTTCCAGAAATTCCTGCGTGGCGTAGATGTCGAAAATCGAAGCCGACAGCGGCACCAGCACTTTGTCAGCCTGTTTCATCACATCGTTCAACCGCCAGCCGTGCAACCCGGCGGAGGTGTCGATCACCGCGTGGGTTGTGCCCTTGGGCGGTTTGGCGATGAAGTCGTGACTGACCTCCCAGGTGTCGATGCGCGGCAGCGCTGAATCGCGCAGCGACAGCCAGAGGCGGGCCGATTCCTGCCGGTCCGAGTCGCCCAACATGACCCCATGGCCTTGACTGGCGAAAAATCCGGCAACCTGCGTGGACAGGGTGGATTTGCCCACCCCGCCCTTGGGGTTGGCGACAACGATGACCGGCATAGCGCGTCCTTTCTGCTTGGTGTTCTGGTGAGGAATGTGAAATTACCAGAACCGGCGCACAAACTCCACGCCGCGCGGATGCGCCCTATGCGATGCGGCAAGCCTGCTCGAAACTCAGCCGTGGACTGCGGGGAAACAGCGCGGTGGCGTCGCCGTAGCCAAGATTGCACAAAAAATTCACCTTGATCTCGGCGTCGGCAAAGAAAGCGGCATTCACCGCGTCGGCATCGAAGCCGCTCATCGGGCCGCAATCCAGGCCAAGCGCGCGGGCGGCGAGAATGAAATAACCGCCCTGCAGGCTGGAGTTGCGCATCGCAGTTTCGGCAATGAACTCGGGCTTGCCCGCAAACCAGTTGCGCGCGTCGAGATTGTGCGGAAACAGCTGCGGCAGGTGTTCGTAGAACGCCATGTCCATGCCGATGAGGGCCGTCACCGGCGCCTTCAGCGTCTTGGCCCGGTTGCCCTCGCTCATGCAGGGCGCCAATTTGGCCTTGGCGTCCTGCGACTGCACGAACACGATGCGCGTCGGGGAGCAGTTGGCCGAGGTCGGCCCCCATTTCATCAGATCGTAGAGCTGGCGCAGCAGGTGTTCTGGCACGGGCTGGTCCAGCCAGGCGTTGTGCGTGCGGGCTTCGTCAAACAGTTGGCGCAGGGCGCTGGTGTCAATGGTGGGCATGCGTAGTCTCCTGTAAACAAGCTGAAATGGTCGCTCAAAACCGGTTTGTAAGCGCGTGCAAATCCCGGCCGGGGCGCAGGCGGAACGGCTGCAGGACAATACGCCCACCATGTTCAATCCCAGCAAAGACGAGGTTCGGCAGTTTTTTCTTTCCGCTTGGCAACGGCGCCGCGACGGCGGCGTGCTCACGCCGATTGAACTCATCGCCGCGGACTGGATGGAGCTGCACCCCGAATACCACGCGGAACTCTCCGACCCGCAAAGCGCCAGCCGCGACTACGCCGTGGAGCAGGGGCGCACCAATCCCTTTCTGCATCTCTCGATGCATCTATCGATTGCGGAGCAGGTGTCCATCGACCAGCCGCCAGGCATCCGCCAGGCCTTCGACTTGCTGCGCAGCACTCTCGGTGAACACGAAGCGCACCATGCGATCATGGACTGTCTGGGCGAGATGTTGTGGACGGCGCAGCGCAGCGGTCTGCCGCCCGATGGCGCAGCCTACGTGGACTGCGTGCAGCGCCGCGCAACGCGTTGCTGAGAACCCCGCCGGGCCGCCCCAAGGGGTTCGCCCCCTCGGGGGGAGAACCGAGCGCAGCGAGGTTTTCGGGGGGACTGAGAACCCCGCCGGGCCGCCCCAAGGGGTTCGCCCCCTCGGGGGGAGAACCGAGCGCAGCGAGGTTTTCGGGGGGAGCACGCCTTCAGCCTTCGACGGCCTCCAGCACGAGTTGCACCTGAGTGAGTCCTTGCCATGTGTTGCTCTCCAGCCGATAGGCGATGTGCGCTTCATCGGGCAGAAACTCGGTGCGGCCCCAGGCCACCAGATCGAACTGCGCGTCGCCGGGCGTGCCCTCGGCGTCGATCAACCGCACCTTGGCTTTCAAGTGCCGTTCGCCAAGCAGCCGCTGCTGCCGCACCTGCACCCGGGCGCTGAACAGCGGCGCGGCGAAACCCTGCCCCCACACCTGCGCACCGAGCAACGTTGCCATTTCGGGCAGCAGCCATTGCACGGGCAACGGCCCATCCACTTCGATGCGGCGCTGCAACTGGGCCGGCGCCAGCCACTCGGCGGCCACCCGGGCAAACGCGGCGCGAAAGCGCTCGAAGCCATCGTCCACCAACGAACAGCCTGCCGCCATGGCATGGCCGCCGAAACGCAGCAACAGGCCGGGCTCGCGCTTGGACACCAGATCGAGCGCGTCGCGCAGGTGAAACCCGGCGATCGAGCGGCCCGAGCCGCGCAGCGTGCCATCTTCGGCCGGGGCGAACACGAAGGTGGGGCGATGCTCGCGGTCTTTGATACGCCCGGCGACGATGCCGATCACGCCTTCGTGCCAGTTGGGCGCGAACAGGCTGATGGCGGGGGCGCTGCCTTCGGCGCCGAGATCCAGCTCCTCCAGCATGGCCAGCGCCTCGGCCTTGATGCCGTCTTCGATGCTGCGCCGTTCGCGGTTGAAGGTGTCGAGCAGTTGCGCGAGTTCCAGCGCGCGGGCGGGATCGTCCGTGGCAAGACACTCGATGCCTACGGTCATGTCGGCCAGACGCCCCGCGGCGTTGATGCGCGGCCCCAGCGCAAAGCCCAGGTCGGCGCTGTTCACCCGCGCGGCCTCGCGCCCCGCCACCTGCAGCAGCGCAGCAACGCCCGGTTGCATGCGCCCGTCGCGGATGCGCTTGAGCCCCTGCGCCACCAGCACGCGGTTGTTGGCGTCCAGCCGCACCACGTCGGCCACGGTGCCCAGCGCCACGAGATCGAGCAAGGCGTCGAGGCGCGGTTGAGTCGTGGCGTCGAACACCCCGCGCTGGCGCAGTTCAGACCGCAGCGCCAGCAGTACATAAAACATCACCCCGACCCCGGCGATGGACTTGCTCGGAAAGTCGCAACCCGGCTGATTCGGGTTGACGATGACCTCGGCCTCGGGCAGGGTGTCGCCCGGCAGGTGATGGTCGGTGATGAGCACGCGAATGCCCTGCTCGCGCGCCCGCGCCACGCCCTCCACGCTGGCGATGCCGTTGTCCACAGTGACGATCCAGTCGGGCTTGCCATCGGCGTGCTGCAAGGCCAGTTCCACCACCGCGGGCGACAGGCCGTAACCCGTGGTGAAACGGTTGGGCACGAGGTAGGAGACCGCCGCCCCCATCGCCCGCAAGCCGCGCAGCCCCACGGCGCAGGCGGTGGCGCCGTCGCAGTCGTAATCGGCGACGATGAGCAGGCGCTCGCCGCGCGCAATGGCATCGGCCAGCACGCGCGCGGCGTCCTCCGCGCCCTTGAGCAGTTTGGGCGGCAGCAGATGCGGCAAGGCCAGCTCCAGCTCGTCCGCCTCTTTGACCCCGCGCGCGGCGAACAACTGCGCCAGCAAGGGATGCGTGCCGGCCTCTTGCAGCCGGTGCTGGACGCGGGGATCGGGTTGGCGCAGAACGAATTGCATGGGTTCGTGTCGAGAGTCAAAACGCTATTGGAACCGATGCCGCGTCTGCCCTCCACCGCCCCTACACTGCGCAGTCCATGCCGCGCTCCAAACTCGTCTCCGCCCTCCTGCCCACGGTGCTGCCGTGGATGACCACGCCGCCGCTGCGGCCGCTGCTCAACTGGGGGCTGCGCCGCAGCCTGCGCGCCCCGCGTCTGGCGCATACCCGAAACCCGGGTGACTTCGACCTGGCGTTTGCCACGGTGCGCATCCCCACCGCCAACGGCAAAACCCTGCACGCCTGGCATCTACCCGCGCCGCAAGCCGCGCCGCAGCCCGCGCCCGCCCTCGTCATCGTGCATGGCTGGGGCGGCAACGCCGACCTCATGCTGCCGCTGGCCCCCGCGCTGCATGCTGCCGGATTTGCATTGCTGTTCATCGACACCCGCTGCCACGGCGCCAGCGATGACGAGCCCTTCACCTCGCTGCCGCGCTTCGCCGAAGACACGGTCCACGCGGTGGACTGGCTGGCTGACCAGCCCGACATCGACGCTCAGCGCATCGCCCTGCTCGGCCATTCCGTCGGCGCCGGCGCGGTGCTGCTGGCGGCCACCTGGCGGCCGCAGATCGCCGCCGTGGTCAGCCTGGCCGCCTTCGCCCATCCCGCCGACATGATGCTGCGCTGGATGGCCGAAAAAAACCTGCCCGATGCCGTCATCGGCCCCTACATCCTGCGCTATGTGCAGCGCACCATCGGCTATCGCTTCGACGCCATCGCCCCGCTCACCACCCTGCCGCAACTGCGCTGCCCCGTGCTGCTGATGCACGGCGAACACGATACCGTGACGCCGGTGGAAGATGCGCACCGACTGCTGGCCGCAGCCGCAGCGCGCGACAGCGTGCAACTGCACGTCGGCCCCGGCGGGCACGACTCGATGGATGCTTTTCTGGACGAAATCCCCAGGGTTGCCGCCTTTCTGCAGCGGCCTTATTTGCGGCAGGCGTAAATCTTTGCAACGCGCGACGGGCGCTTGTCTCGCGGCTCATACCCGCAGACACATGCGACACACGCACACACATCCTGTCAAAGAACGTACATGCGGCTTGCCCATCATGCGGCCATGTTGTTCTGACGGAGCCGCCTCATGTCCGCACCCGCCCACTCGCCCTTTCACCAAATAGATCAGCAGCGCTTCAACCGCTTCCACGCCCTGGCCCTGTTCACCACGGGCATGGGCGTATTCACCGATGGCTATGACCTGTCGTCCATCGGCATCGTGCTGGCGCTGGCCCTGCACAGCTTCGGCGTCACACACCTTGCAGGCATCGAAGCCTCGCTGATGACCGGCTCCGCACTGGCCGGGGCCGCGATCGGTGCGTTGTTGTTTGGCTGGCTGGCCAACAAGGGACGCAAGCGCTTTTACGGCCTGGACGTGACGCTCCTCGCCGTTGCCGCCCTGGCGCAGGCCTTCGCGCCCTCGGTGGCGTGGCTGATCGCCGTGCGTTTTGTGCTCGGCCTGGGCACCGGCGCGGACTATGTGCTGTCGCCGCTGATCCTGAGCGAACATGCCAATGCGCAAGACCGCGGCAAAAGCCTGGCTCTGGGCTTTGGCCTGATCTGGGGCGTCGGGGCCAGCTTCGCTGCGGTGCTCTACCTCGTTCTGCATGGCGCGGGCGTCTCGCCCGATCTGATCTGGCGCATTGTGCTGGCGGGCGGCGCCATTCCCGCCGCCTCGGTCATCTACCTGCGGCGCAAGCTGCCGGAAACCGCACGCTTCGCCGGACGGGTGGAAGGCGATCTGCAAGCCGTTCACGCCGCAGCGCGCAGCGCTGGAGTCGAGCAACCTGCCCAGATCGAAGTCCAGGTTGACCGCACCCCGATGACCACCTACTTCCAGCGCCACTGGCGCAGCTTCGCCGCAGCGTGTGCGCTGTGGTTCCTGTTCGACATCGTGATCTACGCCAGCATCCTGTTCGGGCCTTCGCTGCTGGCGCAGCGCGTGGGGCTGAACCCCGGCGTGTTCCAGTTGGTGAACTTCCTGATCTTCACCGTGCCAGGCGCCCTCATCGGAGCCATGCTGACAGACCGCATCGGGCGCAAACCGCTGCAGGCGGCAGGCTTCGGCGGCATGGCCTTGATGCTCTTCGGCTACGGGCTGTATTCGAGTTCCAGCATCGCCGCAGCCAGCGCCGGAGCCATGCTGGGCATTGCGCTGTTCGGCCTGTTCAACCTGTTCTCACAAGCCGGGCCGGGCTCGGTGAGTGCGGCAGGGCTGCTCGGGGTGGAGCTGGCGCCCACCAAGGTACGCAGCCTGGTGCAGGGCTTGACCGTGGCGTCTGGGCGGATCGGCGCGACGCTGACCGCCTTCCTCTTTCCCGCGCTGTTTCACACCGACGGCGCCGGCTTCGCCTTGAACTTTCTTGCTGTGATCAGCGTGATCGCCGCCGCCGTGACGCTATTTGGCATCCATGAAACCAAACGCCTGAGCCTGGAACACGCCAGCGGTGAGCTGTCGATCATTGCGCAAGCCCTCGGGCAAGAAGCCTGAGCCTGCGCAGCAGCTCCGCTCCAGCCGCATCGAGCGTGGTGTCGTTCACGATGCTGATGTCCACTTCATGCGGCGCAAGATCGAGTCTGCGCGCGCGCTCCAGCCGGGCGGCAATGCGGTCGGGAGTCTCCCGTCCGCGTTGCTGCAGACGCTGGGCGAGCACCTCGGGCGATGCCTTGATCTGCACCACGATCAAGCCCGGAAAATTGCGGCGCGCCTCGTCCAGCCAGCCGCGCGAGCCATTCACCAGCACGGTGCGTCCCTCTTGCAGGGGCGCCAGCTCGGCATGACGCACGCCGTATGCAAGCCCGTTGGCCGCCCAATGCATGGCGAATGCACCGGCATCGCGCAGGGTGGCGAAGGTTTGCGGGGTGAGGGCTTCATGCGCCTCGCTGGCATCAAGGCCAGGCCGGGAAATACAGCGGCGCGCCAGATGCAGCCTGTCCTGCGGCTCGGCGTGCTGCATCAGCCAGGCCAGCACGCTGTCTTTGCCGGCGCCTGAAGGGCCGATGAGGTAGATCAGGCGACCGGCGCTCATCGCAGCGACGCCTGCGCGATGAGGCGGAAATCCGCCCCCCTGGCAGGTTCCATCAGCAGCGAAAGCGCATCCAGGCAAAGCGGCTGCGGCAGGCGGTCGAACAGCGCGTGCGCCTGCGCTTCGAGTGCGGCCTGTTGCGCCGCGCTCAGCCCGGACAGATCGCCGCTCAGCGTCATGTGAAAACGAAAGCGGTGCATCACATGCGGATAGCCCCAGCGGCGCAGCAGGGCCTGCTGCTCGTCGTCCAGCCGCCCTTGCGCGATGCGCGCGGCGATGTCGGCCTCATCGGGCGGGGCGGCAAAGTCGTGCAGCTCGACCACGCAGCGCTGGGCCAGCGCCTGCAACTCGGCGCTGGGCTGCTGCGGAACCAGCGCCAGAAAATGTCCCATGCGCTGCACGACCAGTGTCGGCAGCTTGAACCGTGGACTGTTCGCGGCGAGCGCCTGCACCGCAGCCAACAGCTCGGCCTCGGTGCGCCCCGCCGTCAGACGAAAAGGCGCTTTGAGCGTGGCATGCCAGCCGTAGCGGCGCGGCGCGCGGGTGATGGCGGCGAAGGCGGCCTCGTTCCAGCCCTGCGGCAAGGCCATCCCGTCGGTTGCGCGGGGTTCAGTGCCGAAATAGCTCCGACCCAGCCAACGCGCTCCCGCCTCGGCCCAGGCCGAACCAGGCAGAGGTGAAAAATACACCGCATAACGCGCCTGTTCAAACATCGTGCCGCACCTTCAGAGTGATGCGGTCGCCCGCGAACCAGGCCGTCGCATATTCGATGGGCGCGCCCTGCAGATCGACGTTGACGCTGTGCACCTGCAGCACCGGCCGCTGGGCGGGCTGACGCAGAAACTGCGCCACCAGCGCGTCGGGCAGGATGGCGGTGATACGGCTTTCCCGCCGTTGGTAGTCTGGCACGCCCCGCATGGCGAAGGCCCGGGTGATGGAGCCGGTCTGCTCCACGCCGCTGGCCAGCCCCTCGAAACGCGGCAGCGGAAACCAGCGCTGGCTGAAATGCAGCGGACGCGAGTTGGCCAGACCGAGCACGTCGATCTGCAGCACCCGGCTGCGCGGCGGCAATTCCAGCGCATGCGCAATCTCGGCGTTGGCGCGCAGATGCAGCCATCGCACCACCTGCAGCTCGCCCTCAAGACCCGCGGCCAGCATGTTCTCGCTGTGGCGGGTGCGTCGTCCGAGCGCCACGTCCACGGCAAAGTCTTCCACATAAGTGCCGCTGCCCTGCACCATGCGCACCAGCCCGCGCGCCGCCAGACTGGACAAGGCCCGCCGCACCGTGTGCCGGTTGGCGCCGAACTGCTGGGCCAGCCGGTGTTCAGTCGGCAAGCGCGCGCCCGGGGGGTGTTCGCCCCGGGCGATGTCCTGCGTGAGCTGCTCGGCAATGGCGGCCCACAGGCTTTCGCGTTCGGGCTGGAGATGATCTTGTTGGTTTTTTTCTTCGGTGTGCATGAGGGCCTTTGTCACGAAACAGACACGCGACGCGCTTACGCTTCAATCCATCAATTTGTCTAGACAACTTTGAGGCTAACACGCTGATGTTGCACTTTCATGGCATCCCATCGGATCGCCCAGGTCCGCCCCGCCGACACTGGATGGAACTGCTCGCCCGGGCTCCGCTCGATCTGCTGGAGTCGTCCCTGGCGCCATTTTGCGGCGCGCATCCGCAATGGTTGCGCGCTCCTGAAACCGGGTTGGTGATGCTGCAAGCCCGTGCGGGCGGCACGGGTGAGCGGTTCAATCTGGGAGAAGCCTCGGTCACGCGCTGCGCACTGCGCCCCGATCCCGCCGTGGTGGCCTGCGAGGCAGTGGGCGTGGCCTATGTGCTGGGGCGCAACAAGCGCCACGCCGAACTCGCCGCCACCGCCGACGCCCTGCTGCAAGACCCGGCCTGCCAAGCCAGAGTGCCCGCCGATCTGCTCACCCGCATCGAGGCCAGTCTGGCCGAAGCGCACCGCGCCCGCACGGCCCGCATCCAGGCCACCAAGGTGGAATTTTTCACCCTGGCGCGAGAGGGCCAGACGTCTGAGAGCGAAGAGGACGACGCATGAACCTCACCCCCTCCTCCGCCTCGACCCTCAGCGCCCTGGCTCCCGGCTTTTCCAGCCCGGTGCAGGACAGCCAGGCCGTCTTTCGCGCCGTGCTCGATGCCTTCGCGCGTCCCGGCCAGATTCAAACCGTGCGCAGCGCGGCGCGACTGCCGATTGCTCAGGCGCAGTCGGCGGCGGTCAACGTGCTGCTGGCCTTGCTCGATCAGGACTGCACGCTCTGGCTTTCGCCCGCCTTGCGGCAAGACGCCGCCATCGCCAATCTGCGGTTTCACACCGGCTGCCAGATCGTTGAAAACGCGCAGCAGGCGCAGTTCATCTGGGCCGCCAGCGGCGCCGAACTGCCCGCACTGTCCGCGCTGGCCTGCGGCACTGAATACGAGCCGGAGCTCAGCGCGACTTGTCTGGTGCAGGTGGACGCGCTGGCCCACAGCCCCGGCTGGACGCTGAGCGGCCCTGGCATTCGCGGCACGCAAGCGCTGAGTGTCAACGGACTTCCCGCTGACTTTCTGGCGCAGTGGGCCGACAACCACGCCCGCTTTCCGCAAGGCGTCGATCTGCTGCTGTGCGCTGGCGAGCAGCTGGTCGGCCTGCCGCGCACCACCCGCATCGGGAGTTGATTCATGTACGTTGCCGTCAAAGGAGGCGAGACCGCCATTCTCAACAGCCAGAAGCTGCTGGCCGAAGAGCGGCGGGGCGACCCGGCCGTGCCCGAACTCAGCCTGACGCAAATCCGCCAGCAGCTCCGGCTGGCCGTGGCCCGCGTCATGGCCGAGGGCTCGCTCTACGACCCCGAGCTGGCCGCGCTGGCGCTCAAGCAGGCCGCCGGCGATACGGTGGAGGCCATCTTTCTGCTGCGCGCGCATCGCACCACGCTGCCTCGGCTGGGCTACAGCGTGCCGCTGGACACGGCGCGCATGACCGTGTTGCGCCGCATTTCCGCCACCTTCAAAGACCTGCCCGGCGGCCAGATACTGGGCCCGACCTACGACTACACCCAGCGCCTGCTCGACTTCGATCTGAGCTTCGATCAGGCGGGGCAAGCGCCCGGCCCCGCCGCCGGCGACCCGGCGAAAACTGCGCAAGACGCAGACATCGGCCCGTACCCCAGCGTGGTCGATCTGCTCGATCAGGAAGGTCTGGTCGAAACCCACCCCATCCCCGAGGGCGACCCCGCGCCGCACGATCTCACCCGCGAGCCGCTGCGCTTTCCCGCCGACCGCGCCACCCGGCTGCAGAATCTCGCGCGCGGCGACGAGGGTTTTCTGCTGGCGATGGGCTATTCCACCCAGCGCGGCTATACCCACAGTCACCCCTTTGTCGGCGAGATCCGCTTCGGCACGGTAGATGTGGTGCTCGCTCCCGAGGAACTCGGCTTTCCGCTGTCCATCGGCGAGATCGAGCTCACCGAATGCCAGATGGTCAACCAGTTCGCGGGCAGCAAGACCGTGCCGCCGCAGTTCACCCGCGGCTACGGCCTGGCCTTCGGCCACAGCGAGCGCAAGGCGATGGCCATGAGCCTGGTTGATCGTGCGCTGCGCGCCCCCGAACTCGGCGAAGACGTGCAATCGCCCGCGCAAATGCAGGAATTCGTGCTCTCGCACAGCGACAACCTCGAAGCCTCGGGCTTTGTGCAACACCTCAAGCTGCCGCATTACGTCGATTTCCAGTCCGAACTCGATCTGGTGCGCAAGATGCGCGCCGCCCAGTCGCAGCAGACCCCGGAGGCAGATGCGTCATGACACCTTCCGCAACCCACCCGAACGACGCGCCGATCAACTTCGCCTACCTTGACGAGCGCACCAAGCGCATGATCCGCCGCGCTCTGCTCAAAGCCGTTTGCATCCCCGGCTACCAGGTGGCCTTCGGCTCGCGCGAAATGCCCCTGCCCTATGGCTGGGGCACGGGCGGCATTCAGGTCACGGCCTCCATCCTGGGCGAGAGCGACGTGCTCAAGGTCATCGACCAAGGCTCGGACGATACCGTCAACGCGGTCAACATCCGCCGCTTCTTCCAGCGCACGGCCGGCGTGGAAGTGACGACGGACACCTCGCGCGCAACCATCATCCAGACCCGCCACCGCATCCCCGAAACCCCGCTGCGCGAAGGCCAGATCATGGTCTATCAGGTGCCCGTGCCCGAGCCGATGCAGCGCCTCGAACCGCGCGAGACCGAAACCCGCAAGATGCACGGCCTGGCCGAGTACGGACTCATGCACGTCAAGCTGTTCGAGGACATTTCCCGCTACGGCCACATCGCCACCACCTACGACTATCCCGTACTCGTCAACGGTCGTTACGTCATGGCGCCCTCGCCCATCCCCAAGTTCGACAACCCCAAACTGCACATGAGTCCGGCCCTGCATCTGTTCGGCGCGGGCCGCGAAAAGCGCCTGTACGCCGTGCCGCCCTACACCCCGGTGGAGAGCCTGGCGTTCGACGACCATCCCTTCACCGTGCCGCGCTGGTCGCAGCCCTGCGCGCTGTGCGGCGCCACCGACAGCTATCTCGACGAGATCATCACCGACGATCAGGGCGGACGCCTGTTCGTCTGCTCCGACACGCACTACTGCGCCAGCCGCCAGAACGCGCAGCAACAAACCCGTTCAGAGGAAACGCCCCATGTCCCGCGCTGAAACCCAGGCGGCCGACGCGTCCGCCCCGCTGTTGCAAGTGCAGCACCTGCAGCGCCATTTCGGCGCCCTGCGTGCGGTCGATGACGTGAGCTTCGATCTCTGGCCCGGCGAGGTGCTGGCCATCGTCGGTGAATCCGGCTCGGGCAAAAGCACCCTGCTGCACAGCCTGGCCGGACATGCGCCGCCCGATGACGGCTGCGTGCTGTTCAATCGGCGCGGGCACGGCCCCAGCGATCTGTACGCCCTGCCCGAAGGCGAACGCCGCGCGCTGGCCCGCACCGATCTGGGCTTCGTGCACCAGCGCGCCGCCGACGGACTGCGCATGAACGTCTCCGCCGGGGCCAATGTGGCCGAACGGCTCATGGCGCTGGGCCAGCGCAATTACGCCGACCTCAGAAGCCAGGCGCTGATGTGGCTGGAACGGGTGGAGATCGACCCGGCGCGCATCGACGACACGCCCGACAAATTCTCCGGCGGCATGCAGCAGCGGCTGCAGATCGCCCGCAACCTCATCACCCTGCCCCGGTTGATGTTCCTCGACGAGCCCACCTCGGGGCTGGATGTCTCGGTGCAGGCGCGGCTGCTCGATCTGCTGCGCCACCTCACCCGCCAGCTCGGGCTCGCGGCCGTTCTGGTCACGCACGACCTCGCCGTGGCGCGGCTGCTGGCGCACCGCACCCTGGTCATGCGGCGCGGAAAGGTCGTCGAATCCGGCCTGACCGACCAAGTGCTCGACGACCCCGAACACGCCTACACCCAACTCCTCGTTTCCTCGGTGTTGCCGTCATGACTTCCCCTCTCCTGCACATCGAAAACCTGAGCAAGCGCTTCGTCCTGCATCAACAGCACGGCGCCGTGATCGACGTCCTGCAGCATGTCGATCTGCAAGTGCATCGCGGTGAATGCGTGGTGCTCGACGGCCCTTCGGGCATGGGGAAAAGCACCCTGCTCAAACTCATCTACGCCAATTACCGCGCGCATGAGGGTCGGATCATGCTGCATCCGGGCACGCCGGACGCCATCGACCTCGCGCGCGCCTCGCCGCGCGAACTGCTGGCCCTGCGCCAGCAGACCATCGGCTATGTCAGCCAGTTCCTGCGCGTCATCCCGCGCGTACCCGCCATCGATGTAGTGGCCGAGCCCCTGCTCGAAGGCCGCACTGCCGACGAAGCCGCCGTGCGCGCCGCCCGCGAGGAAGCGGGACGATGGCTGGAGCGTCTGCGCATTCCCGCCGCGCTGTGGGCGCTGCCTCCGGCCACGTTCTCCGGCGGCGAGCAGCAACGGGTCAACATCGCGCGCAGCCTGATCAAGCCGCGCGCCTTGCTGCTGCTCGACGAACCCACCGCCTCGCTCGACGCGGCCAACACCCAGACGGTGATCGCGCTGATCGGCGAAGCGCGCGCGCGCGGCGCGGCCATCGTCGGCGTGTTCCACGACCCCGCCGTGGCCGCCGCCGTGGCCACCCGCCGCGTTTCGATGCAAACCTTCCGGAGCGCTGTATGAGCCCACCCCAAAAACCTTCGCTTCGCTCGGTTCTCCCCTCAAGGGGCGAGAAACTCTTGGGGCGGCCCGGCGAGTTTCTCATGAGCCGCCTGCTGTTGACCAATGCCCGCCTCGTCACCACCGACGACATCGTCCTCGGCAGCCTTTACGCCGAGGACGGCCTGATCCGCGGCCTGGACACCGAACCGGCCACCTCGCCACAAGCCATCGATCTGGGCGGCGACCTGCTGATTCCCGGCCTCATCGAGCTGCACACCGACAATCTGGAACGCCATCTCATGCCGCGCCCTGGCGTGCACTGGGCGGTGCTGCCCGCACTTCTGGCGCACGATGGCGAAATCGCCGCCGCGGGCATCACCACCGTGCTTGACGCCATCGGCGTGGGCGAGGCCGACACCGACAGCCTGCGCGGCAAGGACTGGAACCCCCTGCTCTCCTGCCTGAGCGATTGCAGGGCGCGCGGCGTGCTGCGCGCCGACCATCTGCTGCATGTGCGCTGCGAACTGCCCGCGCCCAACACCATCAGCCTGTTCACCCCGTTTCACCGCCACCCGCTGCTCAAACTGATCTCGCTGATGGATCACACGCCCGGACAGCGGCAGTGGGAGAACATCGAGCATGCCCGCATCTACTACACCGGGAAAAAAGGCTGGAGCGAAGCCAAGTTCCAGACCAAGGTGGCCGAGGCCTCCGAGTTGCAGACGCGCTTCGCCAAGCCGCACCGCGCCTACTTTGTCGATTACGCCAAGACCCACGGCATCCCCCTGGCGAGTCACGACGACACCACGCCCGAACATGTGGCCCAAGCGGCCGACGAAGGCGCCCGAATTTCGGAATTTCCCACCACCATCGCCGCTGCGCGGTTGGCGCGCGAAATGGGTCTGTCCACCGTGATGGGCGGGCCGAATGTGGTGAGAGGCGGCTCGCACTCCGGCAATGTCGCGGCTGCCGAACTCGCACGCCTGGGCCTGCTCGACATTCTGTCTTCCGATTACGTCCCTGGCAGTCTGCTGAGCGCCGCGTTCACGCTGCACCAACGAGACGGTCTCGATCTGCCCCAAGCCGTGCGCATGGTGACGCACCACCCGGCCGCCGCGCTGGGTCTTGCCGACCGCGGCCAGATCGCCCTGGGCCTGCGCGCCGATCTGGTGCAGGTTCATCCCATCGGCCTGCCCGATGGCTCGATGCACCCCGTGGTGCGGGCGGTCTGGCGCGAAGGGCGACGGGTGCTTTGAACGACCGCAACTGGGTGCAGCACTTCGCCGCGTCTGTAACAAAAAATTCCAAAAAGCGTCAAGCCAGCGTCACACAAGGGCCGCAGACTGCCGACTTGTATAGACAACTTGCGGACTGCATCATGTCACATGCCATCACCGTCAACGGATTGAACAAACATTTCGCCAATGGCCGCCATGCCCTGTGCGACATCAATTTGCAAATCGGCAAAGGCGAGATGGTCGCGCTCATCGGCGCCTCCGGCTCGGGCAAGTCCACCCTCATGCGCCACCTGGCCGGTCTGGTGGCTGCGGACAAAGGCTCTGCTTCTGAAATCCGCATCAATGGCGACATCGTGCAAAGCCGCGGCCGCATCGCCCGCGACGTGCGACGCGTGCGCGCCGGCGTGGGCATGGTGTTCCAGCAGTTCAATCTGGTGGGTCGCCTGCCGGTGCTGACCAATGTGCTGGTCGGGCAGTTGCACCGCACCCATTTGCTGCGCGGCCTGATGGGCTGGTTTACCCGGCATGAGCGCGCGCAGGCGCTCGATGCGCTCAAGCGCGTGGGCATTGCCGAGCAGGCGCCGCAGCGCGCCTCCACCCTGTCAGGCGGGCAGCAGCAGCGCGCGGCCATCGCCCGCACCCTGGTGCAGCGGGCGCAGGTGGTGCTGGCCGACGAGCCGATCGCCTCGCTCGACCCGGAATCGTCGCGCCGGGTGATGGAAATCCTCACCCGCATCAACCGCGAAGACGGTGTGACGGTGCTGGTCTCGCTGCATCAGGTGGAAATGGCGCTGCGCTATTGCCCGCGCACCGTCGCCCTCCATCAGGGCAAGGTGGTGTACGACGGCCCGTCCGCCGCGCTCACCCCCGACATGCTGCGCACGCTCTACGGCATGCAGGCCGATGAATTTCTAAGCCCTGTGGAAGCCACCCCGCAGGCTCAGGCCCCGGCGCCAGCTGCAAACCTGGGTCTGGTCATGGCGCAAGCCGCATGAGCAGCATTCTTCAACCCACTCGTTTTCTTTCCTCTGTTGTCTCGTTCGTTTGTTTCCAGGGAGTTTCACCATGATCAAAAAAATCCTCGCCACCGCCGTTTGCGCCTTGGGCCTGAGCTGCGCGGCGCATGCCACCACCATCAACTTCGGCATCATTTCCACCGAATCGAGCGCCAATCTGAAAAAGGACTGGGAGCCCGTGCTGGCGGAGATGGCCAAACAGACCGGCTATGAAGTCAAGCCCTTCTTCGCCCCCGACTACGCCGGCGTGATCGAAGCCATGCGCTTCAACAAGGTGCAGGCGGCATGGTTCGGCAACAAATCGGCGATGGAAGCGGTGGACCGCTCCGGCGGCGAAATCTTCGCCCAGACCATTGCTGCGGACGGCTCAGCCGGTTACTACTCGCTGCTCATCGTCAACAAAAAGAGCCCGATCAACACCCTCGACGAGATGCTCAAAGACGGCAAGTCGCTGAGCTTCAGCATCGGCGACCCCAACTCCACTTCGGGTTTTCTGGTGCCTTCTTACTACGTATTCGCCAAGCATCACATCGACCCGAAAACCTTCTTCAAAGTCATGCGCAGCGCCAACCATGAATCCAATGCGATGGCGGTGGCCAACGGGCAGGTGGACGTGGCGACCAACAACACCGAGAGCATGGACCGCCTGAAGGCCGTGCACCCCGCCGAGTTCGACAAGATCAAGGTGATCTGGAAGTCGCCGCTGATTCCCTCCGATCCGCTGGTGTATCGCAAGGATCTGCCGCAGGCCGAAAAAACCAAGATCGCCGATTTCTTCTTCGCCTACGGCAAGACCCCGGAACAGAAACAAGCGCTCAAGCGTCTGGGCCTGTCCGGCTTCAAGCCGTCGACCAATGCCCAGCTCGTGCCCATTCGCCAGCTCGCCCTGTTCACCAAGCGCACCAAGATCGCAGCAGACGACAAGCTGAGCGCGGATGAAAAGAAGTCCCAGATCGCCAAGATCGATGAGCAGCTCGCCGCGCTGAAGTAATCCGCAAACCGGGCGCGCCGGGCGGGCGGGCCATTCGCCTGCCCGGTCAGCCTGCGCGTCTTCACTGTCCCTTCACTGCCCCTTTTGTCTGCCGCCATGTCTCAACTTCCTCAAGCCGCCCCGCTGCCCGCCGATCTTGCACCGCGCGGCTTGCAGCGTTGGGGCCATCTGATCGGCTGGGGGCTGATCCTCGCCATCCTCGCCGCCTCCTGGCAAGGAGCTGACATCCGCCCGCTCGACCTGCTGCGCGACTCGGGCAATATGGCCGCGTATGCGGCCGGCTTCTTTCCGCCCGACTTCACCGACTGGCGCGTTTATGCTCAGGAAATGGTCGTCACCCTGGAGATCGCGGTGTGGGGAACGGCGCTGGCCGTGCTGTGCTCCGTTCCGCTGGGCCTGCTGTCGGCATCGAACATCGTGCCCGCATGGGTCTATCAGCCGGTCAGGCGCCTGATGGACGCCTTTCGGGCCATCAATGAAATGGTCTTCGCCATGCTGTTCGTGGTGGCCGTCGGCCTGGGGCCGTTCGCCGGAGTGCTGGCGCTGTGGGTGCACACCACCGGCACCTTGTCCAAGCTGTTCTCCGAGGCCGTCGAGGCCGTCGATCCACAGCCGGTCGAAGGCATTCGCTCCACCGGCGCCTCGGCGTTGCACGAGGTGATCTACGGGGTGATTCCGCAAGTGCTGCCGCTGTGGATTTCCTACACCTTGTATCGATTCGAGGCCAATGTGCGCTCGGCTTCGGTCGTGGGCATGGTAGGCGCCGGGGGCATTGGCGTGATTCTTTGGGAGATCATCCGCGCCTTTCAATACGGTCAGACCGCGGCCGTGCTGATCATCATCATTGTCACGGTGAGCGTGATCGATCTGATCTCTTCTCAAATCCGCAAACGCTTTTTCTGAATCCATGCAACGCATCAACTGCGGCACGCCCGCCGATCCCTGGTCTTCAGGAAGACCGCTCAGCCGCACGCCGGAAATCGATCCCGCCTCCTGGGTGCGGGACTCCGATTTTGGCGACTACACCTATCTTGGCCCGCGCTGCAGCGTGATCGACAGCACGCTGGGTGATTTCAGTTATGCCATGGGAGACAACCAGATTTCCCATGCGCACATCGGCAAGTTCTGCAACATCGCCACGGGCGTGCGCATCAATCCGGGCAACCACCCGACCTGGCGCGCGGCACAGCATCACTTCACCTATCGCAGCGCCTCGCACGGATTCGACGCAGCAGACGATGCCGCGTTTTTTGAATGGCGCAAGCAGCATGCGGTGCATATCGGGGCGGATGTCTGGATCGGTCACAACGCCACCGTGATGCCCGGCGTCACCATTGGCGATGGGGCAGCCATCGGCAGCGGCGCCGTGGTGACGCACGATGTGCCGCCCTACGCGATTGTGGTCGGCGTGCCGGCCCGCGTGTTGCGCACCCGTTGCGACCTGGAGCTTGCTCAGACCCTGCGCCGCATCGCCTGGTGGGACTGGAGCCACGCGCAGCTCAACGCCGCCCTGCCCGATTTCCGCGCCCTCGATCTGGCTGCTTTCGCGGCGAAATACGCCCCTGCCGACTGACTGCGCGGTCGGCGGCCGGATCACGCCTCGATCTCCGGCCGTCCCCAGTAGTAGCCCTGTCCCCAGTCCACGCCGATGCGGCGCATGACTTCGGCGGTGGCCTCGTCTTCGATGCCTTCGGCGATGGTGAGGATGCCCAGCTCATGCGCCATGCCGTTGATCGAGCGCACCATGGCCTGCGCCCGGGGGTTGTGCGCCGCTTCGCGCACCAGCTCGGCCTCGATCTTGAGATAGCTCACGGGCAGCTTGAGCACATAGAGATACGACGAGTAGCCGCTGCCGAAATCGTCCACCGCGAGCTGGAAACCGAAGTCGATCAGCGGCTGCACCAGTTTGCGCACGGCCTCGGCATCTCCGATGAGTTGGCGTTCGGTGATCTCGATCACCATGGGCTTGGCCTTGCCGGTCATATCCACCGCGCAAATGCTGCAGAAATGCTGCGCCCGGTCGAGCAGTTGTTGCACATCTTCCGGTCGACTGAGGAAGTCGGCGGAGCCGTTGATCATGTACTTCATCGGCGTGCCGGTCTGTTCCATGCGCTGGCTGCAGCGCGCCATGACCTGCTTGGATACACGCGAATCGATGAGGTGCTCCAGGCGCAGGCGGTTGGCCACGTCGATGAACTGCCCGGCGGCAATCACATCGCCGTTTTCCGCAACCAGCCGCGCGAGGGCTTCAAACCCCACGATCCGCCCGTCGGCCAGGGACACCAGCGGCTGATAGGCCACGCGGATGCGGTCATCCTCAATGGCGCGCTTGAGGGTGAAGCCCTGCAGATAGTCCTGCGCCGACTTGCCCTCGAAGTGCTTGACCCGGTTGCGCCCGCCGGCCTTGGCGTTGTAGAGCGCGGAGTCGCACTGCCCCAGCAGTTCGGCGGAAGTGAGCGAGCCGCCGGGCTCCCAGGCGGATACGCCGAAACTTGCCGTCAGCCGCAACTCCGAGCCGCCCACGGACATGCGGGTATGCGAGATCAGCTCGCGCAGCTTCTCCGCCGTGGCGTGCGCCGTGTCGAGTGACGAATCGGGCAGCAGCACCAGAAACTCCTCGCCGCCCCAGCGCGCCACCTGGTCTTCCTTGCGCACCCGGGTTTGCAGCAGGTGCGCCACCTGTTGCAGCACGGCGTCGCCCGCGGCGTGGCCGAAGCCGTCGTTGATCAGCTTGAAGTGATCGAGATCGAACAGCACCAGCGCGTAGCCGATGCCGTGCTGCTGCGCGTTGTCGTGGGCGCGCTGCAGGTATTCGCCCATGCCACGGCGGTTGAGCAGTCCGGTGAGGCTGTCCTGATTGGCCAGGCGATACATGATTTCGGCCCGGTCGCGCAGTTGCGCGCCCTCACGCTCGGTCTGCCGCAGCACCAGTCGGTAGGTCAGGGTCAGCAGAGCCAGCCACAGGGCAAGAATGGTCAGCGCGGGCCAGTACGCGCGCCAGAAATCGCGCCAGAGCAAAGCGCGCGGCACGGTCATGTTCACCAGCACGTCGTATTGCGGCAGGCGCACCCAGGCGCCCAGACGCGGCACGTCGTCCGAATCGACCCGGCCGTTGAACATGCCCGACAAGGCCTGCGGTGTGGCCTGCGCCACCCTGGCCAGTTCGCCCTGACGCTTGGCGCTGTAGAAGCGCTGCAGGTTGTCCGCGTCGGGCGCCGGCCAGCGCGCCAGCAGATAGCCATCGGCGCGCATCAACGCGATCGACATGCCCGGCATGGCGTACTCTGCTGCGGCCACCGAGCGACGCCAGCGATCGAGAAAGTCGTTGAGTTCGACCGGCACGGCAATCAGCAGCACAGGCTGGCCCTGGGCGTTTTTCACCATCAGCCGCAGAGGAATCACCCAGCGGTGCAGCATGGGGCCATAGACCGCCTTGCCCACCTCCAGGCCCCCTGTGCGCCCCGCCTGTTGGATGCCCGGCCAGATGTCGGGCATGGCCCGAAAGTTGGGCAGGTTCGCCACGCCCGCCACCGTGGTGGCGAATATCTGACCGTCGGGCCGCGACAGGTTGATGGCCAGCGCCTGATCCGGACCGAGCAGGCCACGATAGCGCTGCAGCAGGGGTGTGAGCTGCCCGGGCGTACTCAGCAGTTCCGGGCGGATCAGCAGATCGTTGGCCAGCGCCGACATGACCGACTCGTAGCGCTGGAGATAGGCCGTGGTCGCGTCGCCCAGAAAGGCGGTTTCCACGCGCAAGGTGGTGCACAGCGTTTCGTCTTGGCGCTGCCAGTTGATCCACGCCAGCCAGACGCCAAAGAACACCGTGAGCGCGATCAGCCCCCAATAGCCGCGTCTGAGCCGACGCCGAATGGACGACTGACCTTGCGACGTCAGCACAGAAGCGGGAGAAAACAGGGGCGTTGAGCCAGGCATGCAACAAGAAAGAAGTGTGTGTAGCCGAGCGCTGCCGCGGCCGCTGGCGGCGGTGCTCAGACTTTGAATTGGAGCGGAGTGTAAATGTCGCAGCCTGAACGACCTTGACAATTAGTTCACACTTTCGCGCCTACCCCCCGGATTGCGCGTGACGCTCACAACGGAGCGAGCCGCTCATGAGAAAACGCCGGGCCGCCCCAAGTTTCCTTGCCCACCTCGCGGCTTGCA
>DYKQ01000035.1 GCA_020722545.1 Thiomonas intermedia | reverse complement strand
GTCTATTTACCCCAATTTCGTGTCCAAAAGAATTGCGGGCGGGGCATGCAGTGATGCGCGCAGTGACGGATTGACCACTCCTTCAAGCACTAGCGCATCTTCGACCAAACCCAGGCAGAGCTGACAGTAGCGCCAGAACCACCCTCGGTGCTGTAGGCGGTCCGGGATGTGGATGGTTGAAATCGCGATACATTCGCCGACTTCGAGCGAATCCGTGAGCCGACGGCTAGGCGCATAGCGCAAATACACCGCGAACCCAGCCCACTCCACCCAGGTGCTCATTTTTTCTCCTCCCTGGCGAGCAAATTCCACAAAGGCCACCGTCTGGGTCTCAACCGAGGGCAGACGCCGCTGCCGGTTCAGGCGCAGTACGCGGAGGTTGTACTGGCTGCCAAGTGTCCCCAGGGCATTTTTCTGCATCGATGTCATGATGGCTCACCTCGCTACAGAGTGGTGTTTGGGGAACTGCACGACGTTGGGCGCAGTGCACAAGTCGACGTCCGTATCGCGGAAGGTCGGCGAGGGCGCGGACGTCAGCAGCAGGTTCATCTCACTCGACTTCAGGCGCAATCGGCCCTTATGGGCTGCCAGCCTCGCTGCCTCGGCCGACTCGAGCTTCTTCGCGATAGCTGACGCCTGCAAATGGGTGTAGCGCGTGAGCGAGCGCAGGTCGCGATGACCGCTGAAAGCTTGGAGGTCGAGCACGGTGGCGAACACGCCGCTCTCGGCGGCGCGGCTGATGGCCTCATGGCGCAGGTCGTGAATGCGAAAATCTTCAATGCCTGAAGAGTCACACATCTTTCTCCAAGCATTGGCAAGCGCTTTGATGCCCAAATCAAAAACACGGTCTGAGGTCCTTGGCAGCTGTTGCAGAAGCTCGAGCACATCGATACGCAGCGCAAGCCGTCTGGCGCGGCCATTCTTTGTCGTCGGCAGTAATGCGGTTTGAGACTTGGCATCGATGTCAGTCCAACGCAGACCCAGCGTCTCGCCCCGGCGCGCTGCAGTGGCGAGCTGAAAGCGAATAAACGCTTCCAGCACCGGCACGTGCTGAAATCCGCTTTGCAACACTTGCGCACGCGCCGATTCATAGGCCTCGCGAGAAGCTGCATTGCGTGCGTAGTGCGTCGGCAACGTTTTGCTCTGCATCACGGTGTTGGAAGCGGCTGCTTTGACGTAATAGCCCCACGTTTCCGTGGCGACTTTGATGACCGCACGCACCAGGTCCAGCTGCTGGTCGACCGTGGGAGGGGCAACGTATTGCAGGCGCTCTTGAATAAAGTCCTCAATGTCCATGGCTTGAATTTCGGTCATGGGCTTTTGCATCCATTCCAGATTGCCCATAGGCACCCGGTTGGCGCGCAACTTGGTCATCGGCCGACCGCAAGCCTTGGCCTCCGCCTCCCGCACACGGATGCGCTGGTCGAGTGCGCCCACGCTGTCCTCGAGCATCGCGTTGAGGATGATGGCGTAGGTGTCGCCCCCTTTGAGCCGCGGGCACTCTTCGTCGATATACCGTTGCACGAGAGCCGCGAATGAGATGTTGGCTGCCGCGGTGTAATCGCGAAACAAGCCGTGCGATTGCTCAGCGTCAATGGTCTTGACAAACGCATCCGCTTCTTCCAAGGGGCCAAACGTCGTGACTTGGCCGGATACCCTTTCGGCGGACGCGGACTTGCCAAGCGTCTGTGCCCTGGGCGACCTGGGGCTTCAAACCCTTGGCTCGCAGCTCGGCTATGTAGGCCGCGAGTTTGGTGCGGCCGGCTTGGCTGAAGGGAAACGTGCGGTCGTGCTCGGGGCGGCGTGCGACGGTGACACGGTAGGCGGAACGATTGGAGATGTCTGACATGATGGGATTCCTTGGAAATGGATGGAATCCCGTGTAAGCATCAATGGCGGTAAAACAGGCCGCCGCGTAGTCACTGCCACTTGACTTTAGGTCGCCGATTCTTCGGCGCTCCAGCGCAGTCTTAGTGAACTCTACGCAGGCACACGAAACGCGACGCAAGGTGAATTGGCGCAAAAATGGAGCAAACTGTCGCTTTTTCTCAAAAGAACGACATTTACACATTTTGCACACGCTCGGTGCGATACCTCGACTTCCCGCCAAGGAACTGTCTAAATTATTGATTTCAAAAACAAAAACGGCCGCCATGTTGAAATTATGGCGGCCGTGTCAGCTTGAAAATTCTGGTCGGGGTGAGAGGATTCGAACCTCCGGCCTCTACGTCCCGAACGTAGCGCTCTACCAGGCTAAGCTACACCCCGATCTCTCTAGTGGTACGCGCGGCTTGCTTCATCTCGCCGCTCAGGCATTGTTGCCCGTGCTGTTGTCCGAGTAATCAGACTGTGCGTCCTAAAGAGTAAGCGCATAAGTCTAGCAGAGCCTGCCGGGCAGAGCTAGTTGCCAGGGAGGAAAGCGCGTGCTCGGCAACGCGTATCTCGCTCTGCGCGGCCTTGCGCACGGCCTGCATGGCGCCGCAAGCGTGCACGATGTCCATCACGTCGTCGAGTGCGCTGGTGTCGCCTTGGCGGATGGCATTTTCGATCAGAGCGCGCTGCGCGGCAGTGCCCTGTCGCATGGCGATGATCAGCGGCAGGGTGGGTTTGCCTTCGCGCAGGTCGTCGCCAATGTTCTTGCCCAGTTCTGCGGAGTTGCCGCTGTAATCGAGCAGGTCGTCAATCAACTGGAATGCGGTGCCGAAGCTGCGTCCCGCCAGGGCCATCTCTTCCTGTGTGTTCGTATCGGCATCGGCGAGTACGGCGCCGATTCGGGCTGCGGCCTCGAAAAGTTTCGCGGTTTTGAAGCGGATGACTTGGAGATAACGTTGCTCATCGACTTCCGGGTCGTGCATGTTGAGCAATTGCAACACTTCGCCTTCGGCGATGACATTGGTGGCGTCGGCCAGGATGTCGAGAATGCGCATGCTCCCCACGGACACCATCATCTGAAATGCCCGTGAGTACAGAAAATCGCCGACCAGCACGCTGGCCGAGTTGCCGAAGAGTGCGTTGGAAGTTTCGCGCCCGCGTCGCATGGATGACTCGTCCACCACGTCGTCATGAAGGAGGGTGGCGGTATGGATCAGTTCCACCACAGCGGCCATGATGTGCTGTTGCGAGCCGCGAAACCCCAGTGCCTGGGCGACGAGCAGCAGCAAGGCGGGACGCAGTCGCTTGCCGCCGCCCGCAACGATGTAGCCGCCGATGGTGTTGATCAGCGCGACTTCGGAGGCGAGGTGGGTGTGAATGGCCCGGTCGACGCTCTTCATGTCTTCGGTGATCGGCGCAAAGACGGAATGAATCGTCGGTGCTTGCGCCATGTCTGGCGTTTGTGTTGATGAAGGCGACATGGAAGAGTCGGTTGCGAATCAGATGCGGGTTGACAATATTTGATTTTCAAAGGGAGGCTCATGGACGCCTTCCTGCTGGCCGCCCATTCTAAGAAGGTGCGGTGGCCAGGGAGAGAGATCGAGCCCGCGGGCATGGTGCGTGGACGACGACGTCTGAGCAGAACTGGTGAAAGACTTAAGCCGTGCTAGAATTGCAAGCTTTTTCCGGGCAAACCGCCAAGCCTTCTATTTTCTGAGGAGGCTTGCGGAGTGGTCTGGTTGTCCGTGCGGGGCCGATAAAAGAGGTCGTTTGCACGATTTCCAAGAGGTGAACTTATGTATGCGGTCATAAAAACCGGCGGCAAGCAGTACCGTGTTGCAGCTGGCGAAAAAATCAAGGTAGAACAGATGCCGGCAGACGTAGGTCAGGATATTGTGCTGGAAGAGGTGCTCGCCGTGGTCAACGGTGAAGACGCCAAGTTCGGCACTCCCCTGGTCGACGGTGCGAAGGTGACGGCCAAGGTGCTGTCGCACGGGCGGCACGACAAGGTGCGCATTTTCAAGATGCGTCGCCGCAAGCACTATCAGAAGCATCAGGGGCATCGGCAGAATTACACCGAGCTTCAGATTGAAACGATCTCGGCGTAATGCGTCTTTAAGGAGATTCAGACATGGCACAGAAAAAAGGCGGCGGCTCAACCCGCAACGGGCGCGACTCAGAAGCCAAACGACTCGGCGTGAAGGTGTATGGCGGCCAGGGCATCTCGGCTGGCGGCATCATCGTGCGTCAGCGTGGCACCAAGTTCCACCCCGGACACAATGTCGGCATCGGCAAAGACCACACCTTGTTTGCGCTGGTCGATGGCCGCGTTGAATTTGAAGTGAAGAGCGCGTTTAATCGGCAGACCGTGACGGTTGTAGCCAACTGACGTGTGAGACTCGGCCGCTGTTAGGCCGGGTTGGGGCAATGCCCCATCAACGCCCCGGCGTGGTGACACAAGGCACACAGCGTGTGTGCCGGGTTCGCCAGCCGGGGTTTTCTGTTTTTTCAGCGAAGCGAGCCCACCGTGAAATTTGTCGATGAAGTCGTGATCGAGGCGCACGCCGGAAACGGCGGCAACGGCTGCGTGTCGTTTCGCCGTGAGAAATTCATTCCCTTTGGCGGGCCGAATGGCGGTGACGGCGGGCGCGGCGGGCATGTCATCGCTCGCGCGGATGTCAATCTGAACACGCTGGTGGACTTTCGGTTTTCCAAGCTGCATCGCGGACGCAACGGCGAGCACGGGCGCGGCGCGGATCAGTACGGCGCCGGTGGCGATGACAAGGTGTTGCGCATGCCGGTTGGCACGCTGATCTTTGATGCCGAAACGGGTGAGCTCATCGCCGATCTGATCCAGGACGGCCAGGAGATCATCATCGCCCGCGGCGGACAAGGCGGCTTGGGCAATCTGCACTTCAAGTCCAGCGTGAATCGCGCGCCGCGCGAATCGACCAAGGGACAAGAGGGCGAGCATCGCAAGCTGCGTCTCGAACTCAAGGTGCTGGCCGATGTGGGGCTGCTGGGCATGCCCAACGCGGGAAAGAGCACCTTGATTTCCGCCGTGTCCAATGCCCGTCCCAAGATTGCCGACTATCCGTTCACCACGCTGTATCCCAATCTTGGCGTGGTGCGTCTGGGGCCTGGCCGGAGCTTCGTCATTGCCGACATTCCCGGGCTGATCGAAGGCGCGGCGGAAGGGCAGGGGCTCGGGCATCAGTTTCTGCGGCATTTGCAGCGCACCAAACTGCTGCTGCACATCGTGGACATGGCGCCGATTGAAGAGGGCGCAGATCCCGTCAAGGATGTTCGCGCCATCGTGGCCGAGCTGAAAAAATACGACACCGACCTAGCCGCCAAGCCTCGCTGGCTGGTGCTCAACAAACTCGATCTGCTGCCCGAAGAAGAACGCGAGGCGGCGGTGAAAAACCTGTTGCGTCGTCTGCGTTACAAAGGCCCGGTATTCCCGATCTCGGCACTGGCGCGCGAGGGCCTTGACCCACTGCTGCATGCGATTGCCGAACATATCGGCCAAAGCAAGCCGGTAGAAACCGTCGACCCCGATCCCCGCTTCCGTGACGATTTCCGTGACGATGTCAGCCCCTGAAATGCAGCTGTCCAGCTCTGTCGTGCAGTCGGCACGGCGCATCATCATCAAGGCCGGTTCCAGTCTGGTGACCAATGAAGGGCGCGGCGTCGATCTCGAAGCCGTGTCCCGTTGGGCGGGGCAGATCGCGGGCCTGCGTGCGGCAGGCAAGGACGTCATTCTGGTTTCCAGCGGCGCCATCGCCGAAGGGATGCGTCGCTTGGGCTGGTCGCAACGTCCGCGCGAGATGCACCAGTTGCAGGCGGCTGCGGCCGTCGGTCAGATGGGCTTGGCGCAAGCTTACGAAACGGCGTTCCGGGAGCGCGGCATGGTCGCCGCGCAGGTTTTGTTGACCCACGCCGATCTGGCGGATCGCCAGCGCTATCTCAACGCCCGCACGACCTTGCTGACCCTGTTGGAGCAGGGTGTCGTGCCGGTGATCAACGAAAACGACACCGTGGTCACCGACGAAATCAAGTTTGGTGACAACGACACCCTGGGCGCGCTGGTCACCAATCTGGTGGAAGGCGATGTGCTGATCATCCTCACTGACCAATCGGGCCTGTACAGCGCGGACCCGCGCAAACATGCCGATGCCACGCTGATCGCCCAGGCCGACGCCGAGGACGCCAGGCTGCAGGCCATGGCCGGCGGCGCCGGAACGGGAATCGGCACCGGCGGCATGGCGACCAAGGTCACGGCAGCGCGGCGTGCGGCGCGCAGTGGCGCGCATACCGTGATTGCCAGCGGACGCGAGCCCGATGTGCTGCTCCGGTTGGCGCGGGGCGAGATCGTGGGCACTCAGTTGCTGGCCGGGCATGCCAAGCTTGCCGCGCGCAAACAGTGGATGGCCGATCATCTGCAACTGCGCGGCTGGGTCAGGGTGGATGAAGGCGCAGCCCGGCGTTTGCGCGCACAAGGGGCCAGCTTGCTGCCGGTTGGGGTGGTGGAGGTTCAGGGCGACTTCGAGCGGGGTGACGTCATCGCCGTGCGCGATGCAAGCGGAGCGGAAGTGGCGCGGGGCCTGAGCAATTACGCGGCTTCACAGGCCCGGCGCATCATGCGCCACCCGTCTGCCGACATCGAGGCCATACTCGGCTTCAGCGAGGAGCCCGAGCTGATTCACCGGGACAATATGGTTTTCCTGTAGGACGGAGCAGGAGAGGTTCTTCAGCGCTCATTCGTCAGCAGAGAATTGTCCGAGGGCGCGTGCAAACCCATCTCGATGCGACGCGCCAAGTCAGCAGGCGTACCGCGAACAGCCCGGTTGTGGCAAAAGTCGTCGCTGTACAGCGTGGAGTGCACCCGCGTCGCGCCGTTTTCGGGAATGCGCTGCCAGTCACTCCTGCTTGCGGCCACCCATTTCTGGCTGGCGTCGTTCCACAGGCCATAGAGCTTCCACTGCCGCGTGGCGCAGTTGATCGCTTCGTAGGTGATGTTGCGCGGACCGTCGGGCGTTTTTCCCACCAGGGTGTAGCGCACCGTCTGGCCGGGTTCGACCGAGATCGAGCCCCGATCAACATAAAACTGCAGCGCGCCACTCGCGGTGATGTGCACATGCATCAGATTCTCCGGGGCGCGGGGAAAGGTGACGGGCGCTTCGGCAGGGCTCTGCTTGGCGCCGAACAAGCCGCTTTCGTCCGCAGACTGGGCGTGAGTCAAAGGGCTGAAGCTCAAGCCGAGCAAAAGGCCGACCAAAAGGCCGACCAAAAGGCCGACCAGCAGCGTCGTGCGCAGGCGTGCTGAAGCAGAAAAGGTCATGCTGGATCCGGTGTGGTGAAAGTTGAAGCCGATGCATCCGCGGTGACGGTCTCATCTGCAGTGGCGGCGCTCTCATGGCGGCGCCGCAGATTGGCGCGCAGGTAACGCGTGCGCGGTTCGGCGCGCGGCAGGAAGTGCGCCAGTTCGGTCAGCGCCATTTGATAGACCTCGCGCTTGAACTCGATCACGCTGTCGAGCGGTATCCAGTATTCATTCCAGCGCCAGGCGTCGAATTCGGGGTGCTCGGTGGCGCGCAGGCAGACATCGCAATCGCGTCCGGTCAGACGCAGCAAATACCAGATCTGCTTCTGGCCTTTGTAGATGCCGCGACTGTCGCGGCGCACGAAATGGCTGGGCACGTCATACCGCAGCCATTGGCGGGTGCGGGCAATGATGCGGACATGACAGGGGTTGAGGCCGACCTCTTCGTGCAACTCGCGGTACATGGCCTGCTCAGGCGTTTCGCCCGGGTTGATCCCGCCCTGCGGAAACTGCCACGAATGCGCTCGCACGCGCTTGCCCCAGAACACCTGATTTCTGGCGTTGAGCAGGATGATGCCCACGTTGGGACGGTAGCCTTCGCGATCCAACATCGCCTGATCCTCGATCTTTTAGAATTCTCCGTTTGATTATAGGCAGCGTGGCCGCTGGGAGAGGGTGTTTCCAGAGTGCGGCAGAGCCTGCCAAGGCCCAACACGGCTAAGACTCCGACGACCCCCGCGACGACCCCGCTGATCTTCGAACTTAGTTTTCCTCAAATGTCGGCCTCGCGCCGCTACGCATGAAAATTTCCCGCTTTTTCATTTCCACTCAGAAGGACGATCCGGCGGATGCCGACGTTCGCAGCCAGGCGCTGATGTTGCGCGCCGGCATGATCAAAAAACATGCAGCGGGGCTCTACAGCTATCTGCCGCTGGGCCTGCGCAGCATCCGCAAGGTGGAGGCCATCGTGCGCGAGGAAATGAATCGCGCGGGCGCCATCGAGTTGCTCATGCCCGTGGTGCAGCCGGCCGAGCTTTGGCAGGAGACGGGACGGCTGGATAAATTCGGCCCCGAACTGCTGCGCATCAAAGACCGCCATGACCGCGACTTTGTGATCCAGCCCACCTCCGAGGAAGTCGTGACCGATCTGGTGCGCAGCGAGGTGCGGAGCTGGCGTCAACTGCCGCTCAATTTCTATCACATCCAGACTAAATTCCGCGACGAACGTCGTCCGCGATTCGGCGTGATGCGCGCGCGTGAATTCATCATGAAGGATGCCTACTCCTTTGATCGCGATTTCGAGGCGGCGCAGGTCAGTTACCGCGTCATGTTCGACGCCTACGTGCGTATTTTCCAGCGCTTCGGCTTCGAGTTCCGCGCCGTGGCGGCGGATTCGGGGGCCATCGGCGGCTCGCTCAGCCATGAGTTTCACGTCATTGCCGACACTGGCGAAGATGTCATTGCTTACTGCGAAGACTCTGACTTCGCCGCGAACATCGAAAAGGCCGAAGCTCTGCCGTTGATCGCCGCGCGCGCCGCGCCGACGCAGACGCTGCAAAAGACGCCCACGCCGGGCGCGGCCAAATGCGAAGACGTCGCCACGCTGCTGGGCATTCCCTTGCAGCAGACCCTCAAGTCGGTCGTCCTCGCAGTGGATGGCGACAAGCCCGGGCAGGCCGCAACCATTGTGCTGCTGCTGGTGCGCGGCGATCATGCGGTCAACGAGGTCAAGGTGAGCAAACTCGCCGGTCTGGCCAACGCCCGCATGGCGACCGAGGCCGAGATTGTGGCCACGTTTGGCACGCCGCCGGGCTACCTTGGGCCGATCGGCACTGTGCATCCCGTGCGCGTGATTGCCGACCGCACCGTGGCGAATATGAGCGACTTTGTCATCGGCGCCAATGCGGTGGATTACCACTACACCGGCGTCAACTGGGGGCGTGATCTGCCTGAGCCCGAAGTGGCCGACATCCGCAATGTGCAGGCGGGCGATCCCAGCCCGGACGGCAAGGGCGCCTTGTCGATCTGTCGCGGCATCGAGGTGGGGCATGTGTTCTATCTGGGCGCCAGATATTCGGCCGCGATGGGCGCGACATTCCTCGACGACAAGGGCAAATCGCAAACGCTGGAAATGGGCTGCTACGGCATCGGCATCACCCGCATCCTCGGGGCCTGCATCGAACAGAACCATGACGCCAAGGGCATGATCTGGCCGGATGCGATCGCGCCGTTCACTGCGGTGATCTGCCCCATCGGCTATGACCGCAGCGAAGCCGTGCGCCAGGCGGCGGACGCGCTCTACGCCGAACTCACGGCCGCGGGAGTGGATGTGGCGTTGGACGACCGCGGCGAGCGCCCGGGCGTGATGCTGGGCGACTGGGAACTGATCGGCGTGCCGCACCGCATGGTGATTTCCGACCGCGGCCTTGCTGCAGGCACGGTGGAGTATCAGCACCGCCGAGAGAGTGCGCCGACGGTGTTGCCGCTGGCTGAAGCCTCCGCGCACTTGCAAGCTCGGTTGCGGTGCTGAGTCCGCAAGAGCACAGCGGCATGCGTAACCTGTCTCGCCGTCGATGGCTGTTGCAGGCGGCGCGAGCGGGCGCTGTGATCGGCGCGGGCTGGAGCTTGCCCACTGCGCCTGCCTGGGCCGGCGCGCAAAAGGAAGAGCAGCTCAGCGATGCGGTGCGCACCGCGCTCGCCGCGCAGATTGCCGAGGCTCCGCCGCCGCAACCGCACTTTCGCGACGCCAATCATTTCGCCCAATACTGGGTGTGGCTGGCGACCGAGTCGGCGCGGCTGCAAAATCGCATGCCAGGCTTCTCGGTGCGGCGCGATTTTCTGCAAACCGTCTGGTACGAAGCGCACCGCGCCGGACTGGAGCCCGCGCTGATCCTGGGTTTGATTCAGGTGGAAAGCGGCTTCAAGAAGTATGCCATTTCATCGGCCGGGGCGATGGGCTATATGCAGGTCATGCCGTTCTGGACCCAGCAGATCGGCAATGGCGATATCACCAGCCTGTTTCACATGCAGGTGAATCTGCGTTATGGCTGCGTGATTTTGCGGCACTACCTCAACATCGAGAACGGCAGCTTGTTCTACGCCCTGGGCCGCTACAACGGCTCGCGTGGCCGAGCCGCCTATCCCGACGCGGTGCTCGCCGCGCGCCAGCGCTGGCTGGTGGCGGGCGGTTCTGGCTGAAGTCGATCACCCCGCCGAGCGCTCAGCGCGGCATCATGCCGCCCATGCGCTGCATCATCTTGAACATCTTGCCGCCCTTCATTTTTTTCATCATGTCGCGCATCTGCTCGTACTGCTTGAGCAGGCGGTTGACGTCCTGCACCTGCACCCCGGCGCCTGCGGCGATGCGGCGTTTGCGGGTGGCCTTGATGACGTCGGGCTTGTGGCGCTCCTGCGGGGTCATGCTGTGGATGATGCCCTGCATGCGGCGCATGTCGCGCTCGGCGCGGTTCATATCGGCCTGACCGGCCCTGGCCTGCATCTCGGCAGGCAGCTTGTCGAGCATGCCCCGCAGTCCGCCCATTTTGTTCATCTGCTGCAACTGCATCAGAAAATCGTTGAGATCGAACTGGGCGCCCGACTTGACCTTGGCGGCCAGTTGCTGCGCGGCATCGACATCGACCTGACGCTGCGCCTGCTCCACCAGGGCGAGGATGTCGCCCATGCCCAGAATCCGGTCGGCCATGCGGCGCGGGTCGAACGGTTCCAGGCCGTCGATCTTCTCCGACACCCCGGCGAACTTGATCGGCGCGCCCGTGACCTGCCGCACCGACAGCGCCGCGCCGCCGCGGGCGTCGCCGTCCAGTTTGGTGAGCACGATGCCGGTCAGCGGCAGGGTGTCGTGGAAGGCGCGCGCGGTGTTCACGGCGTCCTGGCCCTGCATGGCATCCACCACGAACAGGGTTTCGATGGGCTTGAGCGCGGCGTGCAGTTCCTTGATTTCGCGCATCATCGCTTCGTCCACCGACAGTCGTCCGGCGGTGTCGACGAGCAGCACGTCGAAGTGGTGGCTGCGGGCGAATTCGACGGCGCGGCGGGCGATGTCCAGCGGTTTGTCGTCGGGCGAGGAGGGAAAGAATTCCGCCCCGGCCTGCGCCGTCACGGTCTGCAACTGGGCAATGGCCGCCGGCCGATAGACGTCGCACGAAACGGTGAGCACTTTTTTCTTCTGCCGCTCGGTCAGCAGCCGCGCCAGCTTGGCAGTGGTGGTGGTCTTGCCCGCGCCCTGCAGACCGGCCATGAGCACGATGGCCGGCGGCTGGGTGGCGAGGTTGATCGGCACGGCGTCGCCGCCCATCAGATCGGCAAGCTCGCGCTGCACCACGCCGACCAGCGCCTGGCCGGGAGTGAGCGAACCCACCACTTCCTGGCCCAGCGCCTTTTCCTTGACGCGGGCGGTGAATTCGCGCACGACGGGCAGCGCCACGTCGGCTTCGAGAAGCGCAAGGCGTACCTCGCGCAACATGTCCTGGATATTCGATTCGGTGATGCGTGCTTCGCCCTTGAGGGTCTTGACCACGCGGGACAGGCGTTGGGTGAGGTTGTTGAGCATGGGGCGTGGAAGGTTGGAGCGAGGTTGGGGCGTTTGCGCAGGCCAATGATCGCAGAGCTTGCGGCCAGTCTGGCATTCACCGCACGCGGCACTGAAAAGCCGCAGGGGGGTCGGTTAAACTTGGTCTATGTCGATTTTAGTGAATAGCCTCGCCTTCGCCTTCTATATGTTGGCCGCGGCGTTGTCGCGCCCGAAACCTGCTTTGGTACTAGGCCATGCGGAAGGGGAGACTAGCGGGGCGACGCAACGTTCCGAACGCTGGTCGACCTGGGTGATGGCGCTGGCCTGGATCGCGCAGACCATCACCTTCGCCATGGTGCTGCACGGCGAGTTGCGGCCGCATTTCGGCTTTGCCCAGGCGCTTTCGGTCACGTTCTGGCTGGTGGCGGCCGTGTATTGGGTGGAAAGTCTGTATTACCCCCTGCAGATGTTGAGAAGCTGGATCTGTCTGCTGGCGGCCGTTTCCATTTTGCTGAGCTGGGTTTTCCCCGGAGGCTTTACGCCGCCTTACGGCGCCGGGCCCACTTTCGCGCTGCACTGGGCGATGGGGATCGCCGCCTATGGTCTGTTCGGCGCGGCCGTGCTTCACGGCATTTTGCTGTGGACGGCCGAGCGTTCGTTGCATCGGCGCAAGGGTGCGGTGTCGGGCGTGTCGCGCAGCCTGCCTTTGCTCACCCTGGAAAAGCTGACCTATCGCTTGGCGGCGGTGGGTTTTGTGCTGCTGACGGCCTCGCTCATTTTTGCGGCGACGTTCAGCGAAGAATTGTTTGGCAAACCGTTCGAGTTCAATCATCAATCGGTTTTCGGTATCGCGGCCTGGCTGATTTTTGCCGTGCTGATGGCGGGCCGGGTGTTCCTGGGCTGGCGGGGTACGCGGGCGCTGGCCTGGCTGTTTGGCGGCACGGTGCTGCTGATGCTCACCTATGTCGGTTCGCGTTTTGTGCTGCAGGTGATTTTGCACCGATGAAGTACCTCGTTCTGTTTGTGGTGGCGATCGTCGGGCTGATGCTCATCAAAAAATCGCAGCAACCCCGCAGCGTGCGACAGCCGCCTTCGCCCAACAAACCGCCGCAGGTTCCCGAGGCGATGTTGCCGTGCGCGCATTGCGGCGTGCACTCGCCCGCCAGCCGATGCGTCTGGCGCGACGGCAAGCCGTACTGCAGCGACGAGCATGCCCGTCTGGGGTCGTAAGCCGGGCGCTGCGGTCGCCGCTGAAAGCGCATTCGCGCGATCCATGTTCGCCCCGGCGGCGTCTTCAGGTTCAGCCTTCGTGCCTTCCTCGCGGCTGGGCCGAGAACGCCTGCGAACCTACCGGGTGCTGGCTGCGGCGCGCGTGCTGATGTCGCTGATGTTGCTGGGCTGGCTGGTGCTGCTGCCCATGATGCAGGCGTCTCCCCACGCCGAAAAACCCGCGATCGCCACGCTGGGGTACGGGGTGGCGCTGCTCTATGTGGCGCTGACGGTCGCGAGCCTTTGGTGGAGTTTCGTTCGCACGCAGAGCCTGGCCTGGCAGGTGCTGATCGCGATTGCCGTCGATCTGCTGGCCTTCACCACCTTGCAGTTCACTGCGGGATATCCCGCGCGCGAATTTGCTCTGATCTACGCCTTGCCCGTGTTGGCCGCGGGCATTTACGGCACGCTGTCGCTCACCTTGTTCGTGGCTGCCTTGGTGACGATGATTCTGCTGGGCAGCGCCGGGTTCGCGATGCTGGGCGGGGCGGCGGAGGCCGAGCAGCGCATGCTCAATGCGGCCTTTGTCGGCATCGCCTATTTTGCCGTGGCGGTGCTGACGTGGCAGTTGTCGCAACGACTGGCGCGGCAGGAGGCGCGCGCGGCGGCCAGCGAGTCCGTCGCCCGGCGGCAGATGGCCTTGAATCAGCGGGTGATCGAGGCGCAGCGCGATGGCGTCATGGTGGTCGATCAGCACATGGTGCTCGAAGCGCTCAATCCGGCCGCGCAACAGCTGCTGGATTTGCCCTGGAGCGATGCGGTCACGGCGCGCTGGCTCGGGGGGCGCAAGGCCTTGCGCGATCTGCCGGTGGCCGAGGTGGTGCGCAAAGAGGTGGAGCGCATGGCCATCGAGGGCGAGGAGGCGCTGGAGGTCAAGGTGCGCACGCCCGCGGGTCGCAACCTGCTGCTGCATCTGTCCACGCTGGACAAGCTGCCGGGCGGCGTGGGCTATCTCATCGTGCTGCAGGATCTGCGGGAGATCGATGCGCGCATTCAGCAGGAAAAGCTGGCGGCGATGGGGCGTCTGGTGGCCAGCGTGGCGCATGAGATTCGCAATCCGCTGGGGGCGATCGGGCAGGCCAACCAGCTCGCCCGCGAATTCGCGGGCGATGCGGTGCAGCTCGAACGCCTGCACCATCTCATCGGCCAGAACGTCGAGCGCATCAACCGCACCGTCGAGGACGTGCTGGAGCTGGGCCGCACCGCGCCGCGCGAAATCGAGCTGATGCTTTGCGCGCCGTTGATGCGCGAGCTGCATGCCGAATTCGACCAGCCGGATCAGGGACGCATCGGCCTGTTCATTCAGGACGACGCGGCGCAGATCCGCTTCGATGCCCTGCATCTGCGACGGGTGTTGGTCAATCTGCTGAGCAACGCGCGGCGCTATGCGAGCAACCAGCCGCGGGCGATCGAGATGCGGCAACTCGGCGCCGGGCAGGTGCGGGAAATCCAGGTTTCCAACGATGGTCCTTTGATCGACGCCGAACTGCGCGCGCAGCTGTTCGAGCCGTTTCGCACCACGAGCAGCCGGGGCGTCGGGCTGGGCTTGTATATTTCTCACGAACTGTGCTTGCGCAACGGCGCGCGCCTGCTCTACCGCCTCGAGCGCGAGGGCGCGCCGCAGGAGCGCGGTTCTTTTGTCATTCAAATCGCACCGGGCCCTTAAGGCATGATTCCAGCGGATGTGCGTATTCTCATCGTCGACGACGAACCCGATCTGCGCGAGCTCTACACCCTGAGCCTGGTGCATGAAGGCTGGCAGATCGACGTGGCTGAAACCGTGGCGCAGGCGCGCGAGCAGTTGGCGCGCAGACGCTACGCCCTCATGCTCACCGATATGCGTCTTCCCGATGGCGAGGGGCTGGAGTTGCTGCGCTGGCTGGAAGCCCAGCCCGACCGCTTTGAGAAGTCCATCGTCATCACCGCCTACGGCAGTGCGGGCAACGCGGTGGCTGCGCTCAAGGCCGGAGCGTTCGACTACCTGAGCAAGCCGGTCGATCTGGCGGCGCTGCGTCGCACCGTGCATGCGGCCCTCGCAGCGGTCGATGTGGAAGTGCAGGCGCCGACCAGCAGCGCATTGCAACGCATGGTGGGTGAGTCTGGGGTGATGCGCGCCCTTAAACAGACCTTGCAGCGCGTGGCCCGCAGCATGGCGCCTGTGCTCATCCAGGGCGAGTCGGGCACCGGCAAGGAGCTGGCTGCAAAGGCCGTGCATGAATGCAGCGCCCGCGCCGGAGGGCCGTTCATTCCGGTGAACTGCAGCGCCATTCCCGAGCAATTGTTGGAGGCCGAGTTTTTCGGCTACCGCAAGGGCGCGTTCACCGGGGCGGTGTCCGACCATGCCGGCTTCTTTGCCGCGGCGCAGGGCGGCACGCTGTTTCTCGACGAGATCGGCGAACTGCCCCTGGCGATGCAGGCCAAGCTGCTGCGCGCCGTGCAGGAGCGGCGCGTGCGCCCGGTGGGCGAGACGGCAGAAATCGCGGTGGATGTGCGCCTGGTCAGCGCCACCCACCGACATCTGGAACGCATGGTGGAGCAGGGCCAGTTTCGGCAGGATTTGTTCTACCGCCTCAACGTCATCGCGGTCACTCTGCCGCCGCTGCGCGACCGGCTGGATGATCTGCCGGTACTGGTCGAGGCGTTGCTGGGCGACATCCGCCGCGACAATGCGCGGCCCGGTCTGCGGCTGAGCCCGGCTGCGCTTGAGCACCTGCGCCAGCATCGTTTCTCAGGCAATGTGCGTGAGTTGGAGAATCTGCTGCACCGGGCTGCGGCCCTGGCTGCACAAGATCTGATCGGCCCTGAAGACATCGAGTTGCAGGGCAGTGGCGCCCGCGCCTCCGAAGTGCAGGCCGCTGCGACGGCTTTGCCAGTCACCCCCCTGTCTGACGCGACGGCGCAGCCAATGCCGCGACCGGTGGACGCGCCGATCACCCCAACCGTTGCACAGCCTGCCCCGGAGCCTCAGCCGCCTCAGTCGCCCCAGCCCCCCATGGCCCGGTTCGAAGCGCAGTCGCCCCTGCCTCCCGACCTGGGGGTCTACCTCGACCAGGTTGAACGCAGCATCCTCTGCGAGGCGCTGCGGCGCACCCGCTTCAATCGCACCGCGGCCGCGCAGCTGCTGGGGCTGAACCTGCGTCAGATCCGCTACCGCATGGAGCGCCTCGACGTGCGCGACCCGGCGGAATCGCCGCCGGACGATCCTATCTGATCATGTCGCCCCCCATCAGCGCGGTCAGTCGAGAAGCAGGCTGGATGCCCCACGCCCGTCATGTGTCGTCCCCCAATCAGGATGAGCGGCCCGCAGGCATGCTGATCGATTTGCTGGTGATCCACTGCATCGCGCTCCCGCCGCGTCAATATGGCGGCGAGGCGATCGAGCAGTTGTTTTGCAATCGGCTCGATCCGCGAGCGCACCCGGCTTTTGCCGCGCTCGAAGGCCTCAGGGTCTCGGCGCATTTTGTCGTGCAGCGCAATGGCGCGCTCACGCAATATGTGTCCTGCGACCGGCGCGCCTGGCATGCCGGCGCATCGCGTTATGCCGGGCGCGAGCGATGCAATGATTTCAGCATCGGCATCGAACTCGAAGGGAGCGACGATGAACCGTTCGAGCCCGAGCAGTACGACACCCTGATCGCGCTGGGCTCTGAACTGCTCGCGCGCTATCCCTTGCGCGCATGGGTCGGTCATAGCGACATCGCGCCCGGACGCAAGACCGACCCAGGCTTCGGCTTCGACTGGCGCCAGCTCAAAAACGGCCTGGCCCTGCCGACTTCGGCTTTTCCATTTCAGCGGTTTTGAGCACCCCTGCGGGTTTTCCCGAGGCCGCACCAGGGGCAGACTTTGTGCATGAACCTGTGCATAAGCTGTGGGCGGGCTGTCAATTTGTCCCACACTACAAATAGTGGTTGAAATTCCGCCGGACGCTAGATATAGTGTCTTGGCGGTTTGAGAGAGATGCCGGATCGCGGTCTGAGGCTGCGGCTTCGGAAGGCTGGAAATGCCTGCGCGCTCTCTCGATTCGTCCCCGATTTGCCCTCATTCGTCTTTATTGCTTCGTCCGTGCTGCTTTCATGCGGCGTTCATGTGCGCTTGCAGCGCCGTGAGCCAGCCAGATTTGCTGCGCGGCCCATCTGTCCCCAAGGAGTCCCGATGTCCCAGACCACCGTCGCCGCCGAATCCACTGCGGTCCCGCAACACCTCGCACACCCTGAGGTGGATACGCAACAGCAGGTCGCACTGGGTGATTTTTCAGACTACAAGGTCATCCGTCGCAACGGGGCCGTGGTCGGGTTTGAGCCGAGCAAGATCGCCGTGGCGATGACCAAGGCCTTTCTGGCCGTGCAAGGCGGGCAGGGTGCGGCCTCGGCCAGCATGCGCGAAACAGTGAATACGCTGACCGAAAACGTCGTGCGCGCCTTGCTCCGCAGCCGGCCCAGCGGCGGCACCTTTCATATTGAAGACATTCAGGATCAGGTCGAGCTCTCGCTGATGCGCACTGGCCAGCACGAGGTGGCGCGCGCCTATGTGCTGTACCGCGAACGCCGCACACAAGAGCGGGCCAAGCAGAAAGCGGCCGCAGAGCAACAGGAGAGCGCCCCGGTGCTGCACGTGCTCGACGGCGGTCTGCGCAAACCGCTCGATCAGGCCGCTCTGGTGAGCCTGATCGAATCCGCCTGCTGCAATCTGAGTGCGGATGTGAAGGCGGCCCCCATCGTGGCCGAAACCCTGCGCAACCTGTACGACGGCGTGCCGATGCTCGAGGTTTACAAGGCCTCCATCCTCGCCTCACGCACCCTGATCGAGCGCGACCCCGACTACTCCAAGGTCACCGCACGCCTGCTGCTGCACACCATGCGCCGCGAGACGCTGAACGAGGACATTCCGCAGGAGCAGATGACCCAGCGCTACGCCGAGTATTTTCCGCAGTGCATCAAGGAAGGGGTTGAGCTCGAACTGCTCGACGAGCGGCTCGGGCAGTTTGACCTGGCCCGTCTGGGCGCCGCGCTCAAGGCCGAGCGCGACTTGCAGTTCGATTACCTGGGCCTGCAAACGCTGTACGACCGCTATTTCCTCGCCAATCGCGCCGATACGCGGGTGAACAAGGATGGCCGTCGCATCGAGCTGCCGCAAGCCTTTTTCATGCGCGTGGCCATGGGCCTATCGCTTAACGAGATCGACCGCGAGGCGCGCGCCATCGAGTTCTACGAGCTGCTCTCCAGCTTTGACTTCATGTCGAGCACGCCCACCCTGTTCAACGCGGGCACCCGCCGTTCGCAACTCTCGAGCTGCTACCTCACCACCGTGGCGGACGACCTTGACGGCATCTACGAGGCCATCAAAGAGAACGCGCTGTTGTCCAAGTTCGCCGGCGGTTTGGGCAACGACTGGACGCGCGTACGCGCCCTGGGCAGCCACATCAAGGGCACCAACGGCAAGAGCCAGGGCGTCGTGCCCTTCCTCAAAGTGGTCAACGACACCGCGGTGGCGGTGAACCAGGGCGGCAAGCGCAAGGGCGCGGTCTGCGCCTATCTCGAAACCTGGCACCTCGACATTGAAGAGTTCCTGGAACTGCGCAAGAACACCGGCGACGATCGCCGCCGCACCCACGACATGAACACCGCCAACTGGGTGCCCGATCTGTTCATGAAGCGGGTGATGGAGGGCGGCGACTGGACGCTGTTCAGCCCGGCCGACGTGCCCGATCTGCACGACAAGTTCGGCAAGGACTTTGAGCAGGCCTACACCCGCTACGAACAGAAGGCCGCGCTGGGCGAACTCAAGCTGTTCAAGACCATTCCCGCAGTTCAGCTCTGGCGCAAGATGCTGTCGATGCTGTTCGAAACCGGCCATCCCTGGATCACCTTCAAGGACGCCTGCAATGTGCGCAGCCCGCAGCAGCATGTGGGCGTGGTGCATTCGAGCAACCTCTGCACCGAGATCACGCTCAACACCAACGAGAGCGAAATCGCGGTGTGCAATCTCGGCTCGGTCAACCTGGTTGCGCATCTGAAAGACGCGGCAGACGGCGCCAAGGTCATCGACCAGGCCAAGCTCAAGCGCACCATCCAGACCGCGATGCGCATGCTCGACAACGTCATCGACATCAACTACTACGCCGTGGCCAAGGCGCGCAACGCCAATATGAAGCACCGGCCGGTGGGCCTGGGCATCATGGGCTTTCAGGACTGTCTGTATCAGCTGCGCATTCCCTATGGTTCGCAACAAGCCGTGGAATTTGCCGATCGGTCGATGGAGGCGGTTTGCTACGAGGCTTACTGGGCGTCGAGCGAACTGGCGCGCGAGCGCGGCCGCTACAGCAGTTACGGCGGCTCGCTTTGGGACCGGGGCATTCTGCCCATGGACAGTCTGAAGCTGCTGGCCGAGCAGCGCGGCGGTTATGTCGAGGCCGACACCTCCAGCACCCTCGACTGGAACGCCCTGCGCGCGCAGATCGCACAGCACGGCATGCGCAACTCCAACTGCGTGGCCATCGCTCCCACGGCCACCATCTCCAACATCGTCGGCGTGAACGCCAGCATCGAGCCGACCTTCCAGAACCTGTACGTCAAGTCGAATCTGTCGGGCGAGTTCACCGTCATCAACCAGTACCTGGTGCGCGACCTCAAGGCGCGCGGCCTGTGGGACGCCGTGATGGTGGCCGACCTCAAGTACTTCGATGGCAGCACCCAGCGCATCGACCGCATTCCCGCCGATCTCAAAGCCCTGTATGCCACCGCCTTCGAGACCGATGCCCAGTGGATCATCGAGGCTGCGGCGCGACGCCAGAAATGGATCGACCAGGCGCAGTCGCTCAACATCTACATGGCCAAAGCATCGGGCAAGCTGCTCGACGACACCTACAAGCTGGCCTGGCTGCGTGGCCTCAAGACCACCTACTACCTGCGCACCATCGGCGCCACGCATGCCGAGAAGTCCACGGTCAAGGCGGGTCAGCTCAACGCCGTGCCGCAGTCGCCAGGCGAATCGGCTTCGGCTTCGGCGCAAGCCGTGGTGCAGTCTGGCGATATCCGCTACTGCGCCATCGACAACCCGGAATGCGAAGCCTGCCAGTAAGCGCTGCATATCGTTGCGGCGCATCACAAGTGATCAAGCGGCATGCCACTTGCGATGCGCCTGCACAACATGCGCCGCACAAACCTCGCATCCTCACTGCATCGGTGTTGAGCCTTCGCGCTGAACACTTGATAATTCACGGAAGGTCATGAACATGCTTACTTGGGACGAACCACAACAGAACTCTGCAAGCCCCGCGCACGGTGCGCTGGCGGAGCGTTCACTTCAATCCATGGGCGGTGCATCGGCGTCGCCTCAATCCGCATCCACATCCACATCAGCGCCAGCATTGGCGGTGGCCGCAGACCTCTACAGCCAACGCGCGGCCTCCGCTGCGCGGGTGCGCGCCGAAGACAAGCGCATCATCAACTGCCGCGCCGACGTCAACCAGCTCGTGCCCTTCAAGTACAAATGGGCCTGGGACAAATACCTGGCTTCCTGCGCCAACCACTGGATGCCGCAGGAAATCAACATGTCGCGCGACATCGCGATGTGGAAGGACCCCAACGGACTGACCGAGGACGAGCGCCTGATCATCAAGCGCAACCTCGGTTTCTTCACCACGGCCGACTCGCTCGCCGCCAACAATATCGTGCTCGGCACCTACCGGCACATCACCAATCCCGAGTGCCGCCAGTACCTGCTGCGCCAGGCTTTCGAAGAAGCCATTCACACCCACGCCTACCAGTACATCGTCGAATCCATCGGGCTCGACGAAGGCGAGATCTTCAACTCCTATCACGAGATCAAGTCCATCGCCGACAAGGACGAGTTCCTCATTCCCTTCATCGACACCCTGACCAACCCCGGGTTCCGCACTTCGGCTTTCGGGGGTTCGGAGCGCAATGATCAGGAACTGCTGCGTTCCATCATCGTGTTCGCCTGCCTGATGGAAGGCCTGTTCTTCTATGTCGGCTTCACGCAGATCCTGTCGATGGGGCGGCAGAACAAGATGACCGGCGCTGCCGAGCAATACCAGTACATCCTGCGCGACGAGTCCATGCACACCAACTTCGGCATCGATCTGGTCAACCAGATCAAGCTGGAGAATCCGCACCTCTGGACGCCCGAATTCAAGCGCGAGATCACCGGCCTGTTCCATCGGGCGGTCGAGCTTGAGTATCGCTATGCGGAAGACACCATGCCCCGTGGCGTGCTGGGGTTGAACGCCTCGATGTTCAAGGGCTATCTGCGCTTCATCGCCAATCGGCGCGCGGTGCAGATCGGGCTGGACGCGATTTTCCCCAACGAAGAGAACCCCTTCCCCTGGATGAGCGAAATGATCGACCTGAAGAAGGAACGCAACTTCTTCGAAACCCGGGTGATCGAGTACCAATCGGGCGGCGCGCTGTCCTGGGAATGACGCCTGAATAACCTGCGAGCACGCACTACAGAGTGATTGTTGACCGAGTCCATTTCACCCCGATACGTCCGGCCGCGAAGAGTCGGCGGGTGGAGTCTCCTCCTCTGTTTTTTGTGGCGAAACGCATGAGGGCGTCCATGGTGATGCCTGACTCCCTGCTCGATCAATTCTGGCGCGTCATCAAGCGTCTCATGCTCTGGATGACCAGAGGTGAGCGCATGGCGCGCCGTTCCCCATTCCTTCCCGCAATGGCTTTGATGCCGAGGGAAGTGAATCCCCTGCACGGATCAGCGCTGAGCCGATCGCAGGTGGCGCCGGCTGAACGCCGTGCCGATGTCCCGTACTGGAAACCGCCGGGAGGCGGGGCCGTGAGGCGCTCGGACGCGATTTGGCGACCGGCTCAACTTCAAAAGACTTGATCAAGGAGAATCACCATGGCAACTGCAAAAAAAGCGGCGCCGGCGAAGAAAGTGACGCCCGCGAAGAAAGTAGCACCGGCGAAGAAGGCTGTACCCGCGAAAAAGGCGGCTCCGGCGAAGAAGGCCGCGCCTGCGAAGAAAGCCGCACCGGCGAAGAAGGCTGCGCCCGCGAAGAAAGTAGCACCGGCGAAGAAGGCTGTACCCGCGAAAAAGGCGGCTCCGGCGAAGAAGGCCGCGCCTGCGAAGAAGGCTGCTCCTGCAAAGAAAGCCGCACCGGCGAAGAAGGCTGCGCCCGCGAAGAAGGCTGCGCCTGCGAAAAAAGCGG
>DYKQ01000034.1 GCA_020722545.1 Thiomonas intermedia | reverse complement strand
CTCCCCACTTGTGGGGAGGGTTGGGGTGGGGATTGCCCGGCCCTGGGGGCGCTCATGGGTATTGGCCAGGAGCCTGTCGGACTTGAGGATCGCGGGCTGCAAAATGGCGCTGCGGCGTCATTTTTCGCCATTCGCGCCCAAAGCCTGACAGACCAGGCGCCACTTTTTTAGTGCAGCGCCTTGTACAGCGTGTGGGCGAGTTCGCGCGAGATGCCGTCCACGGTCATCAGGTCGTCTTCGCTGGCGGCCTCGACGCCGCGAATGCCGCCGAACCGCGCCAGCAGCTTGGCGCGGCGCTTGGGGCCGATGCCGGGGATGTCTTCAAGCCGCGAACCGCCCGTGCGCACCTTGGCGCGTGCGGCGCGCATGCCGGTGATGGCAAAGCGGTGCGCCTCGTCGCGAATCTGCGCCACCAGCATGAGGGCGGCGCTATTGGCGGGCAGAGTAAGTTTGGCACGACCGTCGGCAAACACCAGTTCCTCCAGGCCGACCTTGCGGCCCTCGCCTTTTTCCACGCCAACGATCACGCTGAGATCCAGCCCCAGTTCGGTGAACACCTCGCGCGCCATCGTCACCTGCCCGCGACCGCCATCGACCAGCACCAGATCGGGCAGGCGCGCGTCGCCGGGCGTTTCGCCGTCGGCAGCAAACGCCCCCTGGGCCAGCGCCTCGGCAACGCGCTTGTAACGCCGGGTGAGCACCTGGCGCATCGCGGCGTAGTCGTCTCCCGGCGTGATGTCGTTGATGCGAAACCGCCGGTATTGGGCCGGCTGCATGGCGTGTTCGGCGTACACCACGCAAGACGCCTGCGTGGCCTCGCCGGCGGTATGGCTGATGTCGAAGCATTCCGCGCGCAAACCCTCGGCCTGTTCGGCGTCCAGGCCAAGCGCCTGCGCCAAGGCCAAGGTGCGCTCGCGCTGCGAGCCTTCTTCTGCGAGCAAGCGTGTCAGCGCGATCTGCGCGCCTTTTTGCGCCATCTCCAGCCAATCGCGCCGCTGGCCGCGCGGCTGCGTGACCTGCTGCATGCGATGCCCGGCGTGTTCGCCCAGGGCATCGAGCAATTCCGGCTCGACGGGCAGGTCGCACACCAAAACCGGCGGCGGCGCCATCTGCAGGTAATGCTGCGCGACAAAAGCCTGCAGCACCCGCTGCGCGGCCTGGCCGGGAGCGCCCTGTTCCGGCGCGATGCCATCCGCCAGATCGTCGCCCAACTCCAATGCCGCCTGAACCTGGCTGGGGAAATAGGCCCGGTCGCCCAGATGCCGACCGCCGCGCACCATGGCGAGGTTGACACAGGCCCGACCTCCCTTGAGCGCCACGGCCAGAATGTCCACGTCTTCGGCGCTGCCCACTTCCATGCTTTGCTGCTGGAGCACGCCAGATAGCGCGGCGATCTGGTCGCGCAGCACGGCGGCCTCCTCGAAACGCAGCGCGTCGGAGAGCGACTGCATCTGCAATTGCAGATCGCCCATCACCACCCCGTGATCGCCACGCAGAAAGCGCACCGCATGCTGCACGTCGCGCGCATAGTCCGCCGCGCTGATCTTGCCCACGCAGGGCGCCGTGCAGCGGTGAATCTGGTGCAGCAGGCAGGGCCGACTGCGGTTGGAAAACACCGTGTCCTCGCAAGTGCGCAACTGAAACACCTTCTGCAGCACCGCGATGCTTTCCTTCACCGACCAGGCGTTTGGATAGGGGCCGAAATACTGCTGCTTGCGGTCGGTCGCACCACGGTAATACGCCACGCGCGGGTATTCGTGCGCCGTGGTGATCTGCAAATACGGGTAAGACTTGTCGTCGCGAAACAGAATGTTGTAGCGCGGATGCTGCGTCTTGATCAGGTTGTTTTCGAGCAGCAGCGCCTCGGCCTCGGTGCGGGTGACCGTGGTGTCGAGCCGATGGATGCGCGACACCATCAGCCCGATGCGCGTGCCGCCATGATCTTTCTGGAAATAGCTCGACACGCGCTTGCGCAGATCGCGCGCCTTGCCCACGTAGAGCAAACCGCCATCGGCCGCGAAGTAGCGGTAGACCCCGGGCAAATGCGGCAACGCCGCAACCTGCGCCAGCAGCGCCGCGCTGTGCTCCGGTTGGGGAGAATCGGATGCCATGAAGCTCAGTTCAAAAGGTGCAAGGCCCGCTCGAACACCGCGCGAAACATCGGCGCGGTCAAGCGGCCGGTGTTCTGGTTGTAGCGGCTGCAGTGGTAGCTGTCGATCAGGATGTAGTCGCCCATGCGATGCTCGGCGGCATGGGCGAAGCGGGCCGAGGAGGCTTTGCGCCCCAGCGCCATGAGCACCGCATCGTGCGCCACCTTGCCCAGAGCGACGATCACCCGCAGATTCGACATGGCCGTGATCTCTGCGGCGACGAAACGATTGCAGGTGCGAATCTCCGCGGGCAAGGGCTTGTTTTCAGGCGGCAGACATTTCACCGCGTTGCTGATGCGGCAGCCGTGCAGTTGCAGGCCGTCGTCGGCCCGCAGCGTCGAGGGGTGATCGTCGATCCGCACGGGAACAGGCCGCCAGGCCAGACCCAGTTCGGTGAGCGTGCCGAACAGCAGCGGCCCGGCGCCATCTCCCGTGAACGGACGCCCCGAGGCATTGGCCCCCTTCAGGCCTGGCGCCAGGCCCGCGATGAGCAGCGGCGCATCCAGCGGGCCCAAAGGCGGCACCGGCAGACAGGCAAAATCGGGATGATCTTGTTTGACTTGGTGTAAAAAGGCCGCCAGTCGTGGGCACAGGCGACAATGCGGATCATAAAAAGACAGTGAGCTCGAAAGCGGTGCGTCGTCACCTTGCATCTTCATGAAAGTCCAACATCGGTGGGATTTGTTTTGCCATGTCGTCGACAACCTCGGCGATATCGGCGTGACCTGGCGACTTGCTCGGCAACTCGCCGCGGAGCACCAGCAACAGGTGCGATTATTCCTGGACGACTTCAAGGCGTTCGCCCATATTGCGCCGCAGGTTCAGCTTCGTGCTGCGGAGCAGACCCTGGCCGGAGTGCAGATTGTGCCTTGGGCCCGGCAGTCCCAGGCCACGCCGGGCGATGTGGTCATCGAAATGTTCGGCTGCCACCTGAGCGACGCCTGCATTGCCCAGATCGGCAAGGCCTCGCCTCCTCCCGTCTGGCTGAACCTCGAACACCTCAGCGCAGAAAAATGGGTCGATCTGCATCACCTCAAGCCTTCGCCGCAAAGCGGCGGGCTGATGAAGTATTTCTACTACCCCGGCTTCACCGACAAATCTGGCGGTCTGCTGCGCGAATCCAGCCTGATCTCGCAGCGCGACAACTGGCAGATGCAGCCCTCGGCCAAACGCATCGCCCTGCGCGCCCTCGGCCTGCCGCCCCCGCCCGACCATGCGCTCACCGTGCTGCTGTTCAGCTATGCCCGCCAGCGGCTCGATGGCTGGCTGCACACCATGGCCGCTTCCGAGCGTCCGGTGGCGCTCTGGGTCTGTCCCGGCCCGGTGATGACGGCCATCAACACCTGGCTGGACATGACGCTGCAGACCGGCCAGATCACCTCGCGCGGCAGCCTGAGCATCTACGCCCTGCCCTACATCCCGCAGCAACGCTTCGACGAACTGCTCTGGGCGGCCGATGTCTGCATCGTGCGAGGAGAAGATTCCTTCGTCCGTGCGCAATGGGCGGCCAAGCCCTTCGTCTGGCACATCTACCCACAGGAAGACAACGCCCACGACCGCAAGCTGGATGCCTTCCTCGATCTCTACCTCGAAGAGGCCGACAGCGAACTGCGCGACACCGTGGTGCATTTCTGGACCGCCTGGAACCGGGGCCTCGACCTGGCGCCCGCCTGGCTGGAGTTTGTGAGCAGCCTGCCCGCCTTGCAGCGCCATGCGCTCAAATGGTCGCGCAGCCTGCAAACCCAAGCTGATCTGGCCAGCCAATTGGTCGATGAAGTGCAGCGGCTCGCCAGCAATCAACTCTCCCTTGCGCCCGCCCGCTAGAATGAGCGTTTATTTGAAACCCCACAGACTGTTCAATGAAGATCGCACAAGAAATCCGCGCCGGTAATGTCATCATGGTTGGCGACAACCCGATGGTGGTGCAAAAGACCGAATACAGCCGCGGCGGCCGCAACGCCGCCACGGTGAAAATGAAACTCAAGAACCTGCTCACCAGCGGCGGCACCGAAGTGGTTTACAAGGCCGACGACAAGCTCGACTCGGTCACGCTGGAGCGCAAAGAGTGCACTTACTCTTACTTCGCCGACCCGATGTACGTCTTCATGGACGCCGACTACAACCAATACGAAGTCGAAAAAGACAATATGGGCGACAGCCTGAACTACCTCGAAGACGGCATGTCCGTCGAAGTGGTGTTCTACGACGGCAAGGCCATCTCGGTTGAAATGCCCACTACCGTGGTGCGCGAGATCATCTATACCGAACCCGCCATCAAGGGCGACACTTCCGGCAAGGTGCTCAAGCCCGCCAAACTCGCCACTGGCTATGAAGTGTCCGTCCCCATTTTTGTCGCCACCGGCGACAAGATCGAGATCGACACCCGCACCGGTGAATACCGCAGCCGCGTCTGACGCCAGATTGAGCCGATCAGCTCACACTGACAAAGCCGCCCTCGGGCGGCTTTGTTGTTTCAACCCAGCCCTGACTTACGCAGAGAACCGCTGGCGCCCGCCGTTCGGCAAGATGGTCCCGCAACATGACGGCAAGATCGGGCCTTCTGCGTCAATTTGGATGCGTTTAGCATCAAGCCATGAACACTTCGCCCATCCCACCCGACTCTGACCTGTTGCATTGGGAAGACTTTCCCGCAGGGGCCGTGCGCGACTGCGGCAGCACCCTGGTCAGCCGTGAAGCCGTGCTCGACTTCGCCCGCCAGTTCGACCCGCAACCCTTCCACGTCGACGATGAAGCGGCCAAAAACTCCCTTTTCGGCGGACTCGCCGCCAGCGGCTGGCATACCTGCAGCATGGCGATGCGGCTGATGTGCGACGCCTACCTGCTGCGTTCGACCAGCCTGGGCTCGCCCGGAATCGACGAATTGCGCTGGTTGAAGCCCGTCCACCCGGGCGATCGGCTGCGCCTTCGCATGACGGTGCTGGCCGCGCGCCCCATGCGCAGCAAGCCTGATGTCGGACTGGTGCAATCGCAGTGGGAGCTTTTCAATCAACACGATGACTGCGTGCTGAGCATGAAGGGCTGGGGCATGTTCAAGCGGCGCGCACCGGGCGCCGAGGGCCCAGAGGCTGGCGCGCAACCCTGATCGGCATGCCCAAGCACTGAAGCAGGCCGCAGCGTCGCCGTGCTGCGTGGCAGCCAGATGGCCGGAAAATTGCTTGCGGATCAGCTCTCGGCAAGCGGCTGACATACGAGCGACCTACCATTCGAGCCACGCTTGGCGCGCACGGTTTCAATGATATGCGTCAATTTTTCGTGGCCAGGAGGGTTTGTCAGCCCGATGTCGGCCGCGCTTCTCCCTACACTGAATCTGGATTTTTCTCATGGCCACTTCGACACCGACAGAACACAATATGGGCGCCACTCCTTCTTTCGACATGGTGTTGTTCGGCGGCACCGGCGATCTGGCCATGCGCAAGCTTCTGCCCGCGCTGTATCAGGCGCACCAATCCGGCACCTTGCATCCCGCCGGGCGCATCGTCGCTCTCGGCCGGGGCGCACTGACGCTGGATGACTATCTGGCGCAGGTGCGCACCCAATCGGGCCCGCACCTCAAGGCGGATTTCAACTCTCCGGTCTGGACGGCCTTCGCCGCCCGCATCACCTACCTCAAGCTCGACGCCGCACACCCGGCCGATTTCGACGCCCTGGCCGAGCTGCTGGGCAAAGGCGGCGAGCGGGTCACTGTCTGCTACCTCGCCACCGCGCCCTCACTGTTTGCCGACATCTGCGCGCAACTCGCCCGCGTCGGGCTCAATCATCCCGACGTGCGCGTGGTGCTGGAGAAGCCCCTGGGCCACGACCTGGATTCTTCCGACGCCATCAACGCGGCAGTGGCTCAGTCCTTTGCCGAGAGCCAGCTCTACCGCATCGACCACTATCTGGGCAAGGAGTCGGTGCAAAACCTCATGGCCATGCGCTTTGGCAACGTGCTGTTCGAGCCGCTGTGGCGCCGCGAGTGGGTGGACAACGTGCAGATCACCATCGCCGAAGACCTGGGCGTGGAGGGGCGCGGCGAGTTTTACGACAAAACCGGCGCGCTGCGCGACATGGTGCAGAACCACTTGCTGCAACTGCTTTGCATGGTGGCCATGGAGCCGCCGGCCAGTTTGCAGGCCGATGCCATCCGCGACGAGAAGCTCAAGGTGCTGCAGGCGCTCAAGCCCTTCACCGAATCCGATGTGGCCACCCGGACGGTACGCGGACAATACCGCGCCGGCGCCATCGACGGCAAACCCGTGATCGGCTATCTGCAAGAGGCCGACATCGATCCGGCCAGCCGCACCGAAACCTTCGTGGCGATCAAGGCCGAGGTCGTCAACTGGCGCTGGGCCGGGGTGCCCTTCTTTCTGCGCACCGGCAAGCGGCTGCAGGAACGGCTGGCGGAAATTGTCATCAACTTCCGGGCGGTGCCGCTGTCGCTGTTTGGCGGTCCGGTCGGGCTGCAGGGGGCCAATCGCCTGGTCATCCGGCTGCAGCCCGATGAGAGCATCAGCCTGCATTTTCTCGCCAAGGAACCCGGCGACGGCATGCGGCTGCACCCCACCCAGCTCGATCTGGATTTCGAGTCCACCGCGCAAAAACGCCGCGCCGATGCCTATGAGCGGCTGCTGCTCGACGTGATCCGCGGCCAGCTCGGGCTGTTCATGCGCCGCGACGAACTCACCGCCGCCTGGCGCTGGGTGGAGCCCATTCTGGACTGCTGGGAACGCAATGGCGAGGCGCCCAAGAACTACACCGCGGGCACCTGGGGGCCGGCCGCCTCCAGCGCCCTGCTCTCGCGCGATGGCGCCTCATGGCACGAGGAACTGTGAATGATGCTGCACCTCTGCACCACCCCGCAGGAGCAGATCGACCGGCTGGTGCGCACCCTGGCCGACGCGCTGACGCAGGACCTCGCCCAGCGAGGACGGGCCGTGCTGGCGGTCTCGGGCGGACGCTCGCCCATTGCCTTGTTTCAAGCGCTGGCGCGGGCGCCGATCGACTGGCCGCGCGTCATCCTCACTCTGGTCGATGAGCGGCTGGTGCCGCCCGACCACGCCGACAGCAACGCCGCGCTGGTGCGCGCCCATTTGCTGACGGGCGCCGCTGCGCAGGCCCGGTTCCTGCCCCTGGTCGATGATGCTTCCGATCTGGCCGGATGCGTGGACCGTGCCAACGCGCAATTCCGCGATCTCGCGCAACCCCTCACCGCCGCGCTGCTGGGCATGGGCGATGACGGTCACACCGCCTCGCTGTTTCCCGGCGCGGCCGAACTGCCCCTCGGCCTTAGCCCAGACTATCCCCTGCCCTACCTGGCCGTGACGCCGCCGCACGCCGCGCACACGCGCATCAGCCTGAGCCTGGCCGCCCTGCTCGGCGCGGGTCGGCTGTTGCTGTCGATTTCGGGCGAGACCAAGCGCGCCGTCTTTGCACGCGCCAGCGAACCGCCGCCCAGTCCGCATCTGCCCATTGGCTACTTCATCCAGCAGTCCCAAACGCCGTTCGACGCCTATTGGTCTGCCTGATGGGCGCCCTGATTTCGTCTGCCTGATTCTGTCACTCTGACTCATGACGCCCACCCCCCGTTTTCCCCGCTCCAGCGGCGTGCTGCTGCATCTCACCAGTCTGCCCAGCCCGCACGGCAGCGGCGATCTCGGGCCCGCGGCCTACCACTTCATCGACTGGCTGCATGCCGCCGGACAGTCGGTCTGGCAATTCCTGCCGCTGGGCGGCATCGGTCTGGGCGGCTCGCCCTATATGAGCAGTTCGGCCTTCGCCGGCAATGTGCTGCTGATCGACCTCGCCGAGCTGCACCGGCGCGGCTGGCTGGAAGCCGACGATCTCATCGCGCAAGAGGGGCTGTCGGACGAGCGTGTGCAGTTCGACCGCGTCATCCCCTATCGCATGGAACGTCTGCGCCGGGCCGCGGCGCGGTTCGAGACGACCGCCACGCCGCAGGAACGCGCCGATCTGGCCGCCTTCCAAACCAAGCACGCCGCCTGGCTCGACGACTACGCGCTGTTCATGGCGCTGTCCGAGCACTTTGATGAGCGGCTGTGGAACACCTGGGACGCCGCGCTGGCGCAGCGTCAGCCCGAAGCGCTGCACCGCGCACGCGCGCAGCACGCCGAGCGCGTCGCCTTCTGGACCTTCGCCCAATGGTGCTTTTTCCGCCAGTGGGCCGCGCTGCGCGCCTATGCCCACGGCAAAGGCGTGCGGCTGATGGGCGACATGCCCATTTTCATTTCGCTCAACAGCGCCGATGTGTGGGCCCGGCCCGAGCTGTTCCAGCTCGACGCCAACGGCCATCCCACCGTCGTCGCCGGGGTGCCGCCCGACTATTTTTCCGCCACCGGACAGCGCTGGGGCAACCCGCATTACCGCTGGGCGGCGCACGAGGCCGAAGGGTTCGCCTGGTGGATCGCGCGGCTGCGCGCCACCTTCGAGCTGGTCGATTGGGTGCGCGTCGATCATTTCCGCGGTTTCGAGAGCTGCTGGGAAATTCCCGCCGACGAGCCCACGGCCATCGGCGGCCGCTGGGTGCAGGCGCCGGGAGCGGCGCTGTTCGAGGCGGTGTCCAAAGCCCTCGGCCCGCTGCCCATCATCGCCGAAGATCTGGGCGTCATCACGCCCGAAGTCACTGCCCTGCGCCAGCGCTTCGGCTTTCCCGGCATGCGCATCCTGCACTTCGCCTGGGGGCAGAACGATGGCGGCCGCAACGCCTACCTGCCGCACAACTATGCCCACGACACCGTGGTCTATCCCGGCACGCACGACAACGACACCTCGCAGGGCTGGTGGGCGACCGCGCCTGAAGCGGTGCGCCACCATCTGCGCGAATATCTCGCCTGCGACGGCAGCGACATCGCCTGGACGCTGATCCGCACCGCCAGCGCCAGCGTGGCCGACATCGCCCTGTTCGCCCTGCAGGACGTGCTGCGTCTGGATGGCGCGCAGCGCATGAACACGCCGGGCACGGCGCAAGGCAACTGGACCTGGCGCTTCACCTGGGATCAGGTACAACCGGGGCATGCGGCTGGCCTGCTGCGTTTCAGCCAGCTCTACAACCGCCTTCCCGCCTGAACTGGAACCTCGCCATGCTGACCGAACACGACATCGCCGACCTCGCCGCAGGACACCACGCCGACCCGTTTGGCGTGCTCGGCATGCATCTGCGCGGCGCCACGCTGTGGGTGAATGCCGTACTGCCCGGCGCGCTGGGCGTGGAGGTGATCGACTCTGCCCGCGGCGAAGCCGTCGCCGCGCTGGAACGCCAGGACGACACCGCGGTGTTCAGCGCCCGAATGGACCGCCGCAAGCCCTTCGATTATGTGCTGCGGGTCACTTGGCCGCCCTTGCAGCCGGGCGACCCGAACTGGGTGACCGACCTCGAAGACCCCTACCGCTTTCCGCAGGTGCTGGGCGAAATGGACGCCTGGCTGCTGGCCGAGGGCACGCATCTGCGTCCCTACGACTGTCTGGGCGCGCATCCCGGCGAGATGCTCGGCGTGGCTGGCACGCGCTTTGCCGTGTGGGCGCCCAACGCCCGGCGCGTTTCGGTGATCGGCGATTTCAACGCCTGGGACGGCCGCCGCCATCCCATGCGGCTGCGGCGCGAATGCGGGGTGTGGGAAATCTTCCTCCCCGGCGTGGGCAAAGGCGCGCTGTACAAATTCGAAATCCTCACCCAGCACGGCGAACGGCTGCAGAAAGCCGATCCGCTGGCCTTCCGCGCTGAACTTCGGCCCAACACCGCCAGCATCGTGCAAGGTCTGCCGCCGCTGCACCCCATCCGTCCCGGCATGGCGCAGGCCAATGGCTTCGAGGCGCCCATCAGCATCTATGAAGTGCATCTGGGCTCGTGGCGCAAGATGGAGGGCTGGCGCTGGCTGAGCTACCGCGAACTGGCCGCAACCCTGGTGCCCTACGCCCGCGACCTGGGCTTCACCCATCTGGAGCTGCTGCCGGTCAGCGAACACCCGTTCGACGGCTCCTGGGGCTATCAGCCCATCAGCCTGTATGCGCCCACCGCGCGCTTCGGCACGCCCGAGGACTTTCAGTTTTTTGTCGATGCCGCGCACGACGCCGGTCTGGGCGTGATTCTCGACTGGGTGCCGGCACACTTTCCATCCGACCCGCACGGCCTGGCCAACTTCGACGGCACACATCTGTACGAATACGCCGACCCGAAAGAAGGCTTCCACCACGACTGGAACACCCTGATCTACAACTTCGGCCGCACCGAAGTGCGCAACTATCTGGTGGCCAACGCGCTGTACTGGCTGGAGCGCTTCAATGTGGACGGCCTGCGCGTGGATGCCGTGGCCTCCATGCTCTACCGCGACTACAGCCGCCCGGCCGGTCAGTGGGTGCCCAACAAGTTTGGCGGACGCGAAAACCTCGAAGCCATCGACTTCTTGCGCCGCATGAACCACACGGTGGGCGTGCAGCGCCCCGGCGCCATCACCGTGGCGGAAGAGTCCACCGCCTTTCCCGGCGTCAGCCGCCCGCCGAGCGACGACCTGCAAGGCGGCGGCCTGGGCTTTCACTTCAAGTGGAATATGGGCTGGATGCACGACAGCCTGAGCTACATCCGCCGCGATCCGGTGCACCGCAAGTACCACCACAACGAGCTGACCTTCAGCATGATGTACGCCTATGACGAGAACTTCGTGCTGCCGCTCTCGCACGACGAAGTGGTGCACGGCAAAGGCTCGCTGCTGGCGAAGATGCCGGGCGACCGCTGGCAGCAGTTCGCCAATCTGCGCGCCTATCTCGGCTATCTGTTCAGCCATCCCGGCAAGAAGCTGCTGTTCATGGGCGACGAGTTTGCACAGGCTTCGGAATGGCAGTCCGACTACAGCCTCGACTGGGACGCGCTGCTGCACGCGCCCAACCGCGGCGTGCAGCGTCTGGTGCGCGACCTCAACCTCACCTACCGCGCCCACCCGGCGCTGCATCAGCTCGACCATCACCCCGGCGGCTTCGCCTGGATCACCTATGACGACGCCACGCAATCGGTGCTGGCCTACGAGCGCGGCGCGCGGGAAGGCAGCCGCTTCGTCGTGCTGTGCAACTTCACGCCGACACCGCGGCACGACTACCGCATCGGCGTGCCGCAAGGCGGGCGCTGGGAAGCGCTGATCAATACCGACGATGTGGTGTACGGCGGTTCCGGCCTGCCGCTGGCCCTGCGCGAGGCCGAGGCCAGGCCCTCGCACGGCCGCCCGTTCTCGCTGCAACTCACCCTGCCGCCGCTGGCCTGCGTCATCCTGCGACCGGCGTCCTGAACCATGAGCGCACAACGCCGCCGGGCAAAACACCCCGTCAAATCGCCCCCCTTCGGGCTGCAAGCCGCACGGGTTGCGACCCTGGGCGCGCAACTGCATGCCGATGGCGTGCACTTCGCCCTCGCGGCGCCGAATGCGCAGGCGGTGGAGCTTTGCCTGTTCGCCGCAGACGGGCAGACCGAAGTCGCCCGCCTGCCTCTGCACGCGCAGCGCGACGGCATCTGGCAAGGCGTGCTGGCCGCAGAATCCGGCGGCGTCGAAGGGCTGATCTACGGCTGGCGGGTGCACGGCCCCTGGTCGCCCAAGGAAGGCCATCGCTTCAACCCGGCCAAGCTGCTGCTCGACCCCTGCGCCCGCGAAGTCGTCGGCCGCTATGACGGCAGCGATCTGCACCTCGGCCACGATCCCGCCCACCCCGACCGTCCCGATCCGCGAGACAACGCCGCCACCGCGCTCAAGGCCCGCGTGGTCGCCGATCTGCCCCCTTTGACGCAGCCCCGCCCCGCCATCGACCCGGCGCAGCGCGTCATCTACGAATTGCACGTCAAGGGCTTCACCGCACAACATCCTGACGTGCCCCCCGCCCTGCGCGGCAGCTACGCCGGGCTGGCGCATCCGGCCTGCATCGACTACCTCAAGGCGCTGGGCGTCACCACGGTCAGCCTGCTGCCCATCGCCTTCCGCGCCGACGAAGCCCGGCTGCTGCAGATGGGCCTGAGCAATTACTGGGGCTACACCCCCATTGCCTGGGCCGCGCCCGAAACCCGGCTGTGGAGCGGCGCCGAGGGCAGCACGCCGCGCAGCGAACTGCGCGCCCTGGTCGAGGCCTTGCACGGCGCCGGGCTGGAGGTGATTCTCGACGTGGTCTACAACCACACCGCCGAGCTCGATCCGCACACCGGCCCCACCCTGTCGATGCGCGGCATCGACAACGCGCTCTACTACCACCGCAACCCGCAAGAGCCCGAGCGCACGCTCGACTGGACGGGCTGCGGCAACAGCGTCAACCTCAACGAGCCGCTGGTGCTGCGCGTGGCCATGGACAGCCTGCGCCGCTGGGTGAGCGAGTTCGGCGTGGACGGCTTTCGCTTCGATCTGGCCAGCACCCTGGCGCGCGGCACGGCGCGGGTGCAATACGACTTCCAGCCCGACGGCGCCTTTCTCAGCGCCGTGGCGCAAGACCCGCTGCTGTGCAACTGCCTGCTCGTCGCCGAGCCCTGGGATCTGGGCCCCGGCGGCTACCGCCTGGGCGGCTTTCCGCCCGGATGGCTGGAATGGAACGACCGCTTCCGCGACACCCAGCGCGGCTACTGGCTGCAGCATCAAAACACGCCGGGCGAGTTCGCCACCCGGCTGGCGGGGTCAAGCGATGTGTTCCGCCCGGCGCTGCGCGGCGCGCACAGCAGCGTGAACTTCATCACCGCGCACGACGGCTTCACCCTGCGCGACCTGGTCAGCTACGCCCACCGCCACAACCAGGCCAACGGCGAAGACAACCGCGACGGCCACGGCCACAACCTCAGCATCAACAACGGCGTCGAAGGGCCCACGCAATCAGCCGACATCCTCGCCGCCCGCGCCCGGCAAAGCCGCGCCCTGCTGGCGGTGCTGCTGCTCGCACTCGGCACGCCCATGCTGCTGGCGGGCGACGAACTCGGCCACACCCAGCGCGGCAACAACAACGCCTACTGCCAGGACAACCCGATTTCCTGGATCGACTGGGCGCAGGCCGATGCGTCTCTGCTCGACTTCGTGCGCGGCGCGCTGGCCTTGCGGCGCAGCCTCCCGCTGCTGCAAAGCCACGCCTGGTGGGCCCCGGTAGCCACCGCATCCCAGCCCGGCGCGGCGTGGTACCGGGCCGACGGCCACCCGATGGAACAGGCCGACTGGACGCTCGACGACCACGGCGCGCTCATGGTGCTGTTGTCTGCCGCAAAGACACCTTTGCAGGACGTGGCCCCGCAGCAGGTTCTGATTCTGATCAATGCCGAGGGGCAAGAAGCCTCTTTTACTCTCAGGCCGGGGTCGTGGCTGCTTAGACTGTCTTCGGACAATGGTTTTGTCGCTTTGCCCGGCGACAATGCGGCGCAGGACAAAGCCCAGCGGCTGCAATCTCGGCAAACGCTGCCGCCCACCAGCCTGTGGATCGCCACGCTGGAGGGCGCCGCGCCGCACACCCCAGGAGACCTTTGAGCATGAAACGCGTCACCCGCCCTGCCACGCCCTTCGAAGGCCAGCGCCCCGGCACGTCCGGGCTGCGCAAAAAAGTCAGCGTGTTCCAGCAACCCGGCTATCTCGAAAACTTCGTGCAGGCCTTGTTCAACGTGCTGGGGGACGCCAGCGGCAAGACCCTGGTGGTGGGCGGTGACGGGCGCTACTACAACCGCGTCGCCATCCAGACCATCCTGCGCATGGCCGCGGCGCACGGCTACGCGCGGGTGCTGGTGGGGCAAGGCGGATTGCTGTCCACCCCGGCGATGAGCGCGGTCATCCGCCGCCGGGCGGCCAGCGGCGGCATCGTGCTCTCGGCCAGCCACAACCCCGGCGGGCCGCAGGGCGACTTCGGCATCAAATACAACATCGCCAACGGCGGCCCCGCGCCGGAATCGGTCACCGAAGCCATCTACCTGCGTTCGCGCGAGGTGCATGAAATCCGCACGGTCGACAGCCCCGACCTGCCGCTGGACGCTCTCGGCGCCCACACCCTGCTGGGCACGCACATCGAGATCATCGACCCGGTGGCCGACTATTGCGCGGTGCAGCGCGAACTGTTCGATTTCGACGCCATTCGCGCGCTGTTCGCCCGCGGCTTTCGCCTGCGGCTGGACACCATGTGGGCGGTCGGCGGCCCCTATGCCCGCGCGCTGCTCGAAGGCGAACTCGGCGCACCCAAGGGCACGGTGGTCCACGCCGAACCGCGCGAAGACTTCGGCGGCCTGCATCCCGACCCCAACCCGGTCAACGCCACCGACCTGATCGACCACATGGCTGCCGCCGACGCCCCCGACATGGGCGCCGCCACCGACGGCGATGCCGACCGCAACATGATCGTCGGCCGCAACTTCGTGGTCTCGCCTTCCGACAGCCTCGCCGTGCTGGCGGCGCACGCCACCCGCATTCCGGGCTACGCGGCGGGTCTGGCGGGCGTGGCGCGCTCCATGCCCACCTCCACCGCGGTTGATCGCGTCGCCGCCGCCCTGGGCATTCCCTGCTACGAGACCCCCACCGGCTGGAAGTTTTTCGGCAACCTGCTCGATGCGGGCAAAGTCACCCTCTGCGGCGAAGAAAGCTACGGCGCCGGCTCGAACCACATCCGCGAAAAGGACGGCCTGTGGGCCGTGCTGTTCTGGCTCAACCTCATCGCCGTCACCGGCAAGTCTGTCGAGCAACTGGTGCGCGAACTGTGGGCCGAGCATGGCCGCTGCGTCTATTCGCGCCATGATTACGAGGGCATTCCCACCGAGCGGGCCGAGGCGCTGATGCACGACCTGCGCGCCGCCCTGCCCGGCCTTCCCGGCCAGATTCTCGCGGGCGAACCCGTGGCGCTGGCCGACGACTTCGCCTACACCGACCCCACCGACGGCAGCGTGAGCAGCAAACAAGGCGTGCGCATCATTCTGCAAAGCGGCTCGCGCGTGGTGTTCCGCCTCTCGGGCACGGGCACCGAAGGCGCCACGTTGCGCCTCTACCTCGAGCGCCACGAGCCCGACCCGGCACGCCACGACCTGCCCGCGCAGACCGCGCTCGCCCCGCTCATCGCCCTGGCCGAGCAGGTGGCCCGGGTGCGTCATTTCACCGGAATGGACACCCCCAGCGTGATGACCTGACACTCCGTTTGCCTTCGAACCTCACTCCAAAAACACACAGGAGACCTGCCATGAATCAGAACAGCCCCTTGAGCCCGATGAACATGCAAGATCGCCAGATGCAGCCGCACATGCTGGTGCGCCGCTCCATCGCCCTGGTGCTGGCCGGCGGACGCGGCTCGCGGCTCAAGCAGCTCACAGACAAGCGCGCCAAGCCCGCGGTGTATTTCGGCGGCAAATTCCGCATCATCGACTTCGCGCTGTCCAACTGCGTCAATTCGGGCATCCGCCGCATCGGCGTCATCACCCAGTACAAATCGCACTCGCTGCTGCGCCACCTGCAGCACGGCTGGAGCTTTCTGCGCGCCGAGCTCAACGAAATGGTCGATCTGCTGCCTGCGCAGCAACGCGTGGACGAAGAACACTGGTACCGCGGCACCGGCGATGCGGTCTATCAGAACATCGACATCATCCAGTCGAGCAAGCCCGAATACGTGGTGATTCTGGCCGGCGATCACGTTTACAAGATGGACTACTCCATCATGCTGCAGGACCACGCGATGAGCGGCGCGCAGGTCACCGTGGGCTGCATCGAAGTGCCGCGCAGCGAGGCCAGCGCCTTCGGCGTCATGGCCATCGACGCCAGCCGCAGAATCACCGAGTTCGTCGAAAAACCCGCCGATCCTCCCGCCATGCCCGGCAACGAGGGCATGTCGCTGGCCAGCATGGGCATCTACATCTTCAACGCGGCTTATCTCTACCGCATGCTGAGCGCAGACATGGCCGACCCCGCCTCGTCGCACGACTTCGGCAAGGACATCATCCCCAAGGCGGTAGGCGAAGGCATGGCGCACGCGCATCCCTTCTCCATGTCCTGCGTGCAGGGCGGGCAGCAAAGCCAGCCGTATTGGCGCGATGTCGGCACCCTCGACGCCTTCTGGTCCGCCAACCTCGACCTCGCCTCGGTCACACCCGAGCTCAACATCTACGACACCGAATGGCCCATCTGGACCTACCAACGCCAGCTCCCCCCGGCCAAGTTCGTGCAGGACCACCACGGCCGTCACGGCCAGACCATCAACATGATGGTCTCGGGCGGCTGCATCATCTCCGGCTCATCGGTGAGCAACTCGGTGCTGTTCTCCAATGTGCGCGTGCACTCCTTCTGCGTCATCAACGAGTGCGTGCTCTTGCCCGATGTGCTCGTCAACCGCTCCTGCCGACTGAACAAGGTCATCGTCGATCGTGGCTGCGTGCTGCCCGAAGGCATGGTGATCGGAGAAGACCCCGAACTCGACGCCAAACGCTTTGAGCGCACGAGCAATGGCGTGGTGCTGGTGACCAAAAAAATGCTGCGGGCGCTGGGCGAGCCCGAGCTGAACGAGGAAGACGATGACTGAACCCTTGCGCGTGCTGCAGGTCAGCGCCGAAATCTTCCCCCTGCTCAAGACCGGCGGTCTGGCCGACATCGCCGGCGCGCTGCCCGCGGCGCTGGCCACGGCCGGTTGCGACACGCGCGTGCTGCTGCCCGGCTTTCCCGCCATCCGCGCCGGTCTGGCGAACGGCGAAACCGTCGGCCAGTTCACCCTGCCCTGGGGCGAGCCGGTGCAAGTGCTCTGCGGCGAGCTGCCCGCAGTGCCGGGCAAAGACGCTGCGCCGGTGCGCGCCTATGTCCTCGACGCCCCCGGCCTGTTCGACCGCCCCGGCAACCCCTACGAAGACAGCGCGCGGCGGCCTTACGGCGACAACCATCGCCGTTTCGCCGCGCTGGGTTGGGGCGCGATGCATCTGGCGCGCGACCTCGATCCCCACTGGGCGCCGCAACTCGTCCACGGCCACGACTGGCATGCCGGCCTGGTTCCGGCCTGCCTCAAACTGACCGCCGGCAAGCCTGTGCCCTGCGTTTTCACGGTGCACAACCTGGCGTATCAAGGCATTTTTTCCGCCGATGTGTTCGGCGAACTGGGTCTGCCGCCCAGCGCCTTTCAGATGGACGGGCTGGAGTTCCACGGCCAGATTTCCTTCATGAAGGCCGGTCTGTTCTACGCCGACAAAATCACCACGGTCAGCCCCACCTATTCGCAGGACATCCAGACGCCCGAACAGGGCTTCGGCCTCGACGGCCTGCTGCGCACCCGGCGCAACGACCTCAGCGGCATTCTCAACGCGGTCGATTCCGCGGTGTGGAACCCGGCAAGCGACCTGCACATTCCGCATCACTACAGCGCAGACCGCCTCGCGGGCAAAGCCAAATGCAAGGCCGCCCTGCAGGCTGAGGCCGCCCTGGAGGTGCGCAAGGATGCGCCGCTGTTCTCCGTGGTCAGCCGCCTCACCGAGCAGAAGGGGCTGAACCTCGTGCTCGCCGGAATCGACGCCATCGTGCAGGGCGACGGGCAGTTGCTGGTGCTCGGCAGCGGCGATCATGAGTTGGAAACCGCATTCCGCCACGCCGCGCAACTGCACCCGCGGCAAGTGGCCCTGCGCATCGGCTACGACGAAGCCTATGCCCACCGCATTTTCGCCGGCAGCGACATCACCCTCGTGCCCTCCCGCTTCGAGCCCTGCGGCCTCACCCAGATGTACGGCCTGCTCTACGGCAGCCTGCCTCTGGTGCGCGCCGTGGGCGGTCTGGCCGACACCGTGGTCGACGCCGACCTCGCCACGCTTGACGACGGCACGGCCACAGGCATTGTTTTTGCTAGTTTTTCGGAAGCGGATTACCGTCACGCAGTCCGGCGTGCGCTGGCCCTGTATCGCCAGCCGCGCGCCTGGTCGCGGGTGCGGCAAACCGGCATGCATCAAGACTTCAGCTGGACGCAGGCGGCCCGGCAATACCGAGCGGTCTACCAGGCTGCCCTCCCGAATTTTTCTCGCGCTCTCCCATGACCCCCGAACCCAAACCGCCCCTCCCCGAAGCCGCCTTGGTCCCCTTCGTTCACGACACCCCGCCGCACGACGTTGCGGCGCTCAAGCGCGCGATCTCCAACAAGCTGATGTTCCAGATCGGCAAAGACCCGCATTCGGCGCAGCCGATCGACTGGCTGCATGCCGCGTCTTACGCCGTGCGCGACCTGATGGTGGAGCACTGGTTCGACACCACCCACGCCCGCAACGAAAAAGACGCCAAGCAGGTCTATTACCTGTCGATGGAATTTCTCATCGGCCGCGCCTTCACCAATGCCCTGCTCGCCATGGAAATCACCGAGCCGCTGCGCCAGGCGCTGCGCGAACTGGGCGTGGACATGGACGCCATCGCCGATCTGGAGCCCGACGCCGCCTTGGGCAACGGCGGTCTGGGCCGCCTGGCCGCCTGCTTTCTCGACAGCATGGCCACGCTGGGCATCCCCGGCTACGGCTACGGCATCCGCTACGACTACGGCATGTTCCGCCAGACCATCGTCGATGGCCGCCAGGTGGAGGCGCCCGACTACTGGCTCACCGCGGGCAATCCCTGGGAGTTCCCCCGCCCCGAAGTCGTGTACCGCGTGCAGTTCGGCGGCCATGTCATCAAAGAGGGCGACCGCGCCCGCTGGGTGGACACCCACGATGTCGAGGCCATGGCCTACGACACCATCATTCCCGGCTACGACACCACCACGACCAACACCCTGCGTCTGTGGTCGGCCAAAGCGACCAAGGAGATCGACCTCTCCGCCTTCAACCGGGGCGACTACTTCGGCGCGGTCGAGCAGAAAAACCATTCCGAAAACGTCTCGCGCGTGCTCTACCCCGACGATTCGACCGACGCCGGGCGCGAGTTGCGGTTGCACCAGGAATACTTTTTCTGCAGCGCCAGCGTGCAAGACCTGGTGCGCCGCTACCTGCAGACGCACGCCACCTTCGACCAGTTCGCCGACAAGGTGTCCATCCACCTCAACGACACCCATCCGGTGCTCGCCATTCCCGAGCTGATGCGCCTGTTTCTCGACGTGCATCACCTGCCCTTCAACGATGCCTGGCGCATCTGTCAGCGCGTGTTCTCCTACACCAATCACACCCTGATGTCGGAGGCGCTCGAAACCTGGCCGATCGACATGCTGGGGCGCGTATTGCCCCGCCATCTGCAGATCATCCTCGACATCAACGCCCACTTCCTCACCCGGCTGACGCAGAAATACGGGCACGACGTCAACCTCATGCGGCACGTCTCTCTGGTCAATGAATCGGGCACGCGTTCGGTGCGCATGGCCTACCTCGCCGTGCTCGCCAGCCATTCGGTCAATGGCGTGTCGGCACTGCACTCCGAACTGATGCAGCAGTCCATCTTTGTCGACTTTGCCAAGCTCTGGCCCGAGCGTTTCAACAACAAGACCAACGGCATCACCCAGCGCCGTTGGCTGGCGCTGGCCAATCCGCCGCTGGCCGCGCTGCTCGACAAAACCATCGGCGCCCACTGGCGGCGCGATCTGTCCGAACTGGCCAGGCTGCGCCCGCTGCTGGGCAGCGCGGACCTCGTCAAAGAGTTCCAGAGCGCCAAACGCAGCAACAAGGCGCGTTTCGCCGCATGGCTGAACACCCATCACAACATGACCATCCCGGTCGATGCGCTGTACGACGTGCAGGTCAAACGCATCCACGAATACAAGCGCCAGCTGCTCAATGTGCTGCACGTCATCACCCGCTACCTGCGCATCCTCGAACAACCGGGCAGCGTCACCGTGCCGCGCGTGGTGATCTTCGCCGGCAAGGCGGCCTCGGCCTATCACATGGCCAAGCTCATCATCCAGCTCATCAACGATGTCGCCAAAACCATCAACAACGATGACCGCGTGGGCGATCTGCTCAAAGTCGTGTTCGTGCCCAACTACAGCGTGAGCGCGGCCGAAGTCATCATTCCCGCGGCCGACCTGTCTGAGCAAATCTCCACCGCGGGCACCGAGGCTTCGGGCACCGGCAATATGAAGCTGGCGCTCAACGGCGCGCTGACCATCGGCACCCTCGACGGCGCCAATGTCGAAATCCAGGAAAACGTCGGCGCCGACAACATTTTCATCTTCGGCCTGACCGCAGGCGAAGTGACCGATCTGCGCATGACCGGCTACCAGCCCAACGCCATCGCCAGCGCCAACCCCGAGCTGAGCCGCGTGCTCGAAACCCTGCGCGACGGCCGCTTCAGCCCTGAGGAGCCGCATCGCTATCAGAGCATCTACGACCTGCTGGTCAACTGGGGCGACCACTACATGCTGCTGGCCGACTACGCCAGCTATATCGCCACGCAGGGCAAGGTCGATGCGCTCTACCGCAAGCCTGATGAATGGGCGAAAAAAGCGCTGACCAATGTGGCGGGCATGGGCCCGTTTTCCTCTGACCGAACCATTGCCGAGTACGCTGAGCAGATCTGGCATGCCAAACCCTTGCTAAGCTAAGCCCCGTCAGCTCACCCCGTGTCCGTCGATCGCTTTTTGTCCGACTCAATCTGCCCGCCGAAACCTCATGCCCACCCCCAAGACCATCGACACCGCCGGCCTGCGGCTGGAGTTCACCCGCCATGGCGAGCAGGCGCTCGCCACGGCGCTCAAAACCCTCGCCGCCCTGCCCAACAAGGCGGAAGACCTGGTGAGCAAGACCGTGCTCAACGGCAGTGAAAACCGTCCCGCCTGGCATGTGCTGTCCCGGCTGGGCGCCAAGGGGCTGGATGCGCCCTCGCAGGCCGCTGCCGACTTTCTGCAAGCCGAGTTCACCCGCATGGCCGACTGGGTGGACCAACGGGTGGAAGAAGCCGGGGCGGAGGGGCTCGACATCATTCACCTCGGGGCCGGCGGCTCTGAAACCCCCATGCTCGCGCTGCACACCGCCCTCTCGGTGCTGCAGACTCCGCGTTGCCGGGTGCACTGGGTCGCCAACCTCGACGGCGCCACCATCGACGCCGCATTGGCGGCGGCCAAGCCCGAGCGCACTTGGATCCTCATCAACAGCAAGTCCTTCCGCACCCAGGAAGTCATGCGCAACGCCGACATCGCCCTGCGCTGGCTGGGCGACAGCATCGGCGCCGACAAGGCGCGCGAACGGCTGGTCGCGCTCACCGCCAATGCCGAGCTGGCGCTGCAGCGCTTCGGCTTGGCCGCCGATCAAATTTTCCGGTCGCTGCCGGAAATCGGCGGACGCTTCTCGCTGTGGAGCGCCCACGGCATGGTGCTGCTGCTCGCCTTCGGCCGTGAAACCGTGACCCAGCTTCACGCCGGGGCGCACGACATGGACCAGCACTTCCTCGGCGCCCCGCTGGAAAACAGCGCCCCGGGGCTAATGGCCGGCCTGTCCCATGCCTATCGCGTGCGTTTCGGCCTGCCCTTGCTCTCCATCGGGCTGTACGGCGATGCGTTCTCGCGCATGCCGCTGTACCTGCAACAACTGCTGATGGAATCGCTGGGAAAATCGACCAGCGCCGACGGCATGCAGCCCGTCCACGTCAGCGGCCCAGCGGTCATCAGCGGCGTGGGCACCCCGGTGCAGCACACCTATTTTCAACTGCTGCACCAGGCCGCCGTCCCCGTATTCCACGAAATCGTCGCCGTGGCCCATCCCTGGCACAAACACCTGCGCGAACACATGGCGCTGCTGGCCAACGCGCTGGGCCAGGCCGACGCGCTGTGGAACGGCAAAGACGCCTCTAGCTGGCAGGCCGAACTCATGGCCCAAGGCATGTCGCCCGAAGCCGCCGCCCGCGCCGCGCATCACCGCGCCTGCCCCGGCGGCCGCCCGTCCACCTTCATCTGGATGGAGCGCTTGAGCGCCTACCACCTCGGCGCCCTGCTGGCCCTGTATGAACACCGCACCGTCGTGGAAGGCTGGCTCTACGGCATCAATCCCTTCGACCAATGGGGCGTCGAACTCGGCAAGACCCTGGCCACCAAGATCGAAAACGCCCTGCTGTCACAAAACGCCCAAGGCCTCAGCCCCGAAACCGCCGCCTCGCTCGATTACCTGCGCATGCACAGCAACTGAACGCAGCCATGTGCGCTGCTCCCGAGCAAGTTGAGTGCCCGGCCTGAAGTCTGAAAAGTGGCCTGCCCGACTGGATTCGAACCAGTGGCCTACGGCTTAGAAGGCCG
>DYKQ01000033.1:21301-22437 GCA_020722545.1 Thiomonas intermedia | reverse complement strand
ACCGCCACCACGCCTTCGCCGCCATCCATGCCGGCGGCGGCGTGGTGCGACGCCTTGACGGCGTTTTCCAGGCGGCTGTGCAGGCTGGAGAAGCGCTGGCTCAAGGCCAGAACGGCGGTCTCCATCTGCGCGCGTCCGGTGTCGATCTGCTGACCGAGCACGGGAAGCGCCTGGGCGCAGAGGGCGTCGATCTGCTGCGCGGCATCGCTGTGCTGCAGGGCGGGAGGGGAGGTCGTGGCGTCTTGGGTCATGGCGGAGTCAACGCGGGTTATGGGAGGTCGTGTTGCCGGGAGGTTGGGTTGCAGGGAGATTATTCAATGGGACAGCGCGGCCAGTTGGCGCACCAGGGTTTCGAGGCGATCAATGTCGGAACTCTTGTCGAAGAAAAAGTCGGCGCCTCCATCGAAGCTGCGCGCGCGGTGCTGCGAGTTGGCGTGCTGGGTGAACATCGCCACGCAGATATCGCTCCGGCTGGACTTGATGCGCTGCAGGAGCTGCAGCCCGCTCTCGCCGGGCATTTCGATGTCGAGCACGATGAAGCGCACCGCGCCTGCGGTGTCCTGCTGCAACAGCGCCATCGCCTGCTGCCCGCAATCGGCCTGCAGCACGGCCTGCACCCCGTCAATGCCGCAGAGCAGGCTGGCCAGGCGCTCGCGCACCATTGCAGAATCGTCGACCACCATCAGTTGCATGACTCAGCTTTGAGAGAATTCAGGATGTATGGGGGCATTGTCGGCCTGCGATCGCGCGGCGAACATCGGCCGCCAGCGGTTTGAAGACTGAGACAAGGGCGCGTTGATCTGTCGGAAATTTCTGACTCGGGCGGCGCTGTTCATGCCAGTTCATGGTCGAGGACGTAGCGCACCAGATCGGCGTCGCGCTCGATTCGCATCTTCTGCATCAGGCGGGTCTTGTGAGTGCTGACGGTCTTGACGCTCAGGTGCAGTTCCCGCGCCACTTCGCCCACGGTGCGTCCGGCGCCGATGCGCAGCAGCACCTGCAGCTCGCGGTCGCTCAGGGTTTGATGCGCGGGGGCGTCGGTGGCGGCGCCGTCTTGAAAGTGATGCGCCAACTGCTCGGCGACGGTGGCGGTGATGTAGCGCTTGCCCTGGGCGGCCGCGCGGATGGCGTCGAGC
>DYKQ01000033.1:11901-21201 GCA_020722545.1 Thiomonas intermedia | reverse complement strand
GGCGTCGAGCGCTGCGGCGGCGTCGCCGCACCAGTGCGGCTGCAGCCCCTCGGCTTCGAGCATGCGCACGAGCCCGGCGCCCACGAGGGCGTGGTCGTCAACGATGAGCACGCGGGCGGCGTCCATTTGCGGCTTCGCTTCAGGCGGAGATCGGTTTGCCGGAAGTCGGCGCGTCGGCAGGTTTGCCACATTCGGTGCAGGGCACGCGCAGGCGCAGGGTGGTGCCGTGGTTGGGCACGCTGGCGCAATCGAGCGTGCCGCCGAGCAGATGGGCGCGCTCGCGCATGCCGCGCAAACCAAAGGATTTTTCGCTGGCCTGCGTGGCCGGGGTGAAACCCAGCCCGTCGTCGACGATGTCGAGCGCGATCAGCCCGGGTGTGCGGGCCAGGGTGAGCCGAACGGATTTGGCCTGCGCGTGACGGGCGATATTGGTGAAGGCTTCCTGCGCGATGCGGAAGATCTGGATGGCGGCGAGGTCGTCCAGCTCTCCGGCGTCCTCGATCTGGTGCGACACGGGAATGTCATAGCGCTGGCTGAACTCCTCGGCCAGCCAGAGCAGCCCGTCGCTCAGCCCGAGATCGAGCGCAGCGGGCCGGAGCTGGGCCGCCACGCGACGGCCGGCGGCGGTGGCGGCATCCACCAAATGGGTCATGCTGTTGAGCTGGGCGTCGTCGGGCCCGAGGCGGCGGCGCAGCAGGCTGATGTCCATTTTCAGCGCGGTGAGCAACTGGCCGAGTTCGTCGTGCATGTCACGGGCGAGGCGGGCGCGCTCCTGCTCACGGGCGCGCTCCATGTGCGCGGCCATGTCGCGCAGATCAGACTCGCGGCGGCGGGCATGGCTGATGTTGATCATGATGCCGTTCCACTGCACTTGAGCAGCATCAATCCGCTTCACCGCGGCGCGGATGTTGATCCACTTGATCTCGCCCTCGGTGAGGATGCGGCCCTCCCAGTTCCACGGTTCGCCGTGCAGCGCGCTGGCCTGCAGCGAGGCGTGGAAATCGGCCTGATCGGCGGCGTGAATCCGCCCGACGAAGGCCGTGCTCGACTGCAGCAGCGCCTGCGCGCTCAGGCCGCAGACCATTTGCGCCGATTCACTGGCCTGGGTGAACTGCAACTGCCCGGCGCGCTGGCTGAGCTGGAACACCAGACCGAAGCTGGAGAGCGGATGTGCGGCCCAGGGCGTATCGTCCGAAGACTGGTCTTGAACGGGCGGAGGAGGGGTTTCGAACGGGGGCACGGAGGGCAGCCAGGAGTGGAATTTACATTCCGCTTAACGGCGCGCCCTCAGAAAACTTGAATTCTCAGCGGTTCGAGACAGTCGTAAATCTGCCGCTGGGGCATGGAGCGCAGCCAGGTGAGCTGGCGTTTGGCGAGCTGGCGGGTGGCGGCGAGGGCCTGCTCGCGGAACTGCTCGGCGCTGATGTCGCCATCCAGATAATGCCAGGCTTGGCGGTAGCCCACGGCGCGGATCGAGGGCAGCGCGGGGCTGAGGTCGCCGCGCTGGCGCAGCGCGCGCACTTCGTCGAGAAAACCGGCGGCTAGCATCTGCTCGAAGCGTTGGGCGATGCGCGCGTGCAGCACGCTGCGATCAGAAGGCTCCAGCGAGAGGATGCGCAGCGGCAGGTGGCCGTCATCCGCGCGCCCGGCGGCCAGATGCGCGGAGAGGGGCCGACCGCTGAGCCGCCACACTTCCAGCGCGCGCTGGATGCGCTGGGCGTCGCCCGGAGCAAGGCGGGCGGCGGTGACCGGATCGACTTCGGCCAGCCGGGCGTGCAGCGCGGGCCAGCCGAGCCGGGCGGCCTCGGCGTCGAGTTCGGCGCGCACGGCAGGGTCGGCCTGCGGCAGTTCGGACAGGCCGGATTGCAGCGCCTTGAGGTAGAGCAGGGTGCCGCCGACGATCAACGGCTGGGCGCCGCGCTGGCGGATTTCCTGGATGAGTCGACGCGCGTCCGCAGCGAATTGCGCCGCGCTGTAGCTTTGCGCCGGGTCGAGGATGTCGAGCAGGTGGTGCACGGCCTGGGCGCGCTCCTCAAGACCGGGCTTGGCGGCGCCGATGTCCATGCCGCGATAGACCAGCGCCGAGTCCATGCTGATGAGTTCCACGGTTTCGCCGCGCTGTCGGGCCTGCTGGGCGAGTTGCAAAGCCGCGGCGGTTTTGCCGCTGGCGGTCGGGCCGACGAGGCAGAGAACAGGCTGCGGGGTTTGTTGCGTCACGGCTTCAGCGCCCGCGCAGAAACAGGGCGTCGAGGTCGGCCAGGCCGATCTGCCGCCAGGTGGGGCGGCCGTGGTTGCACTGGTCGGCGCGCTCGGTGCGCTCCATATCGCGCAGCAGGGCGTTCATTTCTGCGAGCGTGAGCTGGCGGTTGGCGCGCACCGCGCCGTGGCAGGCCATGCTGGAAAGCAGGGCGTTGCGCCGCTCCTGAAGGCGGCTGCTGGCGCCTTGCGAAATGAGGTCGGCCAGCAAGCCGCGAGCCAGGCGAATGGGGTCGGCGTGCGCCAGCAGCGTGGGCGTGGCGCGCACCACCAGGCTGCTGGGGCCGGCCCGGTCGAGCTCGACGCCGAGCGAGCGCAGGGTATCGGCATGATCTTCCGCCGCGCCCATTTCGGCATCGCTCGCGGCGAATGCGGCCGGAATCAGCAAGGGTTGCACGGCCACCGGCGCATCGGCCTGTTCCGCAGCTTTCAGCCGTTCGTACACGATGCGCTCGTGCGCCGCGTGCATGTCCACGATCACCAGACCGTGGCGGTTCTGCGCCAGGATGTATATGCCCAGAAGCTGCGCCAGGGCGAAGCCGAGGGGGAAGTCGTCAGGCGGGGCGGAGGCCAGGTCGGTGGCCTGCGCGTAGGGGCGAGGCGCGGCGCTGTCCTGCGCCTGCAAGGGCGGTGCGTCCGCCGTTGCCAAGGGGGCGTAGGCGCGCGAGAGCGCATCCCAGGGGATCGGGTCAGGGCCAGGTCTCGCCACGCCGAAGGGAAGCGCGGCAGTCGCGGGCAGGGCGGAAGGCGGCCTTGTCCAGGCGGCGGGCGGTGCGGCGGGATGCAAAGCAGACGCCTCGCCGCCCGCCCGGGCCAGCACCTGCTCGACGGCATGGCGCACGGCCTGATGCACGGCGGAGTTGTCGCGGAACCGGACTTCCGACTTGGCCGGGTGCACATTCACATCGACCAGCTCAGACGGCAGATCGAGCAGCAGGGCGTACTGCGGCTGCAAGGCGCCGTGCAGCACGTCGGCGTATGCGGCGCGCACGCCGTGGGCCACGGTGCGGTCGCGCACCCAGCGGTTGTTGACAATGATGTGCTGCACATCGGCACGGGCGCGCGCCGCCGTGGGCTTGCAGATCAGCCCGCGTACGGCAAGCGGGCCGATCTGGGCGGAGACGGGCAGGGCGTGCGCGCTGAAGGCTTCTCCCAGCACGGCGGCGAGGCGGTCTAGCCCGTGCGGCGAAGGGTCGCGCTCGAATTGCAGCTTGAGCTGCCCGTCATGCCAAAGCCGCAGGGCGATCTGGGGATGAGCGATGGCGGTGCGCTTGAACACGTCGGCGCACCAGGCATATTCCGTCTGTGGCGACTTGAGAAATTTGCGGCGCGCCGGCAGGTTGAAAAACAACTGCCGCAAGGTCACGCGGGTGCCCTGTTGCGCCGCTGTGGGTTGCACCGCGGCGACCTGACCTGCGCTGGCGTGAATGCGCGCCCCATCGGCCCCGGCGCGGCGGCTGATGATCTCGATTTCGGCCACGGCGGCCATGGCCGCGAGCGCCTCGCCGCGGAAACCGAGATGCGCGGCGTGGTGCAGTTCGTCGAGATCGGCGATCTTGCTGGTGGCGTGGCGCAGCAGCGCCAGCGGCAACTCTTCGGCCGGAATGCCGCAGCCATCATCTTCGACCTGTACGCTGCCCAGCCCGCCCTGTTCGAGGCGCACGGTGAGGGCGCTGGCGCCCGAATCGATGGCGTTGTCGAGCAGTTCGCGCAGGGCCGAAGCCGGGCGCTCGATGACTTCGCCGGCGGCAATCTGGCTGATGAGCACGTCCGGCAGCGGACGAATCGGGCGTTGGGGTTGCTGCAAGGCAGGGATACTGTAAGGACGCGAGGCCGCAGCGTGGCGGCTGCCGTCCCCTCGTCGAGGGGCTCGGAGACGGGAGAAAAGAGAGGAGAAACGACAAGTCGGGTCAGTATACTTTTCAGGCTGTGCGCAGGCCCGTGACGCTTGGATGGCGCTCAGCCCCGGCTCAGTTTTGTGGCGCAGCATCTGCGTCCTCGGCCTTTCATAGTTCCGGCCTTCAGCCCAAACCGCATGGACCCCCACGCTCTCATCGACCTCATTCTGCACTTCGACGTGCATCTGGCGCAGTTCATCGCGGCGTATGGCCCCTGGGTGTACGGGTTGCTCTTCGGCATCGTGTTCGTCGAAACCGGGCTGGTGATCATGCCGTTTCTGCCGGGCGACTCCATGCTGTTCGTGGTGGGGGCGTTTGCGGCCACCGGGGCGCTCAGCTTGCCGGGCGTGATCGCCGTGCTCTGGCTAGGCGCCGTGCTGGGCGACAGCCTGAATTACCAGATCGGCAAGGCCATCGGCCACAAGGTTTTTTCGTGGCCGGACTCACGCTGGTTCAACCGTCGCGCCTTCGAGAAGGCGCATGCCTTTTACGAAAAATATGGCGGCATCACCATCGTGGCCGCGCGGTTCATGCCTTTCATTCGGACCTTCGCCCCGTTTGTGGCGGGCGTGGCCGAGATGTCGTATGGCAAGTTTCTGGCCTACAACATGCTGGGCGCCACGCTCTGGACGGGGCTGCTGGTCATGGCGGGTTATCTGTTCGGCAATATTCCGTGGATCAAGCACAACTTGGGCGTCATGACCATCGCCATCATCGTGCTGTCGCTGCTGCCCGCGGTGTGGGGTTGGTGGAAATCACGTCGGCAGGTCTCGGCGGTCTGATCCGGCGGTCTGACGCGGCGGTCTGACGGAAAGGCCTGCCTGCCGGTTGTGCTTCGCTGTGAACTTCATTGCAGCGAGCCGCGCAGCAGGCCGACGGCGAGCCCCTCGATGGCGAAGGGCTGACTGGCATCGACGCGGATGGGTGCGAACTCGGGGTTGGCCGGTAAAAGCTCGATGTGATCAGCCTGCAGGCGCAGGCGCTTGACCGTGACCTCGTCGCCGATGCGCGCCACCACGATCTGCCCGCTCTGTGCGGTCTGGCTGCTTTTGACGGCCAGCATGTCACCGTCGAGAATGCCGACATCGCGCATGCTCATGCCGCGAACCTTGAGCAGATAGTCGGGGCGCACCGAGAAGGCGCCGGGATCGACGTTGAGCGTCTGCTCGATATGCTCTTGCGCGAGGATGGGATGCCCGGCAGCGACGCGACCGACCAGCGGCAGGCAGAGCTGCTCGGCGCCGGGCAGCGCGAGTTGCAGCCCATGAGATGGATCCGCGCGCAAGCCACTCGCACGCACTCCCACGGCGCCGGAGGTTTTCCCGGACGTTGTCCCCGAGGAAGCGGCGCGCTGCGATTCGGTGATGCGTATGCCGCGCGAGGCTCCGGGCGTCAGCTCGATCACGCCCTTGCGCGCGAGCGCCTGCAAATGATCTTCTGCTGCATTGGCCGAGCGGAATCCCAGCTTTGCGGCGATTTCGGCCCGGGTGGGCGGGTAGCCCAGTTCGCGCACGGAGGCGGTGATGAGATCGAGAATTTCCTGCTGACGAGGGGTGAGTTTCGAGATGAGACGGCGCATGCGTGGGCTCCAGCAGTTGCACAATAAGTCGGTTTGATGGGCGAGCCATGTCGTCGTTTGGGCCATGAAGACGCCCTGATCAGGCTTCCAGCTTGATGATTTTCACAGCACTGTAAATCAAAACAGTCTTTCTGCAAAGAGATTCAGGACATGACCGATTCTTTTTCTCGCGCTGCCTTGCCGCAGGTTGTGGTGTTGGGAACCGGGGGCACGATCGCGGGCGTCGCGACGGGCGACCCCAGTCTGCCGGGTTACACCGCCGGAGTTTTGGGGGTCGAAGCGCTGCTGCAAAGCGTGCCGGCGCTCGGCCGCCTGGCTCAAATCCACACCGAGCAGGTGGCCAATCTCGACAGCAAGGACATGACCTTCGCGGTCTGGACGCAGCTGGCCGAACGCGTGGCCTACTGGCTGGCGCAGCCGCAGATTCAGGCCTGCGTCATCACCCACGGCACCGATACGCTGGAAGAAACCGCCTACTTTCTGCGCCTGGTGCTGGACAGCAACAAGCCGGTGATCCTGACCGCTGCCATGCGTCCAGCCACCGCGCTGAACGCCGACGGCCCGCAGAACCTGCTCGACGCCGTGCGGGTGGCCGTGCATCCGGCAGCGCGGGGGCTGGGCGTGGTCTGTGTGTTGCACGGCGTGGTGCATGCTGCTCGCGATGTGACCAAGGCGAATACGCACGCGGTGGAAGCGTTTTCATCCGGCGAACGCGGCCCGCTGGGTGAAGTGGACGGTGAGACCTTGCGGCTTTGGCGCCAACCCGTGCCCGAGGCCGGAGCGCCATTTCCCCTGCCTGCAGCGGGTGACTGGCCCCGGGTGGAGTTGCTCACCAATACGGCGGGCAGCGATAGTGCGCTGGTGTGCTGCCTGATTTCGAGCACGGCGCTTGAGCCCCGATTGGGCGGACTGGTCGTGGCCGGCGCCGGGGGCGGCACGGTGCACCGAGAACTCGAAGCCGCGCTGCGCTGGGCCGAACAGCAGGGCGTGCGGGTGAGGGTGGCGTCACGCGTCGGCCCGGTACGCGGCGGCGCCGATGACGGCCTCAATGCAGTGAAGCTGCGGGTGCGGTTGCTGCTGGAACTGGTCGCCCAGAACCACGCAGGGCGTTGAACCCAAATGGTTCTCTCGGCGGGGCCAATTCATCCCCGCCGGGGGCGGAAAGCCTGGGCCGCACCGGGTTTGGATATCTATAGGATCGGTCGGGCTTGGGGCGCGAATGGCGAAAAATGGCGATGGGAATGTCCTGCGTCATTTTGCAGCCCGCGATCCTCAAGTCCGACTGGCTCCTATGGCGGGCGTTTTCGTGCGTGAGCGCATGAGAGCGCCCCCAGACCTGCCGCTGCGCGTCAGGCCCCCCGAGGGGGATGAGAAAACTTGGGGCGGCCCGGCGTTTTCTCATGAGACAAAAATAGTTAGTGCCAAACGCCCGGTAGTCAGGTGTGCGGTTGTCGCCAGACATTACTGCGGAATTGTGCTGGCCTGGGTTTCGCCGACCAGCGATTCGTAGCTGGAATAGAACGACAAGATGTAGGCCAGAAAAATGGCGATGGCCACGGGCATGCTGAGCATGGCAGCCAGGGTTTCACTGGCGCCGAGCAGGCTGGCGACGAGCATGATGAGCGTGGGCAGGCTGAGAAAGAGCAGCAGCCATTGCACCGCATACAGCGCAAACGCCTTGATGTTGCGCACGCACAGCACAAAGCTGAAAAACAGCGCCTTGATCGGCGGCATGGCGTGCCAGGCCACCAGCGGCGGAGCGAGCCAGAAGGCGAGCGAGACGGGGATATACGCCAGAGTGGCGGCTATGGCGCCCAGACGCAGGCTGCCGTCGGCGATGGCGCTGGTCGGCGGCTTGTCGCCGAGCAGCAGCAGACGCAGCATGGCGCCGCCGTCGAACAGGCTGCCGACTCCGAGCGCCAGAATGACGGCGAGGGTGTAGAGCACGCCCAGAATCACCATGCTGCGCAGCGCCAGCGGGCCGCTGCGAAAACCGGTGAGCAGCACCGTGGGCCAAAGCGGCTGCTTTTGCGCGATCTGGCGGCTGGCTTGCATGAAGCCCAGGGCGCCGAACTGCACCACGAACAGCGGAAACACCAGACCGATGATGGGCAGCGCCGAGATGAATCCGGTGACGACGATATAGGTCACGATCATCAACAGCGCCGCCCAGGGCTGCAGCGCCAGACGGCGAAAACCGCTTTGCACCCAGAGCAGGCCCTCGCGGGCTGAGACGGTACGCAGTTGCATGGCGAAAGACGATGAAAGGTGAGGAGCCGAAGAAGAGATCCCAGGAAGAGAGCCCAAGAAGGGAACCGACATGGTATCGGCAGGCCCGCTCAGGCGGACGCGATGCGCTGGCGCAGCACGCGCTCGAAGTGGGCGGGGTCGTGCGGGGTGAGCAGATGGGCGTTGCGCGGCAGGTGGTAGTCGGCCAGACGCGAGGTCCAGAAACGCAGTGCGGCAGCGCGCAGGGCGTCGGGCAGCAGGCGGTGTTCGGCATCGCTCATGGGGCGCACGGCGAGGTAGGCGCTCAGCAAGGCTTCAAAGCGGGCCGGGTCAAACTCGCCGGTCTGCAGATGAATGCACCAGTCGTTGAGCGCCACGGCCAGATCGAACAGCCAGGTATCGACCCCGGCGAAGTAAAAGTCGAACACGCCGGAGAGCGCGTCCCCCTCGAACAGCACGTTGTCACGGAACAGATCGGCGTGAACCGCGCTGCGCGGCAGCGCGGCATAGGCGGGCGATGCGGCGATGTCGGTCTGGTGCGCAAGCTCAGCGCTGATGAGGGTGCGTTGATCGGCGGTGAGAAAGGGCAGGATGTCGGGGATGGTGCGGGCCTGCCAGGCGAGCCCGCGCAGATTGGGTTGCGTGCCCGGATAGTCGCGTGCGGCCAGATGCATGCGCGCCAGCCAGCGCCCCACTTGCGCGCAGTGCACCGGCTCGGGCTGCAACTGGCTGCGGCCTTGCAGGCGCGTGACCAGCGCGGCGGGTTTGCCTTTGAGGGTGTGCAAGGTCTGGCCCTGTCGGTCGGGCAGGGGGTCGGGCACGGGAATGCCATGCGCGGCCAGGTGGTGCATCAGCCCGAGGTAAAACGGCAACTGCTCGGCCTGCAGGCGCTCGAACAAGGTGAGCACGAACCGGCCCTGTGTGGTGCTCAGGAAGTAGTTGGTGTTTTCGATCCCGCTGGCGATGCCTTGCAGGTCGGTGCGTGCGCCCAGATCGAAGCGGGCCAGCCAGGAGTCGACCTCTGCTGCGTCGAGCGGTGTGAAAACGGCCATGAACGGGATGGGGAAAGAAAAGGCGGGCTGAAAAGCAGGTTGAGCGAGCCGGTTGAACGGTCAGCCCGTCGGGTTATTTGAAGGTGAACACCTTCCACTGCGCCTGCCCTTCCATATGGGCCGGGTCGGTGCTGGACGAGATCGAGGGCGGCGCCACGTAGTAGGCCGCGCCGCCATGCAAAGGTTGCACCTGAATCGAGGTGGTGGCGCCGCGCACCTGCTGCTCCTGAATGCGCACCGCACGGTCCTGGGTGACGTTTTCGCGCACCCGAGGTTCGGGGAATTT
>DYKQ01000033.1:0-11801 GCA_020722545.1 Thiomonas intermedia | reverse complement strand
CGTCACCGGCGCCGCAGGCTTGGACTGCGCAAGGGCGCTTGGTCCCGGATACACGCTGGCGATCAGCATGAACAGGCCAAGGGCGGAAACGGCAAGATTGGGGCGGGGCATCTTCATGGGCCGATTTTACGGCGGCATTGATAATGCGCGGATGAATTCCGACGTGCATTCCGACTCCGCCCCCACCCTGCTGCTGGTGGATGGCTCCAGCTATCTCTACCGCGCTTTCCACGCCATGCCCGACCTGCGCGGGCCCGAAGGCCAGCCCACCGGGGCGCTCTACGGCATGGTGGCCATGCTGCGGCGCCTGCGCGAGCAATATCCGGTCGCCAAGGGCTATCGCTACGCGGCCTGCGTGTTCGACGCCAAGGGGCCGACTTTCCGCAACGCCATGTACGGCCAATACAAGGCCCAGCGCCCGCCCATGCCGCCCGACCTGGCAGCGCAGATCGAGCCGATTCACCAGGCCGTGCGGCTGATGGGCTGGCCGCTGCTCGAGGTGCCGGGGGTGGAGGCCGACGACGTGATCGGCACCCTGGCCGTGCGGGCGCACGCCGCGGGCATCCGCACCCTGGTTTCCACGGGCGACAAGGACATGGCTCAGCTCGTCAACGACCACATCACTCTGGTCAACACCATGAGCAACGAAGTGCTCGACTCCGCCGGGGTGCAGCAAAAGTTTGGCGTTCCCCCAGAGCGCATCGTCGATTACCTCACCCTCGTGGGCGACGCCGTGGACAACGTGCCCGGCGTGGACAAGGTCGGCCCCAAGACGGCGGTCAAGTGGCTGACGGAGTACGGCTCGCTTGATGCGCTGATCGAGCAGGCCGAAAGCGTGAGCGGCGCTGCGGGCAAGAATCTGCGCGCCGCGCTCGACTGGCTGCCCACGGCGCGCAAGCTGGTGACCATCCACACCGACTGCGATCTGGACGGCTACGCCCAAGCCTTCGACCCCGATCTGCGTCCGGCGCCGGAAGATGCGCAGGCGCTGCTGCCCTTCTTCACCCGCAACGGCATGCGCCGCTTCAGCGCCGAGATAAAGGCGCAGACGGTGAGCGAGCAGGCCGCCCGGAAGGTGTCGCTGCTGGACGACGCGCCGCCGGCCGAAACGAGCGCGCCAGGCGCCTACGAGACCGTTCTCGACTGGGGACGGTTCGACGCCTGGCTGGCCCGCATCGACGCGGCCGGGCTCACCGCCATCGACACCGAAACCGACTCGCTCGACCCGATGCGCGCACGGCTGGTCGGCATTTCGCTCAGCGTGGCGCCCGGCGAGGCCGCCTATCTGCCGCTGGCCCACGCCTACCCCGGCGCGCCCGAGCAGCTGCCGATGGCCGAGGTGCTCGAACGTCTGCGGCCCTGGCTGGAAAACGCCGACAAACCCAAGCTCGGGCAGAACGCCAAGTACGACCGCCATGTGTTCGCCAACGCGGGCGTGACGATTCGCGGCTATGTGCACGACACCTTGCTTGAGAGCTATGTGATCGAGGCGCACAAGCCGCACAGCCTCGACAGCCTAGTGAGCCGTCATCTTGGCCGGGACGACACCCTGAGCTACGAACAGGTCTGCGGCAAGGGCGCCAAGGCCATCACCTTCGATCAGGTGGCGCTCGATGTGGCGACGCGCTATTGCGGCGAAGACGCCGACCTCACGCTGCAGGTGCACCAGCGGCTGTGGCCGCAAGTCCAGGCCGATGCCGGGCTGACGCGGATCTACGCGCTGGAAATGCAGGTCAGCGAAGTGCTGCAGCGCATCGAGCGCACCGGCGTGCTGGTGGACGGCGATCTGCTGCGGGCGCAAAGCGGCGAGCTGGGCGCCAAGATGCAAACCCTGGAGGCGCAGGCATTCGAGCTGGCCGGCGGCGCTTTCAATCTGGGCAGTCCCAAGCAGGTCGGCGAAATCCTGTTCGACCGCCTGCAACTGCCGGTGCTGAAAAAGACCGCCTCCGGCGCTCCGTCCACCGACGAGGAAGTGCTGGAAAAGCTGGCCGAAGATTACCCGCTGCCGCGCGTCATTCTCGACCACCGCAGCCTGTCCAAACTCAAGAGCACCTATACCGAGAAGCTGCCGCAGATGATCAACCCGGACACCGGCCGGGTGCATACCAATTACGCGCAGGCCGTGGCCGTGACCGGGCGGCTGGCCTCCAACGACCCGAATCTGCAGAACATTCCGGTACGCACCGCCGAGGGGCGGCGCATTCGCGAGGCGTTTATCGCGCCCAAAGGCTGGCTGATTGCGTCGAGCGACTATTCGCAGATCGAGCTGCGCATCATGGCGCACCTCTCGCAAGACGCTGGTCTGCTCGCTGCGTTCGCCGCAGGCGAGGATATTCACCGCGCCACCGCAGCCGAGATTTTTGGCGTCACGCCGCTGGAAGTCAGCAGCGACCAGCGCCGCATGGCCAAGGTCATCAACTTCGGGCTGATCTACGGCATGAGCGCCTTCGGCCTGGCGCGCAACCTCGGCCTGGAGCGCAGCGCGGCGCAGCTTTACATCGACCGTTACTTCGCCCGTTATCCGGGCGTCGCGGCGTATATGGAGCGAACCCGCAAGCTGGCGGCGGAGCAAGGCTATGTCGAAACCGTGTTCGGGCGACGACTGTGGTTGCCCGACATTCACGCCAGCGGGCCGCGCCGGGCCGCGGCCGAGCGCGCCGCCATCAACGCGCCGATGCAGGGCACCGCGGCCGATCTCATCAAGATGGCGATGATCGCCGTCGATGCCGCACTCGCGCGCGAAAAACTGCGCACCCGGGTGGTGATGCAGGTGCACGACGAGCTGGTGCTCGAAGTGCCCGAGGAAGAAACGCACTGGGTGCGCGAACACATTCCCCGCCTGATGGCGGGCGTCGCCCAGCTCGACGTCCCGCTGCTGGCCGAAATAGGCCTGGGCGCCAACTGGGAGCTGGCGCACTGAGCGTCCTCGGTCAGACGATGCGCACCTGCAGCGGCGTCAGGCCGTCTATCGTGCCGTGCAGTACCTGGCCACGGGTGATGGCGCCGACGCCATCGGGCGTGCCGGTGAAAATCAGGTCGCCGGGTTTCAAGGTGAACAAGGTTGAGAGCCGGGCGATGGTTTCATCTACCGACTAGGGACAGGCCCTAGATCATCTGCTCCAGCCGCCCTTGCTGACGCAGGGCGCCATCGACCGTCAGCGCAATCGCGCCCGTGTTCAGCTCGGAGCCGGATTGGCGCGGCGTGATCGGGCCGATGGGGGCGGACTGGTCGAAGGCCTTGCCGATTTCCCACGGCCGACCCTGCGCCTTCATCTGCCCCTGCAGATCGCGGCGCGTCAGGTCGAGCCCGACGGCGTAGCCGTAGATGTGCGCGGCGGCCTGCCCCACGGGAATGTCGCGGCCCGCGGCGCCGATGGCGACGACCAACTCGATTTCGTGATGCAGATCTTGCGTGACGGACGGGTAGGCGATGTCGCCGGTCTGCCCTGCGGCAACCGCAATCACCGCATCGGCATCGCCGGGTTTGCAGAAGAAAAACGGCGGCTCACGATTCGGGTCTGAGCCCATTTCGCGCGCATGGGCCGCGTAGTTGCGCCCGACGCAATACACGCGGCGCACGGGAAACGCGAAATCGCTGCCCACGATGGGCAGCAGGGCGGGGGAGTGGGGCGGAAAGGCGGCGGGCACGACAGCTTCGGTCCTGGTTTGTTCGTCGAGTGTAGGCAGGGCGAGACGAAAAGTGGGGCGGATTCCACACCGGTTCACGCACTGTTACAGATAAAGCAGCCCCGCGTGAGGGCAAACCTTGATCTTCATCAGCCACCGCGCATACGATATATGTAACGATAAACATTATCATTTGCGACCTCCACAAAGCAGCTTCTTTTCAGGTCAGATCATGCATACAGACTCCGAAGTGGTATCCCTTGCACAGCTTCCCTATGGGCAAAGCGCCCAGGTTGTCGATTTCGATGGCGGACGCGCCATGGTGCAGCGCATGGTCATGCTCGGCATCCGCCGTGGCGTGCCGCTGCGCGTGGTGCACGGCCCCGGGCCGCGGGGCACGGTGGTGCAGGTGGGCGGAGCGCGCATCGCGCTGGGGCGGGGCGTGACCGACAAAATCCGCGTGGCGCCTATCGCCACCGCGGCGCCTGCGATCCATCAGAAGGCTGCCGCATGAGCGCCTGTCACGATCCGGATTGCGCCGTTTCCCCCGAAGCAGACTCCGGCCTGCCGGTGATCGCTCTGGCGGGCAACCCCAATTGCGGCAAGACCACCATTTTCAACCTGCTCACCGGGGCGCATCAGCATGTGGGCAACTGGCCCGGCGTCACGGTGGAGCAGCGCCGGGGAACGGCCTCCGCGGCGGGGCTGAAGCTTTCGGTGATCGATCTTCCGGGCGTGTACAGCCTGCTGGGCGGCGGCGGCGCCGATCAGGGCGTGGCGCGCAACTTTTTGCTCGATGAGCGGGTGGATCTCATCGTCAACATCGTCGATGCCTCCAATCTCGAACGCCATCTGGCGCTGACCTTCGAACTGCTCGAAACCGGCAAGCCGCTGATCATCGCGCTCAATATGGTGGACGAGGCGCAGGCGCTGGGGCTGGAGCCGCAAGTGCATGCGCTCTCAAAGCGACTCGGCGTGCCCGTGGCGCCGCTGGTGGCGCGAAAAGGCCGTGGCCGTGCAGAACTGCTCGACACCATTCGGGGCGCCCTGCAACAAAAGCCCGGCGCCTTGATGCCGACCTACCCGCCCGAGGTCGAACAGGCGATCAGTCAGGTCGGCGCCCAACTCGCCGCGCCCTCATCGCCACGGCGCCGCTTCGATGCGCTGCGGCTGCTCGAAGGGCTGGTGGTGTCGCCCTCGGCCGAGGTACAGGCCGACGTGGCGGCGGCGCAGGCGCAGGTGCTCGCCCAATCCGGCGAAGAAGTGGCCGATCTGGTTGCGGCCACCCGCTTTGGCTGGGCGCACCAGCTTGCCGCCATCGCCTTGCAGCGCACCGGCAAGATGGGGATGCGTCACCGCGTGACCGATATGCTCGACCGCGTGGTGCTCAATGAATGGCTGGGCGTGCCGGTGTTTCTGCTGGTGCTCTATCTGGTGTTCGTGGTGAGCTTCAGCGGCGGCAATATTTTTCTCGACTTTTTCGATCAGGCCTCGTCCGCGCTGCTCATCGGCGGCGTCGGCCATTTGATGCTGCAGGCCGGGCTGCCCGACTGGATGGTGTCCATGGTTGCTGGCGGCGTGGGCGGCGGGCTCAACCTGGTGATCTCGTTCATCCCGCCCATCGGTCTCACGTTTCTGTTCCTCGCCTTTCTCGACGACTCGGGCTATATGGCGCGCGCGGCCTATGCGATGGACCGCTTCATGCGGCGCATAGGACTGCCCGGCAACTCGCTGGTGCCCATGGTCATCGGCTTTGGCTGCAATGTGCCGGCCATCATGGGCTCGCGCATCATCGAAGACCCGCGCGGCCGCCTGCTCACGGTGCTGATGCAGCCCTTCATGTCGTGCTCGGCGCGGCTGACCATCTATATGGCGTTCGCCGTGGTGTTTTTCCGCAGCACCGGCGGGCAGGTGGTGTTTCTGCTGTATGTGCTGGGCATCGTGGTGGCGCTGCTGACCGCGTGGATGCTGGGCAAGACGGCCATCCGAGGCGAGCCCATGCCCTTTGTCATGGAGCTGCCGCCCTACCGTCTGCCCAGCCTGCGCAGCGTGGTGCTGCAGGCCTGGCAGCGGCTGAAAGTGTTCATCTTCCGCGTCGGCAAGGTGATCGTGGTCATCGGAGTGGTGCTGTTCATCCTGCCCGGCATAGGCTGGACGGCCAAAGGCCTGCAGGCGACCGACATCGATCATTCCCTGCTCGCGCAGGGCAGTCGGGCCATTGCGCCGGTGTTCGAGCCCATGGGCATCAGCCGTGAGAACTGGCCTGCGGTGTCGGGTCTAGTGGCGGGCGCGGCCGCCAAGGAGATCGTGATCGGCACGCTCAACGGCATTTATCAGCGGCAGCAGGCTTCCGACTTGATGGAGGCTTACCGCCAGCCTGATGTGGGCGCCAAGTTGTGGGAGGCCGCCAAGACCATTCCCGAAAACGCCGCGGCCTTTTTCAGCAGCTTCCTCGATCCGCTGGGCCTGCACGATCTGCAGTCCGTCAACGCGGCCGAGCAGGCCAGCGGCGCCAGCAACGAAACCCTCGCCGGGCTGGCGGCTGCCTTCACCCCGGTGTCGGCCTTCGCCTATCTGGTGTTCGTCTTGCTGTACGTGCCCTGCGCCAGCACCATGGGCGCGCTGCGTCGTGAGGTGGGCTGGGGCTGGATGGTGTTTTCCGTGCTTTACGGCATCGGCATCGCCTGGGCCGCGGCCACGGTGATCTATCAGATCGGCACGTTTGCGCAGCATCCCCTATCGTCCGCCCTATGGGTGGCCGCTTGCGTCGCCGCCTTTGTGCTGCTGGTGGCGGGCCTGCGCCAATACGGAGACCGCACCGAGCGCCGCGTGGCAACGCAGGGACTGGAGAGTCTGGTATGAACCCGCTGTTCGCCGTGCGCGATTGCCTGCGTGACAAGCAGCTTGCCAGCGCCGCCGAGATTGCGGCCTGCGTGCAGGTTTCTGCGTCAGTTGCCGAAGACATGCTGGCGCACTGGGTGCAGCGCGGGCTGGTCGAACGGATCGATGCGCAGGGCGGCGCCTGCAGCAGCGGCTCCTGCGGGAGTTGCGGCCAATGCGGCGCCCGCAAAACCACGGCAGCGCTCTACCAGTGGCGCGGTCTGCAGGCCGCCGCTGCATCCCCGTCAAAAGCCCCGGTGTTGATGCTGCGCTCTGCCTGAACTACGGCGGTTTTGCACGCACAGGGTTTTGCCGGGCGGCCTAAGCTCACGTTCTTTACATCTCGGAGAAGAACGCCATGCACAACCCCATGCTTTATCGCCGTCTTGGCCGCAGCGGCCTGCAGGTCAGCCTGTTTTCGCTCGGCTCCTGGGTGACGTTTCACAATCAGGTCGATGCTCCGGGCGTGCGCGAGATGATGGCCGCCGCGCGCGATGCGGGAATCAATTTTTTCGACAACGCCGAGGTCTATGCCAATGGCGAAAGCGAGCGGCTGATGGGCGAGGCGCTGGCCCAGCTCAAGTGGCACCGGCTCGACTATGTGGTGTCGAGCAAGTTTTTCTGGGGGCTCGACGCGGGCACCGCCGAGAAGCCGCGTATCAATGGCCGCAACACCCTGAACCGCAAGTATTTGATGCAGGCGGTCGATGGTTGCCTCAAGCGCATGGGGCTGGATTTCATCGACCTGATCTACTGCCATCGCCCCGATCCGCACACCCCCATCGAAGAAACCGTCTGGGCGCTGCACAACGTCATCGAGCAGGGCAAGGCGCTGTATTGGGGCACCAGCGAGTGGAGCGCCGACGAGATTCGCGCCGCTTACGAGGTTGCCGAGCGGCACCATCTGCACAAGCCGGTGATGGAACAGCCGCAATATCACTTGTTCCATCGCAAGCGGGTGGAGCAGGAGTACGCCCGGCTCTACGACGATATCGGCCTGGGACTCACGACCTGGAGCCCGCTGGCGTCTGGCCTGCTGACGGGCAAATATCGCCAGGGCGTCCCCGCAGGCAGCCGGGGCGCGATGCAGAACGTGAGCTTTCTGCGTGACGGCCTGCTCGACGCGCAAAAGAATGCCGCAGTGGGCGAGCTCGAAGGCATCGCCCAGCAGCTCGACTGCAGCGTGGCGCAACTGGCGCTGGCCTGGGTGGCGCACAACCCGCGGGTGAGCTCGGTCATTCTGGGGGCTTCGAAGCTGTCGCAACTGCAGGAGAACCTGGGCGCTTTAAGTGTGCTGCCCAAGCTCACGCCAGAAGTGCTGGCGCAGATGGACGCCATTTCCGCGCCTCTGGCGGTCTGATCGTTAAGCTGATTGAAAGCGCCCTGAAGGCTTCAGGGCGCCGTCGCACGTTCCAGTGCGGCCAGCCAGTGCAGCGCGTGCTCGCGGTTGTCGCCGCACATCTCGGCGCTGGGCTGCAGTCCGCTGCAGCAGGATGGACGCTCGGGCCTGCCGAAAATGGCGCAGCGCAGGTCCGCGGTGAGTTGCACGCAGGGCGTGCCCGCTGGCTTGCCCTGCGGCATTCCGGGAATCGGGCTGCTGATCGACGGCGCGATGCAGCAGGCCGCGCAGCCGGGGCGGCAGGCGTGGCCGGGTTCCGCGGCTGGCGGCATCAACCAAACAACTTCTTGGTGATTTCCGCGACATGCTTGCCCTGGAAGCGGGCGATGCCGAGCTCGTTGGCGCTGGGCTGGCGGCTGCCGTCGCCTTTGCTCAGGGTGGTGGCGCCGTAAGGCGTGCCGCCCGAAATCTCGTCCATATTCGTCAGTCCGGCGCAGGCATAGGGCACGCCGACCACGATCATGCCGTGATGGAACAGGGTGGTGTGGAAGGAAGTGAGGGTGGTTTCCTGCCCGCCGTGCTGGGTGGCGGTGCTGGCAAACACGCTGCCCACCTTGCCCGCCAGCTTGCCTTGTTGCCACAACGCGCCGGTCTGGTCGAGAAAGTTTCGCATCTGGCCGCACATATTGCCGAAGCGGGTGGGCGTGCCGAAGATCACTGCGTCGTAGTCGGCCAGGTCGGAAGGCTGGGCGATGGGCGCGGCCTGATCGGTCTTGGCATGGATGGCGGCAACGGTTTCGGCCGGCATGGTTTCGGGCACGCGCTTGATGTCCACGCTGCAGCCCGGCACGCTGCGCACGCCTTCGGCCACGGCGTGCGCCATGGTTTCCACATGACCCCAGGTGCTGTAATACAAAACAAGAATCTTTGCCATGTTCGATGTCCTTTTAAATGACTTTCAGGTGAATCAGGGAGCAGGCCAAAGTGGCGCTGTGAAGCCTATTGTGGTTGAGTTGTCTCGTTTTTGCAGGGCAGGGCTTTGTGCTGCGGCATGTCAGATGGAATCGGCATGACTGTCATCAAACTGTGATGTGGGTGCGATAGAACCGGGCATCTTTCCCGCATTTCGCCCCATGCTTTCCCTCGTACAACCCCAGATCGGTTATCTCGCCATCCTGCTCGGCCGGATGCTTTCGCACGGCGAGCTGCGTGTGGAGTTTCAGCCGGTGTTCGATCTGCGGGGCCATTCGATCCACGCCTTCGAGGCGCTGGCGCGCGGGCCGCAGGGTTCGCCGCTGGAGCGACCGGATGCGCTGTTTCAGACCGCGCGGGAGAACGGGCGCTTGTACGAACTCGACGCCCTGTGCGTGCGCACGAGTTTAGAGACCTTCGCCCGCTTGAATTTGCCGGGGCAGCTGTTCATCAACGTCACGCAGACCCTGCTCGATTCGGGCTGGCTGGGCAGCTCGGCCGCGCTCGATCTGTTGCAAAGACTGGGCTTGCCGCCGTCGCGCATCGTGTTCGAGTTGCTGGAAAGCGATGATCTGCTGAAAGACGGCGTGGGCGTGGAGCAGGCCGAACATCTGCACCGCCTCGGGTTTTCGCTGGCGCTGGACGATATGGGGCGGGGTTTCGGCCGCTACGAGGCCTGGCAGCGCCTGCATCCGCGCTATCTCAAGATCGACCGGGCGTTCTGCGACGGGCTGGCCGATGATGCGATCAAGGCGGCGTTCGTGCGCTCGATGCTGCTCATGGCCGAGGCCAGCCGCTCCTGGGTGGTGGCCGAGGGCGTGGAGTCGGCCCGCGATCTGCGCGTGCTGCGCGAAATCGGCGTGCAGTTGGCGCAGGGTTTCGTCCTGGAGCGGCCGTCCGCCTCGCCGTCGCGCGAAATGGGCCCGGCGCAAAAAGGTTTGATCGAGGCGGCTCAACCCGAGTTGTACCCGCTGGCTTCGCGCGGCAGCGTGGAACAGTCGGCGCTCGGCCTGGCGCGCCCGATCGTTCCGGTGCTGCCGCAGGTGCGGCTGGAAGAAGTGCTGCGCCGCTTCGACGCCCAGCCCGATCTGCTGTCGATTCCCGTGGTCGATGCCAAAGGGCGCGCCCTGGGCATTCTCAACCGTTATGTGCTGGCCGACCGGCTCTGGCGCCCGCATGTGCGCGACCTGCTGGGCAACAAACCCTGCGCCCAGGTGATGAGCGCCGACGTGCTCAAGCTCGATGTGAGCAGCAGTCTGCACCAGGCCAGCCAGTTGATCGCCGATGCCAGTTTTCGCCACGCCACCGAGGGCGTGCTGGTCACCGAGCAGGGCGACTATCGCGGCCTGCTGCTGGTGGGCGATCTGCTGCGGCTGGTCAACGAGTTTCAGATCCAGACCGCGCGCTATGCCAACCCGCTGACGCTGCTGCCGGGCAATGTGCCCATCAACGAACAGATCGATCGCCTGCTGGCCTCGGGGCGGTCCTTCGTGGCGGCGTATGGCGATATCGATCACTTCAAGCCGTTCAACGATGCGTTTGGCTACCAGCTCGGCGACGAGGTCATTGTGCTGCTGGCCGATCTGCTGCGGGCGCGCTTTGGGCGGCCGGGCGATTTTGTCGGCCACATCGGCGGGGATGATTTCATCGTGGTGAGCGCCGAGCCGGATGCCATCGAGCGTCTGCAGACCATTCCGCAGGAATTCGCCGCCGAGATGCCGCGCTTCTTCAATCCGGATCAACGTGAGCGTGGCGGATACGAGGCCGTCAACCGCCGGGGCGAAGCGCAGTGGTTCGGATTTCCCACCGTGTCCTTCGGCGTGCTGACTTTGGCTTCGGGACAGGTGGAGTCGCACCGCGAAGTCTCGGCCCTTCTGGTCGAGCTGAAAAAAGTGGCCAAGGCGCAGCCTGATGAGCGCGTATTCATCGACCGGCGGCAATATGGTTCACAGATCGGCCCGCAGATGCCGCCCGCCTCGAGATGAACATGAGCGGCGCGGCAACCGACCCTCGCGGCATTCCGACGCGGCTCAATCTGTTGCTCGCGGTCCTGGCGCTGGCGATGTCGGTCTGGCTGTGGATCGTTCTGCCGCTGCTGCTGCCCGTGGCGCCTGCTTTGGGCTGGAGCCTGCTGATCGTGGTGCTGGCGACCACTTCTTACTGGTCTTTGCTGCACGAAGGCATCCACGCCGTGCTGCTTCCTGACCGGCGCCTGAACGACGCGCTTGCGCGTCTGCTGGCCATCGGCTTTCCGGCGCCGTTTGCGGTGCTGCGATTCGGGCATCTCAAGCACCACCAGTTCAACCGCACCGCCATCGACCGCAGCGAAGTGTTCGATCCGGCCCTGACCACGCGCGGCGCAGCCGCCTTGCGCTACTACCCGCAACTGCTCATCGGCCTGTACGCCAGCGAGGTGGTCGCGCTGCTGCTGGTGTGGTTGCCGCCGGCCTGGCTGCTGCGGCTGGCGCAGCGTCTTCCCGCCGAGCCCGGTCTGCCGTCGCTGGCCGATAGTTTGCAGCGGCAACTGCTCAAGCCCGACACCCTGCGCGCCATGCGTCTGGACAGCCTGGCCTCACTGGCGCTGATGGCCTGCAGCGTCTGGCTCTACGGCGCGCACGCCTGGATGCTGCTGCTGGCGCTGCTGGGCCGAGGGCTGCTGATCTCGCTCACCGACAACGCCTATCACTATGCGACTCCGCTGCACGCCCCCGGCGATGATGTGCGACAGGCGCGCCAGCTCGATCTGCCGCGCTGGGCCTCGGCGCTGATTCTGCATTTCAACTATCACGCCACCCATCACCGCTGCCCGGCGCTGCCCTGGAGCGAATTGCCCGTAGCGGCGAGCGCGCAAGACCGGCGGCATGCGCTGCCCTATGCGCGTGCGCTGCTGCGCCAGTTGCGCGGTCCGATTGCGCTCAAGGAAGCGCCGGGCCGCCCCAAGTTTCCTTGACCACCTCGCAGCTTGCAAGCGGCTCGGATTCGG
>DYKQ01000032.1:2082-23087 GCA_020722545.1 Thiomonas intermedia | reverse complement strand
TCCCTCCCCGTCTGGGGGCAACGCGGGGGCATAAATAGCGTTAACAGGCCCTAGTTGCTCTGCGAGGCGTTGCCGCAGTTGCCCGTGCTGCGGTAGCGGGCGATGCGTCAGGTGACGCCGCCCTGGGGACAGGGCTGCGTTTTATGGTCCAGAGGTCATCGTCGCGACCGAAGAAACAAATCACTGCTGCTGACACACCATGTTGGTGTTCTGCAGAAAATTGGTCACCGTGGCCTGGCGGCCTTTGAACCATACCTGGAAGGCGCTGTTGCGATAGCGGGCGCCGTCGGCGGAGACGGTCTGATCCAGGGTGAGATTGCCCAGCGCGGTTTGCAGCGTGACCGACACATCGCCGAAGGTGGCGATGAAAGAGCTGCCGTCCTGGCAGTTGAAGCGCACGGCGCCCGGCGGCAGGGCGGATGCACTGGGCTGCGGCGCCGAAACCTCAGGCGTGGGCGCTGTGGGCGCGGACTGCGGCGCAGCGGGCGCGCTTGCGGCCGGGGCCACACCGGCCGGCCCCAGGGGCTGCACGGTGATGGGCGCGGAGGGTGCCAGCGGCTGGGCTTCGCTCTGGGGCGCTTGCGGGGTGACGGGGGCGTACGTCGATGGCGGCGCCGTGACGCGCGGCGTGGGCGGATTGAGTTGCTGCACCGGCGTCGGCTGGTTGAGATTGACCGGCGTGGCGCATCCCGCCAGGGTCAGCGCACCGAGGGCCGCAAGTGTCGCAGCGCCGACTGCGCTCGAGCGCGGAACAAAAGTGTGTTTTTGCCGATTCATGCAGGGACTCCCGAAATCTGTTGCAGAAATTGAACCATACAAACACGAGCTGCCTGCCCGTGTGACGGCGCGCAACTGTAGAGACTTGTAAAGCCCATGGAATTCCCGCGTCGCCCCGCCCGCTTTTTATGATGCGTTCAGACGCGCTCCCGAGAAAGCGCCGGGGCGCTCGCGATCAACCCTCTGCCTGCGGCCTGAAGGAACCCGACTTGCCGACCTTTGCCCTTGCCGTCCTGCTGGGCTGTGCGCTGCAGACCGCGCAGGCCGCGCTCTGGCCGCAGCCGATTTACGGCGTGATGGCGACCGCAGGCATCGGACTGACTGCGGCGCTGCTGCTGTGGCAGGGCCGCTACGGCGGCTTGGCGAACAAAAAGCAGAAGCGGCAACGCATCGTCCTTGAACTTCTGCTCGCCAGCGGCGGTTTTGCGCTCGCTTTCGGGCTGACGGGCTGGCGCGCCACTGCGCTGCTGGCCGACCGCCTCGATCCGGCGCTCGAAAGCCAGGTCATCCAGGTGCGCGGCGTGGTGACCGGCCTGCCGGTGCTCTACCCGAATGCCACGCGCTTCGTCTTCGCGATCACCCCGCCCGCCCCGGCCGGAGTGCCGAGCAAGGTGTCGCTGAGCTGGTATGCGCGGCGTAGCGGTTCCGGCCCTGCTCAAGCGCCGCCGCGCGTGCATCCCGGCCAGGAATGGCAGTTTTCGGTGCGCCTCAAGCGCCCGCATGGCCTGGCCAATCCGGGCGGCAACGACACCGAACTGACGCTGTTCCGCGAGGGCATCGGCGCCACTGGAACCGTGAGCCGCATGGGCGCGCCCCCGCAGCTTCTCGGCCTTCGCCGCGCTCCGGCCGACTGGATCGCGCAACTGCGCGACCACCTGCGCCAGCGCATGTTGACCGCGCTGCAAGGGCGGAACGCGCCTCACCCCCACCCAACCTCCCCCACGACGTGGGGGAGGAGCGATCACTCCGTCCCCGCCGCCGGGCCGCCCCAAGGCGGGGAGCGCCCCCTCGGGGGGCAGCGAGCGAATGCGAGTGTGGGGGCCAATACCTTCCCCGCCGCCGACACCATCATCGCGCTGGCTCTGGGCGATCAAAGCGCCATTTCCGCGCAAGACTGGGCGACTTATCGCATCACCGGCGTCGCGCATCTGATGAGTATTTCCGGTCTGCACATCACCCTGCTGGCCTGGCTGGCGCTGGGTCTCGTGGGCGGTTTGTGGCGGCAGAGCGCCCGGCTGCGTCATCCCTGGACGTTGACCGTTCCCGCCCCCACCGTGGCCGCCTGGGGCGCGCTGCTGACCGCCACCGCCTACGCGTTCATCGCGGGCTGGGGCGTGCCGGCGCAGCGCACCCTGCTGATGCTCGCGGTGGTGCTGTTGCTGCGCCAGCGGGGGCTGCGCGCCGACTGGCGCGACGTGATGGCGCTGGCGCTGACCGCCGTGCTGCTGTGGGATCCGTGGGCGGTGCGGCAGGCCGGGTTCTGGCTGTCTTTCGTGGCGGTGGGCATGTTGTTCGTTGCGGGCGGCAGGCGCCCGGAAACCGCCGCGTCGGCCTGCGGCCCCCGCAAAGCCGCGCCCGCCGGTCGGCTGCAGCGCGGCGCTCAGGCGCTGCGCCGCGCCGCGCACTCGCAGTGGGTGGCCACTATCGCCCTGCTGCCGCTCACGCTGTTGTTCTTTCAGCAGATCGCGGTGCTCTCGCCGCTGGCCAATGCGCTGGCGATTCCCGTGGTCACCCTGGCGGTTGCGCCGCTGGCGGTCGGCGGCCTGCTGCTGCCCGCGCCGCTGGACGGCGGGTTGTGGCGGCTCGCGGCCTGGGTGCAGCAGGGCCTGGACGCGGTGCTGCGCCAAATGGCCGACTGGCCGCTGGCGCAGTGGCACGCCGCCGCGCCCGACGGTCTCACGCTGGCGCTGGCCGCGCTCGGCGTGCTGGCGCTGGCGCTGCCGTGGAACTGGCGGCTGCGCGCGCCCGGTCTGTTGCTGCTGCTGCCGCTGGCCAGCAACCCTGGCACGGCGCCCGAGACCGGGGCGATGGAGGTGTGGTTTGCCGATGTCGGACAGGGCATGGCGGTGGTGGTGCGCACCGCGCGGCACACCCTGCTGTACGACACCGGCCCGCGACAGGCGCCGGGCGTGGACGCCGGTGGCCGCGTGCTGCTGCCGCTGCTGCACAGTCTGGGCGTGCGCCATCTCGACCGCGTGGTGGTGAGTCACGACGACAGCGATCACGCGGGCGGCGCGGCCACCCTCGCCCGCGCCCACCCCGAGGCCGATCTGCTCACTTCGGCCCCGCCGGACGCCGCCGCCCGTTACGGCCTGCAGCAGCGCCAGCCCTGCGCCGCCGGTCAGCACTGGGGCTGGGACGGCGTGGAATTCCGCATCGTCAGCCCCCTGCCCGGCGACGCGCCCAGCAGCGACAACGCCCGCTCCTGCGTGCTGCATGTGGCCGCGCGCGGCGCCTCGGTGCTGCTCACCGGCGACATCGATCAGCCGCAGGAGCGCGCCCTGCAGCGCGCCGATCTGCTGCCCTATGCCGACGTGCTGCTGGTGCCGCATCACGGCAGCAAATCTTCGTCGAGCGAGGCCCTGCTCGACACGGTGATGCCGCGCGCCGCCGTGTTGCAGGCGGGCTACCGCAATCCGCACGGCCATCCGCACCCCGCCGTGCTGGCGCGCTATGCCGAGCGCGGCATCGCCGTCTGGCGCACCGACCAGCAGGGCGCGCTGCTGTGGCGCGACAGCGCGCCCGACGCCTTCATCGCCTGGCGTGTTGCGAAGCCGCATTACTGGAGCGCAAATATGAAGCCCGCCGAGGTTTCTCGCTGAAGTTTCACACCACCCGACCTGTCTGGCCTGTATCTTGCTAAATCTGCTGCACAGCCCAATCGAGAGACGACGATGCGCTTTTACGACGAAATGACCCCTGCGGACGGCGGTGTGCGCCCCCACTACGCGCAATACGCCCATTGGCTGGCGCAGCAGCCGCCCGACACCATCAGCGCCAAGCGCGAGGAGGCCGAGCTGATCTTTCGCCGCGTAGGCATCACTTTCGCGGTGTATGGCGACGAGGCAGGCGCCGAGCGGCTCATCCCCTTCGACCTGATTCCGCGCATCATTCCAGCGGCCGAATGGAAGCACCTCGAAGCCGGGCTGAAGCAGCGCGTCACCGCGCTCAACCGCTTCCTCCACGACGTCTATCACGAGCAGGAAATTCTCAAGGCCGGCGTCGTGCCGCCGGAGCAGGTGTTCGGCAACTCGCAATTCCGCCCCGAGATGATGGGCATCGACCTGCCGCATCACGTCTATGCGCAGATCGCGGGCATCGACATCGTGCGCGCCGAAAACGCGCAGGGTGAGGGTGAGTACTTCGTGCTCGAAGACAACCTGCGCGTGCCGTCGGGCGTGAGCTATATGCTGGAAAACCGCCGCATGATGATGCGGCTGTTCCCCGAACTGTTCGCCCGCCACGGCATCGCCCCGGTGGCGCACTATCCCGACCTGCTGCTGGAAAAGCTGCGCGCCGTCGCCCCGCAGGGAGTGAACGACCCGACCGTCGTGGTGCTCACACCCGGCATGTACAACTCGGCCTATTTCGAGCATGCCTTCCTCGCCCAGCAGATGGGCGTGGAACTGGTGGAGGGGCAGGACCTGTTCGTCAAGGACGACTTCGTCTACATGCGCACCACCCAGGGCCCGCAGCGGGTGGACGTGATCTACCGCCGCATCGACGACGACTTTCTCGACCCAGAGGTGTTCCGCGCCGAATCGGCCATCGGCTGCGCCGGGCTGATGCGCGCCTACCGCGCGGGCAACGTCAACCTGGCCAACGCCATCGGCACCGGGGTGGCCGACGACAAATCCATCTACCCCTATGTGCCGCGCATGATCGAGTTCTACCTAGGCGAAAAACCGCTGCTGCACAACGTGCCCACCCGCATGTGCCGCGAGCCCGACAGCCTGGCCTATGTGCTGGAGCACCTGCCCGAACTGGTGGTCAAGGAGGTGCATGGCGCCGGCGGCTACGGCATGCTGGTTGGCCCCGCCGCGACCCAGGCCGAAATCAAAGACTTCGCCGAAAGGATCAAGGCGCATCCCGAGCGCTACATCGCGCAGCCGACGCTGGCGCTGTCCACCTGTCCGACCTATGTCGAATCGGGCGTCGCGCCGCGGCACATCGACCTGCGGCCTTTCGTGCTTTCCGGCAAGACGGTGTCCATCGTTCCCGGCGGCCTGACCCGCGTGGCGCTGGAAGAAGGCTCGCTGGTGGTCAACTCGTCGCAGGGAGGCGGCACCAAGGACACCTGGGTGCTTGAAAAGTAAGTCATCGCAAGGCAGTCGTTCCAAGGACGCTCATCATGCTCAGCCGCACCGCCGACCACCTGTTCTGGATGGCCCGTTATACCGAACGCGCCGAAAACACCGCCCGCATGCTCGACGTGCATGTGCAGTCGGCGCTGATGCCGCAGATCGCCGAAACCATGCAGCTCGGCTGGCGCGGCCTGCTCGGAATTTCCGAGCTGACCGCTGCCTACACCGAGCGCCACGGCGAGATCGATGCCGACAAGGTGCTCGATTTCATGGTGTGCGATACCCGCAACCCATCGTCCATCCAGAGCTGCCTGCGCGCGGCGCGCGAAAACGCCCGCGCGGTGCGCGGCGCGATCACTACCGAAGTCTGGGAAACCCTCAACCAGACCTGGCTGGAGTCGCAACGCATGCTGCAGAACGGGCTGTCCGACCAGGATCCGGGCCAGTATTTCGAATGGGTGAAGTACCGCTCGCATCTGTCGCGCGGCGTCAGCGCGGGCACCATGCTGCAGGACGAGGCCTTTCACTTCCTGCGCATCGGCACTTTTCTGGAGCGCGCGGACAACACCGCGCGGCTGCTCGACGTGAAGTTCCACGCCCTGCAGTCCGACTTCTACGGTTCGGTCAACGGGCGGCTGCAGGAACTCGACTTCTATCACTGGTCGGGCGTGCTGCGCTCGGTGTCGGGCTTCGAGGCCTATCGCAAGGTCTATCGCGACGTCATCACTCCCGAGCGGGTCGCGGCGCTGCTCATCCTGCGCCCCGACATGCCGCGGTCACTCGCCGCGTGCATGATGGCGGTGAACCATCATCTGCAGGCCGTGGCCAACCCGCAGTCGCGCGAAACCCTGCGCCGCGCCGGGCTGCTCAACGCGCAACTGCAGTTCGGGCGCCTGGACGACATCATGGCCACCGGGCTGCACGCCTATCTCACCCACTTCCTGGAGCGCATCAACGATCTGGGCGTCGGCATCAGCCAGGACTTTCTCGCCGCCTGAGGTTTCACCCCGCCGCTTCCTCACCGCCTCGACTGCTTCTCCTCAACTTTTCCAAGGTGCCCGGATGTCCATCCACGTCGCGCTCACGCACACCACCACCTACCGCTTCGACCGTCCGGCGGGCCTCTCGCCCCACGTCGTGCGCCTGCGCCCCGCGCCGCATTGCCGCACGCCCATTCTGTCGTACAGCCAGCGCGTCGAGCCGGGCCGGCATTTCATCAACTGGCAGCAGGACCCGTTCTCCAACTACCTCGCCCGCCTGACCTTTCCCGAGAAAACCACCCTGCTGCAGATCACGGTCGATCTCGTTGCCGAGATGGCGGTCTACAACCCCTTCGACTTCTTTCTCGAACCCGAAGCCGAGAAATTCCCCTTCAGCTACGCGCCCGAGCTCAAGGCCGAACTCACCCCCTATCTGGCCGCCGACCCGCTCACCCCACGGCTCGAAGCCCTGCTCAAGAGCCTCGATCTCACCCCGCGCCGCACCATCGACTTTCTGGTGGACGTCAACCAGCGGCTGCAGCGCGACATCGCCTACACCATCCGCATGGAGCCTGGGGTGCAGACGCCCGAGCAGACGCTCGAACGCGCCTGCGGTTCCTGCCGCGACACCGGCTGGCTGCTGGTGCAGGTGCTGCGCCACCTCGGGCTGGCGGCGCGCTTCGTCTCCGGCTATCTCATTCAGCTCACCCCGGACGTCAAGGCGCTCGACGGCCCCAGCGGGCCTGAGCACGACTTCACCGATCTGCACGCCTGGTGCGAGGTGTATCTGCCCGGCGCGGGGTGGATCGGCCTTGACCCCACCTCCGGCCTGCTCGCAGGCGAAGGCCATATCCCGCTGGCCTGCACCCCGCAGCCCTCGGGCGCGGCCCCGGTCGAAGGGCTGGTGGACAAGTGCGAGGTGGACTTCAGCCATCACATGGCCGTCACCCGCATTTACGAATCGCCGCGCGTCACCAGGCCCTACACCGACGACCAGTGGCAGGCCGTGCTGACCCTGGGCGAAGTGGTCGATCAGCACCTGAAGAACGGCGACGTGCGCCTCACCCAGGGCGGCGAACCGACCTTCGTCGCCACCACCGACCGCGACGCGCCCGAATGGAATACCGATGCCCAGGGGCCGACCAAGCGCGGCTACGCGGGCGAGCTCATCGGCAAACTCATCGCCCGCTACGGCCCCGGCGGATTCCTGCATTTCGGCCAGGGCAAGTGGTACCCCGGCGAGCAGTTGCCGCGCTGGGCGCTGTCGGCCATCTGGCGGCGCGACGGCCAGCCCTGCTGGCACGATCCCGCCCTGTTCGCCGACGAACGTCTGGGCGGCAGCGCCACTGTGCACGACGCGCACACCTTCATCCTCGCCCTGGTCGATACCCTGGGCGTCGACCCCGCCCATGTGCAGACCGGCTTCGAGGACACCTGGTACTACCTGTGGCGCGAGCGCCGCCTGCCGGTCAACGTCGATCCCTTCGATTCGCGGGTCGAAGACGAACTCGAGCGCGCCCGCCTGCGCAGGGTGTTCGATCAGGGGCTGAAAACGCCGACCGGCTACGCCCTGCCCATCCGCCGCGAGCCGGGCTCACCCCAGCTCAGCGGCCCGCGCTGGATTTCCGGCCCATGGTTCTTCCGCGACGAGCGCATGTACCTGATCCCCGGCGATTCGGCCATGGGCTGGCGCCTGCCGCTGGACTCGCTGCCCTGGGCCACCGAGGGTGAGCGCGCCTCCGACTGGCCGCAAGACCCCTTCGCCCCACGCAGCGGCCTGCCCGACGCCGCCGCCCTGCGGCTGCAATACGGCCCGATGCACCGCATTGGGGGCGGCTACGCCGAAGGCGGCGCCGTCGGAGTGCAAAACCAGGGCGCCGACGCACCGCAACGGGGCGGCAGCGCAGGATCAGCCCCCCTGTCCAGCGGTGATGGCCAGCGGTTGCGGCCCGGCGATGGCCGCCACCCCGACCGCTTCGAGTCAGCCGGCTGGATTTTGCGCACCGCGCTGTGCGTGGAGGCGCGCGGCGGCATTCTTTACGTGTTCATGCCGCCGCTGGTGTCGGCGGAAGACTATCTCGACCTGCTCGCCGCCATCGAGACCACGGCGCAGCGCCTGCGGGTCAAGCTGGTGCTCGAAGGCTACCCGCCGCCGCGCGACCCGCGCCTCAATCTGCTGCAGGTCACGCCCGACCCCGGAGTGATCGAGGTCAACATCCACCCGGCGCACAACTGGGCGGAACTCGTCGATCACACCGAGTTCCTCTACCAGGCCGCATTCGAGACCCGGCTGGGTGCGGAGAAGTTCATGCTCGACGGCCGCCATACCGGCACCGGCGGCGGCAACCATGTGGTGCTCGGCGGCGCCACCCCGGCGGACAGCCCCTTCCTGCGCCGCCCCGATCTGCTGGCCAGCCTGATCGCCTACTGGCACAACCATCCCAGCTTGAGCTATTTGTTCTCGGGCTTGTTCATCGGCCCCACCAGCCAGGCGCCGCGGGTGGACGAAGCGCGCGACGATCAGGTGTACGAACTCGAAATCGCCCTGGCCGAGCTGCGCGCCAACCGCGCGCGTTATCGGCAGGAGGCGCGCGACGCCGGGCCGCCCCAAGTCGCGCGCACCCCCTCGGGGGGCGGCGAACGCAGTGAGCCTGGGGGCTCCTATCTTCCACCTTGGTTTGTCGATCGCACCCTGCGCAACCTCCTGATCGACGTCACCGGCAACACCCACCGCAGCGAGTTCTGCATCGACAAGCTCTACAGCCCCGACGGCGCCACCGGGCGGCTCGGCCTGCTCGAACTGCGCGCCTTCGAGATGCCGCCGCACGCCCGCATGAGCGTGGTGCAGCAACTGCTGCTGCGCGCGCTCATCGCCCGCTTCTGGCACACGCCCTACACCGCCGGGCTGCAGCGCTGGGGCACGGCGCTGCACGACCGCTTCCTGCTGCCCGCCTTCATCGCCATGGATTTCGACGACGTGCTCACCGAACTGCGCGAGGCCGGTTTCGACTTCGACCCGCAGTGGTTCGCGCCGCATCACACCTTCCGCTTCCCGCTGCTGGGCGACTACGCGGTGCATGGCATGAAGCTGGAACTGCGCATGGCGCTCGAACCCTGGCATGTGATGGGCGAAGAAGGCGCGGCAGGCGGCACGGTGCGCTATGTCGATTCCTCGCTGGAACGCCTGGAGGTGAAAATCAACGGCCTGACCGACAGCCGCTACGTGCTCACGGTCAACGGCCGGGCCGTGCCGCTGCAGCCCACCGGGCGCAGCGGCGAATACGTCTGCGGCGTGCGCTACCGCGCCTGGCGCCCGCCTTCGGCGCTGCATCCGGGCATCGGCGTGCACGCGCCGCTGACCTTCGATCTGGTCGATACCTGGATGGAGCGCTCGCTGGGCGGCTGCCAGTACCACGTCGAGCATCCGGGCGGGAGCAATCCCACCGTCTTCCCCATCAACTCCTACGAGGCCGAGAGCCGCCGTCTGGCGCGGTTCTTCCGCATGGGCCACACCCCGGGCCGCATGCGGGTTGCGCCGGCGCATCCCAGCCTGGAGTTCCCCTTCACCCTGGATTTGCGAACGGCAACGTGAAATTTGACCGGAATCGGGGGAGGCCCGCCGCCGTCTCGGCGTCCCCCGCATGCCACAATGTCATATGGTCAGCCTGTTCCGATCTCAATCACAATCGCAAGGCGCGTTCGATCCGGGTGAAGACTGGGCCGCGCTCGCCCGCGACCTGGCTTCCCCCGTCATCCCCGGACACTGGGACGAATTGCGCGGCGGCGTCTCCGATGGCGGGGCGGGCGCGCCGCTGGCCCCGCTGTGGGACCAGTTCTTCCGCCTGCTCGGCTCTGGCGGCTTCGACAGCCTGAGCGCCCGGCAGCAGCAGTTGCTGCAGCAGATTCACGACGACGGCGTGACCTACAACGTCCACGCCGACGCCGCGCAGGCCGTGCGCGCCTGGTCGGTCGATCTGTTCCCGCTGCTGGTCGATGCCGCTTCGTGGAAGCAGATTTCCGTCGGCGTCGCCCAGCGCGCCGCACTGCTCAACACCATCCTCGCCGACCTCTACACCGGCCCGCAGCGCACCCTCAAGGAAGGGCTGCTGCCACCAGCGCTGGTGCAGGGGCATCCCGGCTATCTGCGCGCGGTGCACGGTCACGCGCCGCCGGGCAATATCTGGCTGCACATCGCCGCCTTCGATCTGGCGCGCGGGCCCGACGGCGTGTGGCGCGTGGTCAACCATCGGGTGCAGGCGCCGTCGGGCCTGGGCTATCTGCTGGAAAACCGCATCCTCATCTCCCGCCTGTTCCCGGACGCGTTCAGCCAGCTCAAGGTGCAGCGCCTGGCCGCCAGCTACCGGCTGCTGATGGATACGCTGCTGCGGCTCTCGCCCGGCGGCGTGGGCAGCCGCGTGGTGCTGCTCACACCCGGCCCGTATAGCGAAACCTATTTCGAGCAGGTCTATCTGGCGCGCTACCTGGGCATCACCCTGGCCGAAGGCAGCGACCTCACGGTGCGCGAAGACCGGCTGTTCCTCAAGACCCTGCGCGGCCTGGAGCCGGTGCACGTGGTGCTGCGCCGTCTCGACGACAGCTTCTGCGACCCGCTCGAACTGCGTCCCGATTCCATGCTGGGCGTGGCCGGGCTGCTGCAGGCGGTGCGCGCGGGCAACGTGCTCGTGGCCAACGCGCTCGGCGCCGGTTTTCTCGAATCGCCCGCGGTGCAGGGATTTCTGCCCAAGCTGTGCGAAACCCTGCTGGGCGAGCCGCTCCAGCTGCCCTCGCTGCCCACCTGGTGGTGCGGCGAGCCCGGCGTATGCGACGCGCCGATGGACGACCTGCGCGCCTGGGTGATCAAACCGGTGCACGCGGAATGCGGCTTCGAGCCCACGGTGATGGCCAGCCTCGATTACGGCCAACTGCCCGCGTGGCGCGAACGGGTGCAGTCCAACCCGGCGCTGGTCACCCTGCAGCAATATCAACCCCTGCCGCATGTACCGGTGTGGAGCGATGAGCGGCTGGCCGCCCGCGCGGCCATGCTGCGGGTGTATGCCCTGTCAGACGGCCGCGGCGGCTGGCGCGTGCTGCCCGGCGGACTGGTGCGCACCGCGCCGCGCGGGGGCAACACCGTGTCGATGCAGCGCGGCGGCAGCAGCCAGGACGCCTGGATCATCACCGGCGACGCGGTGGATAGCTCCACCCTGCTGCCCGAGCCGATGCGCCCGCAAGATCTGATCAACCATCACCGCGTGGTCACCAGCCGGGCGGCCGAAAACCTGTTCTGGCTCGGACGCTATTGCGAGCGCGCCGAATTCAGCGCCCGGCTGGCGCGCATCACCCTGCACGCGCTGTCGGGCGACGACGATCTGGGCCCGGCCGTCTGCGACATGCTCGATCAATGGTGCCGCAGCAACGGCCTGGTCGAGAAGGAAGCGCCCGATCTTGGCGACAACCCGCAGGGCTTCGAGCGCTGCGTGGTGCGCGCTCTCGTGCCGGGGCAGCACGCCGGCGGCATCGTGCAGAACCTGCAGGCGCTGGGCAACGCGGCCTCTCAAGTGCGCGAACGTCTGGGCGGCGACCACCGGCAATGGATCGCCTCGGCCACCGCGCTGCAGCTTTTGCCCACGGCCTCGCGGCGGGAAGAATTGCAGTCGGCCCAGGCCTTGCGCGGGCTGGAGCAGCTCACCGAAGTGCTCAGCGCCATCACCGGCGCGCAGACCGACCGCATGACCCGCGACGACGGCTGGCGTCTGCTGAGCATCGGCCGCCACATCGAACGCCTCTTGCTGCTGGGGCAAGCGCTGGCCGTGGCCTTCCGCAGCGGCGCGGTGCACAGCGACAGCGGCTTCAACCTGCTGCTGGCGCTGTTCGACAGCACCATCACCTACCGCGCGCTGTATCAGAAGCGGCTGGAAGTTCCGCCCCTGCTCGACCTGCTCATGCTCGACCGCGAAAACCCCCGCGCCCTGGGCTGGGTGGCGCAGACCCTGCGCGCCCGCATGGCCAGACTGCCTGGCGAGGCCGCCGACAAGGAAGCCCTGATCGCCCTCGCGCCCGACCCCGATGACTGGCATCTGCCCGAACTCTGCACCCACACGCAAGAATTGCATTACACATGGCTGGACCTCGCCCTGACGCAGAGCACCGATCTCGCCTGGCGCCTGTCGGACGAGATCAGCCGCCGCTATTTCGCCCACGCCAGCCTGCCTGACCGTACGCTGGGCGGGTATTGAAAGCCGCACGCATGACTCAAGACGCCTCTATCTCGCAGGCTGACGCCGTGCTCTACCGCGTGGTGCACGAAACCGCCTACGCCTACGCCACCCCAGTCGAACTGGCCCACCATCTGGCGCACCTCTGCCCGCTCGATCATGCCGCGCAAGATCGCATCGACTACGTCTGCGACATTCACCCCGAGCCCGAACATCGGCACAGCGATGTTGATGTGTTCGGCAACCAGCGTGAGTTCTTCGCCTACTACAGCCCGCACGACACGCTGACCGTGCGCGCCGTCAGCCTGGTGCAAGTGCGCGCGCCCGAAGCGCCCCGCTGGGAAGCCAGCCCGCCGTGGGAGCAGGTGCGCGAACAACTGCTCTACCGCGCCGGCAAGCCCTATGTCGCCGAGGCCGAGTTCACCTTCGGCACGCATTTCGCCCCCCTGTTTGCCGCCGCCGCCGCCTACGCCGCCCCCAGCTTTGCGCCCGAGCAACCGTTGCTCGGCGGCGCGCTCGACCTGATGCAGCGCATCCACGCCGACTTCACCTACAACCCCGAGAGCACCGAAGTGCAGACCCGCGCCCCGCAGGCGCTCGAACTGCGCGCCGGGGTCTGCCAGGACTATGCGCACGTCATGATTTCCGCCCTGCGCAGCCTCGGGCTGGCTGCGCGCTATGTCAGCGGCTATCTGCGCTCGCATCCCAAGCCCGGCGAAGAACAACTCGTCGGCGCCGATGCCTCGCACGCCTGGGTGGCCGTGTGGTGCCCGGTCAACGGCTGGGTGGAGTTCGACCCCACCAACAACCGCCAGCCCGCCGCCGACTATGTGCGCATCGCCATGGGCCGCGACTTCGCCGACGTCTCTCCCCTGCGCGGCGTCATCCGCGGCGGCGGCGATCACACCCTCAAGGTCGGGGTGCGCGTCAGCCCGGTGGACGCATGACAGCCGCCTCGAACACCATCCCCCGGCGCCGCTGGCACACTCTGTTCAATCCGGGCGAAAAGCCGCCGCCACAGGGCATCCCCATCGCCATTTTTCGCCATCCGCGCCCCAAGCCCGACTCCTAGTCACGCAAACGCGCGGTTTGCAGCGGCTGACCCCATGAGCTGCCCGGCCAGATCGTCATACAACGCGTGCAGTCCGCGACCTGTGCTGCCATTGAGGTGGGAGGCCAATGAGCCGTATGGAGAAATCCAGCGTAGGGTGACCTGATGGCGAACGGCAAAGTCGCGTTGCGACTCGCCTTCGATCATCGACCAGTCGCAGGCGTCGAGGTTGTTGACGAGAACTCTTCCGAGCGCAACGGAAAGGGCCCGGAACGTCTCGGCGACCAGCCCCTGCGGTGTGCGGGTGTCGATGGCGCGCTGGAGTAGGTCCAGGTCGCTTTTCCCGCCAGACAGCAGATCGCCATCGCAGTGCGACGACACGAGTTCATCGGCGAGGTGCAGGTGGTGCGAGAGTTGACGAAAATCGTCCTTGCTGGGGTAGGAGAATTTCATGGTGAGGCCCCTTTATATCAATTCATTGCTATGTCATGACGTGAAATTCCTGCGAGAGTGTTTTTATATCAGGCTGTACCTTTTATAACATTCGAATTTGACAGTGGCCAGGAGCCTGTCGGGCTTTGGAATCTCGGGCGGCAAACCCGCCTTCTGCAGTCGGCCCGTCCGCGTACCGTCACGCAGAAGCTCTACTTCCGTGCCCTGGGACTGAAGGCTCAAGCATTGGGTCGGCTCAACCTCAACCCCGCAGCCGATTGAGCGACTGCAGCTCGTAGATCAACCTCGTGCGCACGCCGTTGATCGACAGCGTGTCCTCGATGCCCTTGACCGCGCGCCCGGCGGCCGGCGCGTACCAGTAGTGCGTCATCACCGTGGCCTGCGCGGCGGTGTAGTGCCCTTGCAGGCGAAAGGCGTGAAAGGCGCCAGCGGGCACGGTGATGGTCTGCTCGGCCTCCACGCTCACACTCACGCCCAGCCGCGTGTGCAGCTCCCACTCGGGCTGGCTCTGGGTGATGGTGTCTTTCCAGTTCTTGCCCACGCTCAGCGGAAAGTCGAACTGCGGAAACGCCGGGCTGTACTTAATCGCCTCGCCCGGCACGATCTCGCGTGAGAGCAGGTCGAACTCCTTGGAATAGATGTTTTTCAGCACCGGCGCGTCGGCCTTGTTGGTGCGCTGCACTTCGACATGCACCTCGCCATTCGGCCCGATCCGCGTGACATGATTGGCCAGCACCAGACCGGCGTCGCCGCGCTCGATTTCTTCCTGCGTGCGGGTGACGAACACCCAGCGGTCTCCAACGCGAATATCGGGCAGTTGCATCTCGGGTCTCCTGGAAGGCTTGATCGGTGACGCGATTTTGCCCGCACGCCCTGCAAGACGCTGCGCGCGGCGCAATGCCCGTCAAGGCATAGGTGAATCAGTCCGCGTCGGCATAGAACCCGGCGCGGCGGCGCGCGCGCGGGGCTTCGTCTTTCACCGCTGACTGAATGGCGGCGATGTGCTCGGGCGTGGTGCCGCAGCAGCCGCCGACGATGTTCACCAGACCCTCAGCGGCAAACTCGTGCAGCAGCCGCGAGGTCACGTCGGGCGTTTCGTCGAAGCCGGTGTCGCTCATGGGGTTGGGCAGGCCGGCGTTGGGGTAGCAGGAGATGAAGGTGTCGGGCGCGGCCTTGGCGAGTTCCTGCAGATAGGGCCGCATGAGGGCGGCGCCCAGTGCGCAATTCAGCCCTATGGCCAGCGGCTGGGCGTGGCGCACGCTGGCCCAGAATGCGGTCACGGTCTGGCCGGACAGCACGCGCCCGGAGGCGTCGGTGACGGTGCCACTAATGATGATGGGCAGACGCTCGCCGGTCTGCTCAAACACTTCATCGACGGCGAACAGCGCCGCCTTGGCGTTGAGGGTGTCGAAAATGGTTTCCACCAGAATGACGTCGGCGCCGCCGCGCATCAGCGCGCGGGTCTGCTGCGCATAGGCGGCGCGCAGGGTCTCGAAATCGACATTGCGCGCACCGGGGTCGTTCACATCGGGGCTGATGCTCGCGGTCTTGGGCGTGGGGCCCAGCGCGCCGGCGACGAAACGCGGCTTGTCCGGGGTGCTGAACTTGTCGCAGGCCGCGCGCGCCAGCCGGGCCGAGGCTTCGTTCATCTCGTCCACCAGTTCGGCCATGCCGTAGTCGTCCTGCGCCACCGTGGTCGCACCAAACGTATTGGTCTCGACCAGATCGGCGCCCGCGGCCAGATAGCCCTCGTGAATGTCGCGGATGATCTGCGGCTGCGTCAGGCTGAGCAGTTCGTTGTTGCCCTTCACATCGCGCGGCCAGCCCTTGAAGCGCTCGCCGCGGTATTGCGCCTCGGTCAGCTTGAGGCGCTGGATCATGGTGCCCATCGCGCCGTCGAGGATGACGATGCGCTGCTTGAGCAGCGCAGGCAGTTGGGCGGCGCGGGTGTAGGGCTTGGGGGCAGGTGGATGAATGTCGAGCATGGCGCTATGGTAGAGGCGAAAGGAGGGGTCGGCCATGCGCATCCGTCGTTTGGTGCTCGACGTGGACAAAGCCTTCGCCCAGCCCAGTCTGCTCGATGTGGCCTCGGCCATCGACTCGGCGCCCGGGATCAAGGCGTTCACCATCCACGTCGAGGAAGTGGATATGGAAACCATCAGCACCATCATCACCGTGGTCGGCGACGACATCGACTACGCCCGGCTGGTCAATGCCATCGAAGACAGCGGCGCGATGGTGCACGGCATTCTTGAAATCTCGGTGGGCGAGCAGGTGATCGAACCGCCGCGTCCCCGTCAGCGGGACTGAACGCCTTTGAACGCTGTTTTCAAGCGCCTGAAAAGCGGCCTTTCCGCCGAGTTGTTTTCCATCGTCATCGGGCTGACCGACGGCATGTCCACCGCCTTGCTGCTGGCGGGCTCTCAGGTGCTCGGCGGCCGTCCCCTCGAACCCGGTCTGGCGTTGCGGGTGGCCCTGGTGGCCGGGCTAGGCGGCGCCCTTCCCCTGCTGGCCGCCGAATATGCCCGACTTCGACAGAATCTCTCCCACGCCGCCCGGGAACTCAACCTCGCCGCTCCCGGCCGTCTGCTGCACGGCCAACTCGGTCAGCGCAACGTGCGACAGGCGCTGCGCACCACCGCGGTCGCTTCGCTCAGCGGCTTTCTCGGGGCGTTGTCCTGCCTGCTGATGGGCGCCTTGATCGCCCCGTGGGTGGCTTTGGCGGCGGCGAATCTGGCTTTTTTCGGCATGGGGGCGTGGCTGGGCAGGCATCTGGGCGGACGGGCGTTGTCGTGGGGCCTGGCCCTCGCGCTGGCGGCCGACTTGCTCACCCTGATCGGTCTGGCTCTGCACATTTCTGGTTAAGGTCTGGATTTGTCGCCTTAACACCTTGCGCCCGTTCACGTTTTGTTGCAACGCAAAGCGCGTAACGCTCGATATGATGCGCGAATCGCCGCGTCGTCCGGCCCGATCCCCCAGTCACACCGTCCCGCCCTACGACGACCGGGATTTGAACCGCACCGTGAACCCCCCGTCCATTCTGTTCAGCACCTTACGGCAGCGCACCCGCCTGATCGGGCTAGTGCTGCTGGCTTTGGCGCTGCAGCCGCTGGCCTGGGCACGGCAGGCAGCGGTCGAGGTGGTGACGCTGCCTTACTGCGCGACCGCACCGAACGCGGCCTCTGCGCAAACCCAGACCGCGGACGGCAACCCGCCCACGCACCCGGCTCCCGCGCACCCCTCTTATGTGCTGCTGCTGAAGACCGCAACGGTCTGCAGCCATGACCATGCACAGCCTTGGGCGCCGCCGCACCTTGCCGCGCCCTTCTCCGCGCCGCCCTGCTTGCACTACGGCTTCGCCTCCATCCAGGAATGGGCTCCGGCGAACGGCGGGCGCCACCTTCGCCCCCTATCCCGCGCTCCGCCTCAGCACGCCTGATCGATCATTGTCTTTTGACGCGCCGGAGACCCCTCCGTGCGTGTGCCCGTTTTCGGTTTCAGGAGTGCTGTTTCATGTCTCGTTCCCTACCCCTGGCCGCCGCCGTCGGCGCCGCGATGATGGTCACGCTGGGCTCTGCTGCGCAGGCCGCCACCAATCCCTTTGCCTTTTCCGAAATGACGCCTGGCCATCTGCTGAAGACGGCCGCGAAAGAAGCGAACTGCGGCGCCGATGACGCCAAGGGCAAGGCCCTGCCCGACTGCACCCCGCAGATGCGGGCTCAGGGCAAGTGCGGCTCCGACACCTGCAAGGCCCCGGCCGGGCAGTGCGGCGCCAAGGACATGGCGGACAAGCCGGCCAAGCACACGAGCTGAGGCCCTCCGCCATGTCGGCCGCCACGCCCGCTTGCGGCGGGATGGTCCCGCGCCACCCGCACGGCGCGGGACTGGGGCTGCGCCAGGAATTCCTGGCGCAGTTGCACCCCACCCTGCCTGAAGGGCTCGATTTTTTCGAGATCGCCCCCGAGAACTGGATCGGCGTGGGCGGTGAATCCGGCCACGCGCTGCGCGCGCTGACGGAGCGTGCGCCCTTCGTCTGTCACGGGCTGTCGCTCTCACTGGGCGGCCCGGGGCCGCTGAACGTGGCCTTGCTGCGGCAGATCCGGCGGTTCATGGATCAACACGGCATCGCCCTCTACACCGAGCATCTGGCCTGGTGCGCCGACACCTCGGGGCAACTCTACGAGCTGCTGCCCCTGCCCTTCACCGAGGAGGCCGTGCGCCACGTCGCCGCGCGCATCCGCCAGACCCAGGACGTTCTGGGACAGCGCATCGCGGTGGAAAACGCCTCCTACTACGCCGCCCGCCCGAACGCGCCGTTGTCGGAGATCGAATTCATCCAGGCGGTGCTGACCGAGGCCGACTGTGATCTTCACCTCGATGTGAACAACCTCTATGTGAACTGCACCAATCATGGCGGCGACCCCGCCGCGCAACTCCGGGCGCTGCCCAGCGAACGCATCGCCTACCTGCACATCGCCGGACACCGCCGCATGGACGACGGTCTGCTGCTCGACACCCACGGCGCCGCCGTCATCGACCCGGTGTGGCAGTTGCTGCAGAAGGTTTACGCCCACCACGGCGTGCGCCCCACCCTGCTCGAACGCGACAACCATCTGCCGCCGCTGGCGGTGCTGATGCAGGAAGTCCGGCAGATCGGCGCGCTGCAAGGCCGGGCCAGCCCCGCCGCTGATTTGGCGCCGCCCGCTACGTCTCAGCCCTCTGCCACCCCCGCATCCGCCCGGGCCACACGCCAGGCCGAGACCTTGCCGCACGCGCAAGCGGCGTTCGCCGCGCGGCTGCGTTCGCCGCGCAGCCAGCCCTGTCCGGCGGGCATGACGGCACGGCGCGTCGACCTCTACGCGCGACTGGTCCGCGCCAATGTGGACGAGGCCCTGCTCGGCGCGTTTCCGCGCCTGCGCGGCATGCTGTCGGCACGGCGCTGGTCGCTTCTGGTGCGCCGGTTCGTCGCCGAACACGGCTGCCAGTCGCCCTTTTTCCGCGACGTGGGCGGCGAGTTCGTCGCCTTTCTCCAGGGGCCTTTGCAGCCCCTGGCTGATCACGCTGAAGCTCTGTGCGCGCTGGCCCATTTCGAATGGACCCGCGTCGCCCTGATGCTCGACGACACCGAGGCCGCCGCCTGCCTGCCCGATGGCGATCTGCTGCACGGCGTGCCAATCTGCAACCCGGCGCTTCGGCTGCTGCACTACGACTGGCCGGTGCAGACCTTGCGCCCCAGGCAGCGCATCGCGCCCGAGTCCACCCATCTGGCGCTGTACCGCGTCGAGGGCGATCAGGTGCGCTGCGCGCAGATCAATCCCTTGACCGCGCAATTGATCGAGCGCCTGCGCCCCGGCGAATGGACGGGTGCACAGGCGCTTGCCTCCCTGCGCGCAGGCGGCGACGAACCGTCGGCCGCCGCGGCTTATTTCGACTTTGGCGCGGCGCTGTTGCGCGACCTGCGCCAAAGCGGGGTGTTGCTCGGCAGTCGCGATGCGCCCCGCGTCGCGCCCCTATCCTTATGCGGTGTTGCGCCCAAAACAAGTCCCGGTTTCGCTACCGATCACGCCACGGGCGCCGTAGCCCCTCTTTCTTCCCTCTGATCTGAAGGAGTTGTCATGTCTGTCACTACATTTTCCCGCCGCCGTCTCGCTCAGGGCCTTGCCGTGGGCGCACTCAGCCTGGGGCTGCTTGGCTCGGCCTTCGCCGCGGGCATCCAGGTCACGGAGGCCTGGATCCGCTGGCTTCCGGCCAATCTGCCCGCCGGTGGTTATGCGAAGGTCACCAACGATACCGACAAGGAGATCAAGCTCGTCGGCGCCTCCAGCCCGAAATACGGCATGGTCATGCTGCACCAGACGGTGAACAAGAACGGCATATCCAACATGGTGCACGTCGACGCCATTCCCATCGCCCCGCACAAGAGCATGGCCTTCACTCCGGGCGACTATCACATCATGCTGATGCAGCCCAAGCCCGGCATCGAGCCAGGCCAGAAGGTGCCGGTCACGCTGAAGTTCTCGGACGGCCAGACGGTCACCGCCGAATTCGAGGTGCGCAAACCCACGGCCTCCGGCCCCGGCGACGACATGAAAGGCATGGACATGGGCCACATGAAGGGCATGCAGCATTGAGTCTCAGTGCATGAAGCCGATGCGCGACTGCCGACGCAGACGCTCGAAGTCGAAATCCTTCGGCGCCAGCGTCGTGCGGTGATCGAGCTTGGCCGCGCCGAACGCGTTCAGCAACAGGCGGCGCAGTTCGCGCGGCTTGCACTGCTGCAGCACGTCGAGCACGTCGGCGTCGGGCTGGTCGGGAAAGGGGGCGCCCCAATCGTGGCTGTTGCGAATCTCGCGATAGAGCGTTGCGGCGATCTGGCGTGTGCCCTCGGCATCGGGCGCGGCGATGTCGTAAACATTGAGCCGGTTCAGGATGGGCTCGGGAATGCCGCTGGCATCGTTGGCGGTGGCAATCCAGATCACGCTGCTGCAGTCGATCGGCACTTCGGCGAATTCGTCGGTGAAGGTGCGCGCGGTATCGGCTTCGAGCAGGCTGTATAGCGCGCCCAGCGGGTCGTACTGCGCGTGGCCCGCGGCCTTGTCGATCTCGTCGATCACCAGCACCGGGTTGGCATATTCGCCACCCACCAGGGTGTCGAACACCTTGCCGGGGCGCGAGTTCTTCCATTGCGATGACGCGCCCGACAGAATCCACCCGGCCGTGAGCGCATTCATCGGCGCCACCGCACAGCTGGTGCCGAGCAGCGCCGACACGCGACGGGCGAAATAGGTCTTGCCGATGCCCGGGTCGCCCAGCAGCAGCATGGGCATGATTTCCACCGGATCGCGGCTGTCGGCGCACAGCGCCAGACTGCGCTGGATGTCGCGCAGCGGCGCGCCGAAATTGGGCAGCTCGGCGCAGAGTTCTGACATCTGCGGCACGTCCTGCGGCTTGATCGCCAGACGCTCGCCGCCCGTGGCCAGCATGCGCTGGTAAGTGCCGCGCAAATGCTCATTGGCATCGGCGCCCATGCCGTGGAGCTTGCGCTCCACTTCACTGACATCGAACACGGTTTTATAGGCGGCTACGGCAAGCATGGCATCCTCCTGGGTGCGGGTCACGGCGATGAAGCATCAACCATGCCCGCATCATCGACACGACGACCGCGCCGCACAAGGGCGCCGTTGCCGCGCGGCCTCACGCCGCGGGCCAAACCGTGACAAACCTC
>DYKQ01000032.1:0-1982 GCA_020722545.1 Thiomonas intermedia | reverse complement strand
CGGTTGGGCGGAATGCGGAAGTAGTCCGACGCGTCCTGCGCGTTGCGGCTCATCCATGAGAACAGCACTTCGCGCCACAGCGCCATGCCCGGCAGCTTGGACGGAATGATGGTCTGGCGCGCGAGGAAGAACGAGGTTTCCATCAACTGGAATTCCAGGCCGTACAGACGCTCGCAATCCTTGAGCAGCCGCTGGATGTCGGGCTCGTCCTGGAAGCCCAGTTCGACGTGCAGCAGGTAGATGCCTTCTTCCATCGACGTGAGCTTCAACCCCTGTTCGGCGCTCACGTGCGGCACATCCATGGTCTGCGCCGAAAGAAAAATCACCCGCTCGTGCAGCACCTTGTTGTGCTTGAGGTTGTGCAGCAGCGCATGCGGCACGGTGGTCGCGCTGGGGGTGAGGTAGATGGCCGTGCCTTCCACCCGGGTGGGCGGATAGGTGGACAGGCTGGCGACGAAATCCTGCAGGTTCAGCGCGTGCTCTTCGAGCTGGCGACGCAGCAGGGTGCGGCCGCGCTTCCAGGTGGCCAGCAGGGTGTAGACCACGGCGCCGAACAGCAGCGGGAACCAGCCGCCGTGATCGATCTTCAGCGCGTTGGACGACAGAAAGGCCAGATCGATCAGCGCGAACAGCCCGAACACCGCATTGGCCCGCGCGGCGCTCCACCCCCAGCGGTGCTGGGCGATCATCCAGCAGAACGCGGTGGTGACGATCATGGTGATGTTCACCGCGATGCCGTAGGCCGCCGCGAGATTTTCCGCCGTCTTGAAACTCAGCACCAGCAGAATCACGAAGATCAGCAGCAGCCAGTTGATGAAGGGCACGTAGATCTGCCCCTGATTGCTCTCATTGGTGAACTGCACCCGCATGCGCGGCAGATACCCCAGCTTGATCGCCTGCGTGGTGATGGAGTAAGCGCCGGTGATGACCGCCTGCGAGGCGATGATGGTGGCGGCGGTCGCCAGGGCCAGCAAGGGCCACAGCGCCCACGGCGGCGCCAGATAGAAAAAGGGATTTTTGGTGGCTTCAGGGTGCGCCAGCACCAGCGCGCCCTGGCCGAAGTAGTTGAGCACCAGCCCGGGCATGACCAGGCCGATCCACGCGAGCTGAATCGGCTTGCGGCCGAAATGCCCCATATCGGCATACAGCGCCTCGCCGCCGGTGAGCACCAGAAACACCGCGCCCAGCAAAATGAGCGCCACGCCGGGTTCGCGCACGAACAGCTCGGCGCCGTAATACGGGTTGATCGCCAGCAGCACCGCGGGGTTTTGCACGATCTGCGCCAGCCCGAACAGGCCGATGGCGGTGAACCACAGCAGCATGACCGGGCCGAAAAAGCGCCCGACCAGCGCGGTGCCATGCTTTTGCACCACGAACAGCCCCACCAGAATGCCCGCGGTGATGGGCACGATCCAGTCATTGAAAATCGGCGTGGCCACACTCAGGCCCTCCATCGCCGAGAGCACCGAAATCGCCGGGGTGATGACGCTGTCGCCATAAAACATCGACGCGCCGACCAGCCCGAGGGTGATGGCAACCGTGCGCCCGCGCGTGCCTTTGGCATAGCGGCGCATGACCAGCGCCATCAACGCCAGAATGCCGCCCTCGCCATCGTTGTCGGCGCGCAGCACCAGCAGCACATACTTCACCAGCACGATCAGGGTCAGCGCCCAGAAGATCAGCGACAGCACGCCCAGAATGTTGTCCGGGCTGTAGGGCACGCCGTGTTCGGGGCTGAACGCCGTCTGGAAGGCGTATAGCGGGCTGGTGCCGATGTCGCCGTACACCACGCCCAAGGCGCCGAGGCTCAGGGCCGCCATGCCGGATTGGTGATCGGTCGCGGAATGCGTTTGTGTCTGCATAGGAATTGCTCGGGGCCAGGAGTCTGTCGGGCTTGGGGCGTGGATGGCGAAAAATGGCGGTGTGGATGCCATGTGACGGCGGATTTGCCGCCCCATAGCCGCAGCTATGGGGCAAAAAGC
>DYKQ01000031.1 GCA_020722545.1 Thiomonas intermedia | reverse complement strand
CGGGGGTATAAATAGCGTTAACAGGCCCTAGTGATGATGAATCTGCAGCCGCTGATCGACAGCGTGCCGCCAGGCTCGCCGCTGCGGAACAAGGCGCAGAAAGTGGGCAAGACGCTGATGAACATCATGCAGGCCGGAGCCCGCGGCTCGCTCTGAGCAGGGGCGCGCCAGCAACTCGCCTGCGTCGGGCGCTCGCCCGGCCCGTCGATCAAGCGGCATGCGGCTGCGCGGCGGGCGCGCCGACGACGTGCTCCACGACCTGCAACACGCCGTGGGCGATGCGCAGGGGCCGCTCGCCCAGACCGAAGCACAGCGCAGCATCGCCGCGCGGATCGACTTCGATGAGTTTGGTTTTGCGCCGCACCTGCACGCCCGAACGGGTCAGCCCGCGCAGCACTCCGCGCAGCGGCGCGGGCAGCGGCAGGATCTCGCCCTCTGGCGTGTGCACATGGCCGATCACCTCGCCCGCTTCGACCGCCTGGCCGATCCGCAAAGAAGTTTCGAACACCCCGTCCTGCGGGGCGTAAACCAGGCGCTCGCGCCCCGCGCCGAGGATGGGTCGAGGTTCTCCGGCCAGTGGCCGGGCCGAGCCGACGTGCAGCACCCGCCCCAGTTCATCGCCCCAGGCCGACTCGATGACCACGTCGGCGTTATAGCCCGCGGCATATCCTGGACCGATGCCGACCGCAGTCGCCGCACCCCCGCAAAGCGCGCGCAGATCGGGCTGGGCGACGGCGTGTTTGCGCAGCCGCGCATCGACCAAGACCTGCGCGCCGAGCTGGCGCAACCACAGCGACAGGTCGGGGGCGACCACCAGCGGCAGCCAGATGCGACGAGCAAAAGCGAGAGCCGCATCCGCCGGGTAAAACACCCGCACCGCGCTGAGGTGATCGAGCGTCGCGACGCCGTCGAATACCGCATCGACCCAGCACATGCCGCGCCGCGGGGACGTGGGCTGTTCCGCCTCGACCAGCAACACGGCGTAGCCCTGGCGGAACAAAACATGCGCCACCGCAGAGCCCACGTCTCCCACGCCGAGAACCACGACGCAAGCCGCCTGCTTGCGATGGGCGGGTGCAGGTTTGAGCCGGAGCAATTCTGTAGCGATCATGGCAGGGGATGTAGCAGGTCAAGGGAAATTCGTTATATCTTACGGAATATCTCGAATCCCGCCATCATTTTTTATTGAAGACCCCTATGCCACGCTCTCGTCCCGCCCGCCGTCTGCGACCACGGCATCCCGGCCGCCCCTCGCCGCTGATGCCGTTGTTGCCGCTGCTCGCGGCCCTGCATGCCGCAAGCGCCGCAGCGCAAACCCCGCAGGCAGCGCAGCCGGTGTTCCAACTCGGCGAGGTCGATGTACAGGCCCCCGCCGTGTCCAAGCCCGCGCCGGGTGGCACGAGCGGCAATGTGGTGACGCAGCAGCAAATGCTCGACCGTGGCGCGCTCAATGTGGGCGAGGCGCTGGGCGATCTACCCGGCGTCACCCCGGTGACGCTCGGCCAGCGCGGCGAGACGCAGGTGAACATCCGCGGCTTCGACTCGCGGCAGATCACCCTCAACATCGACGGCATTCCGATTTATGTGCCCTACGACGGCAATGTGGACCTGAGCCGACTGCTGACGCCCGGCCTGTCCGAAATCGTCGTGACCAAAGGGCTGGGCTCGTTGATGTACGGGCCGAACAATATGGGCGGCTCGATCAACCTCATCACCCAGGCGCCGCGCAAAAAACTCGAAGGCGCGATCACCGGCGGCCTCACCGCCAATCAGCACCGGCTGTACGGCAACGATCTGTCGGTGCAACTGGGCAGCCGCATCGACAGCCGCTGGTATGTCCAGGGCGGCGTGGCCAGCGCCAACCGCGACGGTTTTCCGCTGTCCACGGCGTTCAAGTCCGTGGCGGCGCAGCCGGGGGGCGACCGGCTCAACGCCGCCAGCCACGACATCAACGCCAACCTGAAAGTGGGCTTCACCCCCAACGCCACCGATGACTATGCGCTGGGCCTCTACACCGTCAACTCCGACAAAGACTCGCCGCCTTACACCGGCAACACCAAGGTCACCGGCCAGCCGGTGCGCTACTGGCAGTGGCCGCAGTGGAACAAGCAGAGCTATTACTACATCGGCAACACCGCCCTCGGCGCGGGTTACCTCAAGACCCGGCTGTATCACGACACCTTCGACAACGAACTGATCTCGTTCGACAACGCCAGCTACAACTCGACCCAAAAACCTTACGCCTTCAATAGCCAGTACCGGGATTTTTCCAACGGCGCCACCGTCGAACTCGGCCAGCCGCTGGGCACGCAGAACTTCCTCAAACTCGGGCTGTTCTACAAGCAAGACGTGCACCGCGAATCCAACCTCGCCACCCAGGCGCAGCCTTACCAGACGCCGTGGCTGCATTTTGAGGCGCACACCTACGCGCTGGGCTTCGAGAATGCCTACAAGCCCACGGCGGCCGACACCCTCACCTTCGGCTACCGCCGCGACGAGCACCGCTTCGATCACGCCGAGCAATACGCCAACAAGGCGCAGACCCAGGTCGGGCCGATGCAGACCAGCCCGCAGGTGGGCGCGAACAATGCGCAAATCGTGTGGCGGCACAAGCTCTCGGCGCACACCGAGTTGCACGCGGGCATCGGGCGGAAGACCCGTTTTCCCAGCATCAAGGAGGTGTATTCCTACCGCCTGGGCCAGGCCATCCCCAACCCGGCGCTGGGGCCGGAACAAGCGCTCAACCGCGAGGTCGGCATCTCTGGGGTGGTGCTGGGCGGGGTGAAGTACGACGCTGCGGTGTACTGGGATTCGATCAAGGACGCGATCGAGAGCGTCGCCACCCCCACCCCCGGGATCAAGCAAGCGCAAAACGTCGGCACGGCGACCAACAAGGGGCTGGACTTGAGCGTGCAGGCGCCGATCGGCAACGCCTGGATCGCCTCGGTGGCGTATAGCTATCTCGACGCCACGCTGGGCGCGCCAGGACTCGTGGCCACCAACGCGCCGCGCCACTGGGCCGATCTGGGCGTGTCCTGGCTGCCCAGCGACGCCACCACCCTGTCGGCGCATGTGCAGGCGGCCAGCAGCCGCCAGACCACGACCGACGGCAAGCAGCCGGTGGCCGGGTTCGCCGTGGTCAACCTGCGCTGGACGCAACGCCTGGCGCCGCGACTGACGCTCTACACCAATCTGAACAACGCCTTCGACCGCAACTATGAATTGAGCGAGGGCTTCCCCATGCCCGGACGCGAGCTGCGGGTGCAACTGCAGTACAAGCTATGAGGCGCTTTCTCGCTCGGCTGCGCGCTTCTTTGCTCGGCGCCGCGCTGCTGCTGCACGGCGCGTTCGCGCTGGCGCAAACTCCCCCGGCCTGCCCCAGCGCACCCAACGGCCCGGTGTATGGCAGCAGCCCGGTGAACAACTACCTGCTGCTGGCGCTGGCGCCCGAGCGCATGGCGGGGTTGAACTTTCCCTGGAGCAAGCAGGCGGCGCAAATCCTGCCGAAAAGCGTCCTCGATCTGCCCATCCTCGGCGGCTGGTTCGGGCAGGGAAGGACGGCCAATCTGGAACAGGTGTTGCGCGTGCATCCCGCGCTGGCGCTGGTCTCCGGGGCGACGGTGGGCGCGCAGGCCAGCACAGCGGCCATGCGCAAGCTCGGGCTGCCCATCTGCCGGGTGCGGCTCGACAGCCTGGCGGATTACCCCGCGGCCTTCCGCCAGGTGGGGCAGGCGCTGGGGATCGCCGCACGCGGCGAGGCGCTGGCCGCCGACGCGCAGACCACGCTGGACGATCTGGCCGCGCTGCGCCAGCGCGTGGCCACGCAAAAACCCGTTCGCATCTATTACGCCGAAGGCGAAGACGGCCTGGCGAGCGAGTGCAGCGGCTCGATCCATGCCGAGGTCATCACCGCCATCGGCGCGCATAACGCCTTGCACTGCACCGACGGCAGCCGCTTCGGCATGGTGCGGGTGAGCTTCGAGCAAATCCTGGCCGCAGACCCCGACTGGATCCTCACCCAGGACGGCCCGGCGATGCGCGCCATCCAGACCGAACCGCGCTGGAAGCTGCTGCGCGCGGTGCGCGAAGGCCATGTGCTGTTCGCGCCGCAAGTGCCGTTTCGCTGGATCGACCGGCCGCCGTCGTTCATGCGGCTGCTGGCCGCGCCCTGGCTGGCGAGCCGGATTTTCCCGGCAGACTACCGCGCGGTGTTCAAGACCCCGATCGACGCTCGCACCCAGGCATTTTTCGCGCTGTACTTCAACCGCACGATTTCCGCCATGCAGGCGCGCACCCTCCTCCAGCCCAGGGCTGCGGACTATCCCACCAAGTATTGACCCGCCATGCCTGCCTCCCCCCTGCCGCAAATCGGCATGATGCTGCACATGCAGCCCGCCGCGGACGAGCCCATTCCCGCTTTTTTCCAGCAGCGCGCCGCCCTGGTGCAGGAGATCGAGCAGATCGGCGTGCAGGCGGTGTGGGTCACCGAACACCACTTCGACCCGCAAAGCCTGAGCGCCTCGCCGCTGCTGCTGCTGGCCCACTGGGCGGCGCGGACGCAGCGCATCCAGCTCGGCGTGGCCGCGGTGTTGCCCGCAGGCCGCAACCCCTCGCTGCTCGCCGAGGAAATCGCGCTGCTGTCCAACCTGGCGCCTGGCCGCATTGCCATCGGCTTTGCCAAAGGCGGGCCGTTCGAGGCGCAAAAGCGCGCTTTCGGCTGGGGCAGCGATGCCGCGCGCGTGCAGATGCGCGAGGTCGTGGACGCCGTACTCGACCAGCTGCACCCCCGGCCGGTCGAGTACGGCGGCGAAGCCGTGCTGCAGCCCCCGGCGCAGCTCCCGCTGCCCCTGTTCGTCGCCAGCCGCGAGCCCGACACCCTGGCTTGGGCGGCTTCGCGCGGTCTGGGCTGGATGAGCGCGCAGTTCTGGCCGCTGGAAACCTACGACGCCCAGGCCATCAACTGGGGCATCGTCGCACAACGTCCGGCCGATGCGCTGCTGTCGCGCGGGCTGTGGATCGATGAGGATGGCGACGCCGCCAGACGCCATGCCCTGGCTTGGCTGGCCGCCTTTCGGCGCGACAAGCAATCGCAATGGAAGGTCGGCTTTCACGGCCCCAGAGCCGAGATGGACGAGAGCGAAAGCCTGGCGCGCGCCATCGTCGGCACGCCAGAGGAATGCGCCCGGCAGCTCACCGACCTGCTGGCGCATCGCGTGGCGCCGCGCCTGGCATTCAACCCGCTCGACGACCGCCCTGAGCGACAGCTTGAGCAGATGCAGCGGCTGTTGCGTCAGGTCTTGCCGCTGGTGTCCTCATCCTTAGCCGCGCCGCATCGGGGAGACGCCGCATTGCACGGCCATTCATGAAGGGCCGCTTCTGGTTGCTGGGCTCGGCCTTGTTGCTCTGCGCCGCGATCTCCCTGCTGCTCGGGCGCTATCAGCCCTCGCCGCCTGAAGCGGCCATGCGCCTGTGGCAAGGCCTTGCCGGTCATCCTTCCGAACTGTGGACCGTGATCGTGGAACTGCGCGCGCCGCGCATCGTCGCGGCCATGAGCATCGGCGCCGCGCTGTCGACCTCGGGCGCTGCTTACCAGGCGCTGTTTCGCAATCCGCTGGCCTCGCCGGAAGTGCTCGGCGGTTTGGCCGGCGCCGCATTCGGCGCGGCGCTGGGCATTCTGCTCGGTCACGCCCTTTGGCAGGTTCAGCTTTCCAGCTTTGTCTTTGGGCTGATGGCCGTGGGCATGACCCTGCTGCTCGCCCGTCTGGTCGGCATCCATGGCATTGTGGTGCTGTTGCTGGCGGGCTTGATCACCGGCGCGTTTTTCACCGCGCTGCTGTCCGCCGCCAAGTACGTCGCCGACCCGTACGACAAGCTGCCCGCCATCACCTACTGGCTGATGGGCACGCTCTCCAGCGTGTCGGCGCACAGCGTGTGGCTGACCGCCCCGCTGATGGCGCTGGCCACCGCTGGCCTCATCGGCCTGGGCCATGCGCTCAACGTGCTGAGCATGGGCGACGAGGAAGCGACCACGCTGGGCGTGCCGGTGCGCGCCGCGCGCGCCTGGATCATCGCCCTGGCCACCTTGCTGGGCACGCTGTCGGTGACTCTGGCCGGCATGATCGCCTGGGTCGGCTTGCTGATTCCGCAAATCGCCCGGCTGATCTGGGGCGCGGACAACCGCCTCGTGTTGCCCGCCTCCGCCTTGCTGGGGGCGCTCTACCTTTTGCTGCTCGACGACGTGGCGCGCACCGCGTTCACCGTGGAGTTGCCGCTGGGCGTTCTAACGGCCTTGGTCGGGCTGCCGCTGCTCGCCGTGGTGCTGCGGCGCGCCGCCGTGAGCTGGGCTGATTGAGGAGCCGAAGATGATCGACGCACAACAACTCCACATCCGCTATGGACAGGAAGAGATCGTCAAGGGCGTGCAGCTGCGCCTCGCAGCGGGTGAGACGCTGGCGCTGCTCGGCCCCAACGGCTGCGGCAAGACCACCTTGCTCAAAGCCCTGTGCGCCATTCATGCGCCGCACGCCGGGTCGGTGCATGTGGACGATCACGATCTGTTGACTCTCTCCGCGCCCGAGCGCGCCCGCCGCATCGCCTATGTGCCTCAGCAGCACCGGCTGGTGTTCGCCTACAGCGTCCTCGACGTGGTGATGATGGGGCGGCTGGCCAGCCGCGGGCTGATCGCCCGGCCCGCAGCCGACGACTTCGCCGCCGTGCACGCCATCCTGCACCGGCTCGGACTGCAAGGCCTGGCCACACGCAGCTACGCGGCGCTGTCAGGCGGGCAGCGTCAACAGGTCTTGATCGCCCGTGCGCTGGCACAGGACGCCCCCTACCTGCTACTCGACGAACCCGCCAGCAGTCTGGATTACGGCAATCAGTTGCGCCTGCTCGAACTGCTCGCGCAGTTGCGTGACGACGGGCGCGCCGTGCTGTTCACCACCCATCATCCCGATCACGCCTTTGTCGTGGCCTCGCGCGTCATTCTGATGCAGGCGGGCCGCTTCATCGCCCAGGGCAGCCCGGCGCAGTGCATCGACCGCGACCAACTCGCCCGGCTCTACGGTCTGGCTCCGGATCATCTGGAACGCACCCTGCTGGCGCCGCACTGGTCAAAGAGCGTGAACAGTCCCTTATAACCCGCCTCTGGATGCTTCTATACTTGCCCACGCGCCGATTTGCCCTGGGCTTGCGGGCGCGTAACAAATACCGCTAAAACAGCGCAGACCACCGGCGGTTTTCGCTGCATTGCCAGCGCCGCCGGTTTGTTTTTTCAGGAACACCCATGAGTGCTTCGCCCTCCGCCCTCGGTGACGTCGCGCCGCAGCGCATGGCGTTCGAGCAGCCGCTGCCGCTTCAAAGCGGCGCGCTGCTGCCCGCCTACGAGTTGATGTATGAAACCTACGGCACGCTCAACGCCGCGCGCAGCAACGCCGTGCTGGTGTGCCATGCGCTCAACGCCAGCCATCACGCCGCTGGCACGTATGCAGGCAACCCCAAGAGCGTGGGCTGGTGGGACAACCTGATCGGCCCCGGCAAACCGCTGGACACCGAGCGCTTTTTCGTCCTGTGCGTCAACAATCCCGGTTCGTGCTTCGGTTCCACCGGCCCGATGAGCGTCGACCCCGCGACCGGCCAGCCTTGGGGCAGCCGCTTCCCCGTGGTCACCGTCGAAGACTGGGTCGATGCGCAGGCGCGGCTGCTCGACCGGCTGGGCATCGAGCGCCTGGCGGCGGTCATCGGCGGCAGCCTGGGGGGCATGCAGGCGCTGAGCTGGACGCTGCGCCATCCAGACCGCGTGGCCCACTGCGCGGCCATCGCCACCGCGCCCAGTCTTTCGGCGCAGAACATCGCCTTCAACGAGGTGGCGCGCCGCGCCATCATCACCGACCCCGACTTTCACGGCGGCGACTACTACGCCCACGGCGTCGTTCCCAAGCAGGGTCTGGCGGTGGCGCGCATGATCGGTCACATCACCTATCTCAGCGACGACGCCATGGCCGCCAAGTTCGGCCGCGCGCTGCGCAATGGCGCACTGGGCTACGGCTTTGGCGTGGACTTCGAGATCGAGAGCTATCTGCGCTATCAGGGCGACAAGTTCAGCGGCTATTTCGACGCCAATTCCTACCTGCTCATCACCCGCGCGCTCGACTACTTCGACCCGGCGCGCGCCACCGGCGGCGATCTGGCGCAGGGGCTGGCGGCGGCGCAGGCGCGCTTTCTGCTGGTGAGCTTCACCACCGACTGGCGCTTCTCGCCGCAGCGCTCGCGCGAAATCGTGCAGGCGCTGGTGACCAACCGCCGCGCCGTGACCTATGCCGAAGTCGATGCCCCGCAGGGCCACGACGCCTTCCTCATGGATCACCCGCACTACCACGGCGTCGTGCGCGCCTGGTTCGACCGCATCGCGCAGGAGCTTGCCAAATGACCACTCCGCTGAGCGTGATTGCCGATCTGGTGCCCCACGGCAGCCGCGTGCTCGATCTGGGTTGCGGCGATGGCCGCATGCTGGCGCATCTGCGCGACACCCGCGGCTGCACCGGGCTGGGCGTGGAAATCAATCCTGAAAAATTGATCGCCGCCGCCGAAAAAGGCGTGGACGTGCTGCAGTTCGACCTGGAACAGGGCCTGTCGATGTTCGGCGACGGCAGCTTTGACGTGGTGCTGCAGATCGACACCCTGCCCAATATCCGCCACACCGAAAACGCGCTGCGCGAAACCGCGCGCGTAGGTCGGCTGGGCATCCTCAGCTTCGCCAACTTCGCGCACTGGAGCATCCGCCTGCAGATCCTGACGGGCCGCCTGCCGGTGACGCCCGAGCTGCCCTACGAGTGGTACAACACGCCCAACCTGCGCGTGGCGACCTATGCCGACTTCGAACGCCTGGCTGCGCACTGCGGCCTGCGCGTAGTCGAAGCCTTCGGCATCCGCAACGGCCGCCGCATCACCTTCGCTCCCGGGCTGCTGGCAACGGAAGCGGTGTTCTGTGTGCAGGGCGCCTGAGCTCTGCGCGGCCTATGCCTCGTAGCTCGTCAGCTCGAGGACGTAGGTGTCGATCATGGCGTCACCCCAATCGCTCTGGAACAGAATGCGCGCTCCGCTTGGGCTCATGGTCACATTGGGCTGCGCCCAGTAGCTGCTCTGCGAAGCATTGCCGTAGTTTCCGGCGCTTCGATGATGCGCCAGGGCCTCGCGATGCTGAACCACCAGCCGGACAGAACGCGCCGCGGTTTTTATACTGCCGCTGATGCACACCCCCTACTCGCCTGACCGCGCGGTTCAACTCGCGCGCGACACCCTGGACATCGAAGCCCGCGCCCTGCTTTCCCTGCGTGAGCGCCTGGCCGCCCCGCCGCTGTCGAGCGCATTTGCGCAGGCGGTGGAGTGCATCTTGCGCAGCGGCGGCCGCGTGGTGGTGTCGGGCATGGGCAAGTCGGGGCATGTGGGCCGAAAAATCGCGGCCACCTTCGCCTCCACCGGCACGCCGGCCTATTTCGTGCACCCGGCCGAGGCCAGCCATGGCGACCTGGGCATGGTGACGCGCGACGATGTGTTCCTCGCCCTGTCCAACTCCGGCGAGACCGAAGAACTCACCCGCATCGTGCCGCAGGTCAAGCGCTTGGGCGCCACGCTCATCAGCATGACCGGCCGCACCGACTCCACCCTGGCGCGACATGCCGACATCCTGCTCGATTGCGCCGTCGAACAAGAAGCCTGCCCCCTCAACCTCGCGCCCACCGCCAGCACCACCGCCCAGCTTGCCCTGGGTGACGCCCTGGCCGTCGCCCTGCTCGACGCCCGCGGCTTCGGCCCCGAAGATTTCGCCCGCACCCATCCCGGCGGCAGCCTGGGGCGCAAACTGCTCACCCATGTAAGCGATGTGATGCGCAGCGGGCAGGCCGTGCCCAGCGTGACGGGCGACGCGCCGTTCACCGCCGCACTGATGGAAATCACCCGCAAGGGCCTGGGCATGACCGCCGTGGTCGATGCCCGCGGCGTGCTGGCAGGCATCATCACCGACGGCGATCTGCGACGCCTGATCGAAAAGGGCGCCAACCTCAACACCCTGCAGGCGCAGCAGGCCATGCACCTGCAGCCGCACACCATCGGCCCGGACGCGCTCGCCGTCGAAGCGGTGCAACTCATGGAGCAATACCGCATCAACCAATTGCTCGTCGCCGATGCGCAAGGCAAGCCCGTCGGCGCGCTGAACATGCACGACCTGTTCGCCGCCAAAGTGATCTGAGAGGGTGTAGACGAAATCCGCCATGAACCCGCCTATCGAAGCCACACCCCGCGACGCCACCCCCCGTCTCGCGTTCGAGCCCGAACTCCTGCTCGCCGCGCTCGATGTGCGGCTGCTGCTGCTCGACGTGGACGGCGTGCTCACCCCCGGCGACCTGTTCTATGGCGCGCAGGGCGAAGAACTCAAGCGCTTTTCCACCCTCGATGGTCACGGCCTCAAGCTGTTGATGAGCGCTGGCATCGAGCCCGTCGTCATTTCCGGGCGCGACAGCCCCGCGCTGCGCGCGCGCATCGCCGAACTCGGCCTGCAGCACAGCGTGCTGGGCAGCGGCGCCAAGCTGCCCGCCGCCCAGAGCCTGCTCGACCAGCTCGAGCTGGGTTGGGAGCAGGTGGCCATCATCGGCGACGACTGGCCCGATCTCGCCCTGATCGCCCGGGCGGGTTTCAGCGCCGCGCCGCCTCAAAGCCACGCCGAGGTGCTGGCCCGCGTGAGCCACATCACCCGCGCCCCCGCCGGGCTTGGCGCGGTGCGCGAAGTCTGCGATCTGCTGCTGATGGCGCGCGGCGCCTACGCCGCCCTGCTGCAGGATGCGCTCGACGGCAAGCCGCACACCCCGCCGCCTGACAGCACCAAGGCCGGCCGCCCCAACAATGCCATCAGCGGCGCCCTGGCCGAGCCCGGCGCCGTGCTGCCCAGTTCGCGTTGAAGCCCCCACAGACATGAGAATGAATCTGCGCCAGTTCTGGCTCCGCCTCAGCGCCTGGACGCCCATCCTGCTGCTGGCGCTGGCCGCAGCGTTCAGCTGGTGGGTGGCGCAGGTGGTGATGCGCGACGAACAAAACCCCCGAATCGGCGCGGCGCATTCCGACCTGCCCGACTATCTGCTGCGCGGATTTTCTGCGGCGAGCTACAACGCCCAGGGTCAGCTCAGCGCCGTTTTGCGCGGCGCGCAGATGGCGCACCTGCCCGCTTCCGACACCTTCGACATCACGGCGCCGCAACTGCGCGCGGTCAACCCCCAGGGCATCGTCATCACGGCCAGCGCGCTGCGCGGCCTGTCCAACAAAGACGGCAGCAATGTGCAGCTTCTCGGCCAGGCCGTGGTGGAGCGCAGCGGCGCGCCCCATCAGGCCCCGCTGATCGTGCGCAGCGAGTTTCTCAACATCTTCCCCAATCAGCAGATCGTGCAGTCGAACCGGCCCACGGTGGTGCAGCAGGGGCAAACCGTTTTTTCCGGCAATGCGGTGGATTTCAACGGCATCGCGGGCACTGCATCGCTGCAGGGGCGGGTGAAAGCCGTCATCGTGCCGGGACAGACCCCGCCGGGAGCCACGCCATGACCGCCGCATCGCCCGCGCCCATCGTGCTGCTCACCGGCGCGTCCAGCGGCATCGGCGCAGCGCTGGCAGCGGCTTATGCCGCACGCGGCTGGCGGCTGGTGTTGATCGCCCGCCGCGCCGGGTTGCTGGAACAAGTCGCACGCGATGCCCGCCTCGACCCGACTGATGCGGCCCGCGTGCGGCTCATCGCCGCCGACGTGCGCGACACCGACCGCCTGCGCCTTGAGGCCGACACCCTGCTGCGCGAATGGGGCTGCCCGCAGGTGGTCATTGCCAACGCGGGCATCAGCCACGGCGTCGATCTGTCGCAAGCCGACGATCTCGACGTGGCCATCGACATCATGGACGTCAACTGGGCCGCCGCGCTCGCCACCCTGGCGCCCTTCATCGCGCCGATGCGCGCACGCGGCAGCGGCACGCTGGTTGGCATCGCCAGCGTGGCCGGGATTCGCGGCCTGCCCTGCCACGCCGCCTATTGCGCCAGCAAGGCCGCCCTCATCCGCTCGCTCGAAAGCCTGCGCGTGGAACTGCGGCCCAGCGGCGTGAAAGTCGTCACCATCAGTCCCGGCTATATCGAAACGCCCATGACGGCGGGCAATCGCTTTCGCATGCCCTTTCTCATTTCACCCGCCGAGTTCGCGCGTCGCGCCCTGCCCGCCATCGACGCAGGTCGCGCCTACGTCACCATTCCGTGGCAGATGGGGTGGCTGGGCAAATTCCTGCATGTCGTGCCGCGCGCCGTGTTCGATCACTACGCCGGGCGCTACGGCCGCAAGGCCCGCAAGGCCCGCAAGGACGACTGCGAACCCTGCCAGGCGATGACCCGGCGCAACCGCATGCGCCATCGCAGATAGCCAGACGCGCAGGAATTCAACCCTTGGCCGCCAGCAGCGACGCTTCGAGGATGTCGAGCGCCTCGGCGAACACGGCGTCTGAAATCGTCAGCGGGAACAGGAAGCGCACCACGTTGTAGTCCACGCCGCAGGTCAGCAGGATGAGGCCGCGCCTGAGCGCCTCGGCCTGCACGGCCTTGGTATAGCTTGCGTCGGGGTTGCCAGAGGCGGAATCGTTGAACTGCACCGCGACCATGGCGCCGAGGCCGCGCACGTCGCTGATCTGCGGCACTTGCGTGCGCAGACCCTCAAGCCGGGCCTTGAGCTGATCGCCCAGCTTCTGGCCGCGCGCCGGGAGTTGCTCGTCGCGCATCACGTCGATCACGGCGTGCGCGGCGGCCACCGCCATGGGGTTGCCCGCGTAGGTGCCGCCCAGACCGCCGGGGGCCGGGGCGTCCATGATTTCGGCGCGCCCGGTTACAGCGGACAGCGGCATGCCCGAGGCCAGCGATTTGGCGATGGTCATGAGGTCGGGCAGCACGCCGGTCTGCTCGAAGAAGTGTTCCATCGCGAACAGCTTGCCGGTGCGGCCGAAGCCGGTCTGCACCTCGTCGGCGATGAGCACGATGCCGTGCTGGTCGCACAGCGCGCGCAGCCACTTCACCGCCTCGGCCTGGATGACGTTGAAGCCGCCCTCGCCCTGGATCGGCTCGAAAATGATCGCAGCCACGCGCGAGGGTTCGATGTCGGCCTTGAACAGCAGTTCCACGGCCTTTTTAGTCTCATCCAGGCTGGCGCAGTGGCAGGGGAAGGGCGCGTGGTAGATCTCCGGCGGAAAGGGGCCGAACCCCGCCTTGTACGGCTGCACCTTGCCGGTGAGCGACACGGCGAACAGGCTGCGGCCGTGGAAGGCGCCGCCAAAGGCAATCACCCCTGGGCGCTTGGTGTAGGCGCGGGCGATCTTGATGGCGTTTTCCACGGCTTCAGCGCCGGTGGAGAACAGCGCGGTTTTCTTGGCGTGGCTGCCGGGCGTGAGGGCGTTGAGCTTTTCGGCCAGGCTGACATAGCTCTCATACGGCACGACCTGGTAGCAGGTGTGGGTGAAGTGCTGCAGTTGCTCCTGCAGCGCGGCGACGATCTTGGGATGGCGATGGCCGACGTTCATCACGGCGATGCCGCCGGCGAAGTCGATGTAGCGCTGGCCTTCGACGTCCCACAGCTCGGCGCCCTCGGCGCGGTCGGCATAGAAGCTGGCCATCACGCCCACGCCGCGGGGCGTGGCGGCGGCGCGGCGCGCCTGGAGTTGTTCATTCAGTGCGTGGTTCATGGTGTGGCTCCAAAGATTCCCCCTCCCGGCCTCCTCCGCTGCGTGGAGGAGGAGCAAAGGCCCCCTCTCCGCTTGCGGGGAGGGCCGGGGTGGGGAGGGTTCAGTTCGCGCTGTCGATGCGCATCCAGGTGGTCTTGAGTTCGGTGTATTTGTCGAAGGCGTGCAGCGACTTGTCGCGGCCGTTGCCCGACTGCTTCACGCCGCCGAAGGGCACGGTGATGTCGTCCTCGTCGTACTGGTTGACATGCACGGTGCCCGCCTGCAGCGCGCGCGACACGCGCACCGCGCGGTCGAGGTTGCGCGACCACACCCCCGCGTGCAGGCCGTAGGCGCTGTCGTTGGCAATCGCCACGGCCTCGGCTTCGGTCTTGAAGCGGATGACCGCCAGCACCGGGCCGAAAATTTCCTCGCGGGCGATTTTCATGCTGTTTTTCACGCCGTCGAACACCGTCGGGGCGACGTACTGACCGCCGGTCTCCTGCAACGCGCGGCAGCCGCCGGCCACGCAGCGCGCGCCCTCGTCCACGCCCGACTGGATATAGCCGAGCACGGTCTGCGTCTGGGTTTCATCCACCAGCGCGCCGAGCACGGTACTGGCATCCAGCGGGTCGGCCGGTTGGTATTGCGGGGTGAGTGCAGCGAGCTTCTCGACGAAGGCATCGGCAATGCTGTCCTGCACCAGCAGGCGTGAGGGCGCGTTGCAGCTCTCGCCCTGGTTGTAGAACATGCTGCCAATGGCCGTGGCGGCGGCGCGGTCGAGATCGTCGAAGTCGGCGAAGACAATGTTGGCCGACTTGCCGCCGAGCTCGTTGTACACGCGCTTCAAGTTGCTGCGGCTGGCATAGTCGAGCATGCGGCGGCCGGTGCGGGTGGAGCCGGTGAAGCCGATGGCGTCCACGTCCATGTGCAGCGCCAGCGCTTCACCGGCCTCATGGCCGAAGCCCGGCACCACGTTGAACACCCCCTCGGGCAGCCCGGCTTCGAGCGCCAGCTCAGCCAGGCGCAGCGCGGTCAGCGGCGATTTTTCACTGGGCTTGAGCACCACGCTATTGCCCGCGGCCAGCGCTGGGCCTAACTTCCACGCGGCCATGAGCATGGGGTAGTTCCAGGGGACGATGGCGCCGACCACGCCGATGGCCTGGCGCGTGATGAGCGCCAACGCGTTGTCGCCGGTGGGCGCGATTTCGTCGTAGATCTTGTCCACCGCTTCGCCGAACCACTGCAGGCAGCGCGCGGCGGACGGCACGTCGGTGGACAGGCTGTTCTTGATCGGCTTGCCCATGTCGAGGGTTTCGAGCAGCGCGAGTTCGTCGCGCGCGGCGCGCAGTTGCTCGGCAAACGCCACCATCACCTTCTTGCGCGCAGCGGGCGGCTGGCCAGCCCAGCGGCGGTCATTGAATGCCGCGCGGGCGCTGGCTACGGCGCGGTCAACGTCCGCCGCCTTGCCGCGGGCGACGCGGGCGATCACCTTGCCGTCAACGGGCGAGATGCAGTCGAACAGGCTGCCGTCTGCAGCGTTCCAGCGACGGCCGTCGATCACCATGCGGCCGTCGATGCCGCGCTTGAGCAGATCGTCGGCGCGCTGATGCCAGATGCGATTGAAGTTCTCGGTCATGCGAATCTCCTGGGGTAAGTTTTAGTTCTTTTTGAGCGCCATGATGGCGTCGTGTTTGCGCACGCGGGTATGGTTTTCCCAGATGCCGGCATTCAGGGGGGAGGAGGACGGGGCCTCCCCGATCAGGACAAATGGGAGGCGCGCAGCGTGGGCGATCAGCGTCCTTCCGCGGTCATCAGGCGGGCGCCAAAGGGCTGTCTGATCTCGTCGGCGTCCTGCCGCAGGGCGGCTGCCGCCTGGCGAGCCCGCTGCCGCTCGCGACGCGCCATCAACAGGCTGCTGACCGCCACCGCGACGATGACCAGATAGACGGTGATGGCCCCGACCACATTGATGGTCGGGCTCAGCCCCAGACGAGCGCGCGAAAAGATCACCACCGGCAGGGTCGTGGCGCCCGGCCCGGACAGGAAGGCGGAAATCACCACTTCGTCGAGCGAAAGCGAAAACGCCAGCAGCCAGGCCGAAACCAGCGACTGCGAGATGGAGGGCAGGGTGACAAGGGCGAAGACCTGGAAAGGCCTGGCGCCCAGATCCATCGCCGCTTCTTCGATCGATCGGTCCATCTCCTTGAGGCGCGACTGGATGACCACCGCAGCATAGGAAATCGCCATGACGGTGTGGCCGATGTAGATGGTGAAAAACCCCTTCTGCGGAAACCCCATGGCCTTCTGCACCGTTACGAAAAACAGCAGCAGCGCCAGCGCGATGACCACCGTGGGCATGACCAGGGGAATGTTGATCATGAAGTTCAGCAGACTCTTGCCGACAAAGCGGCGATAGCGCACCAGCGCGAATGCGGCCAGCGTGCCGAGCAGCACCGAGGTGGTCGCCGTGGCCAGGGCCACCTTGAGCGACAGCAGCAAGGCGCGGATGAGTTCCTGGTCGTGGAACACGGCCCCATACCACTTCAGCGTCCATCCGCCCCACAACGTAACCATGCGCGAGTCGTTGAACGAATAGACCACCAGCACCACGATGGGCAGGTAGAGAAACAGGTAGACCACGATCATCCAGGTCAGGGGCAACACTGCGGTCTTTTTCATCGCGCGCCCTCCAGGCTCTTGGTCTGATACTTGTTGAACACCGCGATCGGCACCAGGATGAGCACGATCATCACGATGGCCACCGCCGAGGCGCGCTGCCAGTCGAGGTTGAGGAAGAACTCGTTCCACATCACCCGGCCGATGTTGAGCGTGGACGGGCCGGCCAGCAGCTCGGGAATCACATACTCGCCCACCGCCGGAATGAACACCAGCAGGCTGCCGGCGATGATGCCCGACCTGGACAGCGGCACGGTGACCAGCCAGAAGGTCTTGAGCGGCGTGGAACCCAGATCCATCGCGGCTTCGACGAGGCGGTGATCCATCTTCACCAGCGTGGCGTAGAGCGGCAGAATCATGAAGGGGATGTAGCCGTACACCATGCCGATCATGAAGGAGAAATTGGTGAACAGCATCTGCAACGGCTGGTGAATGATGCCGGTCCACAGCAGGAACTGGTTGATCAGCCCGTTGATGTCGAGCAGGTTCTTCCAGGCATAGATGCGGATGAGAAAGGACGTCCAGAACGGCAGCATGACCATCATCAACAGGCCGGAGCGGATGGTCGGCCTGGACCGTGCGATGAAATAGGCAAACGGGTAGCCGATGATCAGGCAAAGCACCGTGGTGAGAAACGCCCACCACAGCGAATACAGATAGGTGATGATGTAGAGGCTGTCTCGCACCAGCGCCAGATAAGGCGTGAAGCGCATGTGGATCTGCAGCGACTCGTTGACATACGACACCAGCGGATCGAAACCCACTCCCAGCTCATTCGTCTCGGAGACGCTGATCTTGAGCAGAATGAAAAAGGGCAGCAGCAGGAAGGCCAGCAGCCAGATCTGCGGAATGCCGATGACGACCTTGCGGCCCCAATTGATCGGCTGGCGGGTTTTGCGAGCGCCCCCAGACCTGTCGCTGCGCGCCAGGCCCCCCGAGGGGGTGAGAAACTCTTGGGGCGGCCCGGCGAGTTTCTCGGAAGAGCCCCCAGACCTGTCGCTGCGCGCCAGGCCCCCCGAGGGGGTGAGAAACTCTTGGGGCGGCCCGGCGAGTTTCTCAGGAGCCTCTGACGTGTCGTTGCGTGTCGGCATGGCGCGCTCCTAGTGATTCAAGACGACGACATCACTGCCGTCCCACCACGCATAGACCTTTTGGCCGCGCAGCAGTTGGGATTCCTCGTGCCGCGCGGCGTTCTCGCGCGTCACCTTGATCACCATGCCGTCGTCCAGCCGCACGTGGAACAACGTGAACTTGCCGTAGTACGAGACCCCGTCAATCGTGCCGTGCGCGCAGTTGAAGTCGTATTCGGCCGCCGACTCCCGCTGCTCGATGGTCGGTTGATGCTCCTGCAGACAGATCTTTTCCGGCCGGACGGCGACATGCACCGACATGCCCAGCGTGCCGGTGATGCCATGGCTGACGTAATGCTTGCCCTGCGGCGACCCGATCACCACATGGTCGGGCTCGTCCACCTCGACCCGCCCCTTGAACAGGTTCACGTCGCCGATGAAATCCGCCACGAACATGCAATTGGGCGTCTCGTAGATCTCCATGGGCGTGCCCAGTTGCAGGAACTCGCCGTCCTTCATCACCGCGATGCGGTCGGCCATGGTCATGGCCTCTTCCTGATCGTGGGTCACCATCACGCAGGTCACGCCGACCTTGCGCAGAATGTTGACCAGTTCGAGCTGGGTGCGCTCGCGCAGCTTCTTGTCGAGCGCGGCCAGCGGTTCGTCGAGCAGCAGCAGCTTGGGCCGCTTGGCCAGGCTGCGGGCCAGAGCCACGCGCTGCTGCTGGCCGCCGGAGAGCTGGTGCGGTTTGCGCTTGCCGTAAGCCTTGAGTTGCACGAGTTCGAGCATCTGCTCGACGCGCGCGGTCACGTCGCTCTTCTGCATGCCGTCACGACGCAGGCCGAAGGCGATGTTGTCGAACACCGTGAGGTGCGGAAACAGCGCGTACGACTGGAACATCATGTTGATCGGCCGTTCATAAGGCGGCATCGCGGTGATGTCCTCGCCCTCCAGAAAAATCTGGCCCGATGTGGGCGTCTCGAAACCGGCGAGCATGCGCAGCAGTGTGGATTTGCCGCAGCCTGATGAACCCAGCAGGGCGAAGATCTCACCCTTGCGAATGTCGAGATTGATGTCGTTGACCGCAACCACTTCGTCGAAACGGCGAGTCACACGATCGATCTTGAGGAAGGGCGTATCGCTCATGGCGTTGGTGCGTCCCGAAGTGGGCTGTGCGAATATTGGTTGACGAATCCGGCCGCCCACGCAGATGCACGGCGGCCGGATCGACTCAGACCGGGTTCAGATCACAGACCCGTCTTGAACTTGGTGTACAGACTGGTGGCCAGACGACGTTGCTCCTTGGTATAGACCTTGGGCGGAATCAGCTTGTTCATCATGGCGGGCGACAGGAACACGAAGTCGTTGTCCTTGATGCTGGCATCCACATAGGGCAGAGAAGACGGCACCGGGTTGGCGTAGGTCACCGCGTTGGTGTCGGCCGCGGCCACCTTGGGCTCGAGCACGTAGTTCATCCACTTGTAGGCGTTGTCGATGTTCTTCGCGTCCTTGGGGATGGCCATGGTGTCGATGAAGATCACGGCGCCGTGCGTGGGCGGGAACACCTTGATGTCCTGCTTGTTCTTGGCGGCCTTGGCGCGCGCGGCGGCGATGCCCATGTCACCCGACCAGCCCACCGACATGCAGATATTGCCGCCGGCCAGATCGTTGATGTAACCCGAGGACGAGAACACCTTCACGTCCTTGCGCACCTTGGTCAGCATCGCATAGGCCTTCTTGAAGTCCTCGGGGTTCTGCGTGTCTTGCGGAATGCCGAGGTAGTTGAACCCGGCTTCCATCAGGTCGAGCCCGGAGTCAAGCATGGAGATGCCGCAGGACTTGATCTTGTCGGCATACTTGGGATCGAACACCAGTTGCCAGGGATTCGCCGGCATGGGCGTGTCGCCCAGGGCCTTTTTCACCTTGTCGACGTTGATGCCCACGGTGGTGTAGCCCCACATCCAGGGAATGAGGTATTTGTTGCCTGGATCAACCGCGGCGAGCTGCTTCATCAGGCCCGGATCGAGGTTTTTGTAGTTGGGAATCTTGGCTTTGTCGAGCGGGTGCAGCAGGCCGCCCTTGATGTCGATGGCCGCCCAGTTGGACGACGGCACCACGATGTCGTAGCCCGTGTCGCCCGCCACCATCTTGGCGAACAGGGTTTCGTTGGAGTCGAAGGTGTCATAGCGCACCTTGATGCCGGTCGCCTTCTCGAAACCCGGCACCGTGGTCGGGGCGATGTAGTCGGACCAGTTGTAGATGTTGAGCACGCCTGCGGCTTGCGCCGGGGCGGCGGCGCCCAAGGTCAGCGCCGCGGCGCCCGCCAGGCAGGCCGCCAGCAGCTGGCGGCGGACCGACTTCATATGCAGTTTGTATGACATGAAGAACCTCTCAAGTGTGTGTAGCCAATTGAAAACAACAGGTGCAGCGGGGTGAGGCCTTGCAATTCCCGTACCAGTATGCCGTGACAGACCGAAACGGAAATGGCGATTTATACCAAGCCCTGCGCACGCAGACCAGCCAGCGTGTCGTCCAGGCTACGGCGGATGCGCCGGATCATTTCGTCGATCTCGGCATGCGTCATCACCAGCGGCGGGGCGATGATCATGCGTTCTTCCACCGCGCGCATCACCACGCCGTTGTTGAAACAGTGGTCGCGGCAGACATAGCCCACGCCCAGTTCGGCGTCGAACAGGGTGCGGCTGGCCTTGTCCTTGTAGAGCACCAGTCCGGCGACCATGCCCAGAGATTCGACATCGCCCGCCAGCGGGTGATCGGCCAGGGTGGCGAATTGCGCCTTCAGGTAAGGCGCGGTGTCCGTGGCCACGCGCTCGACCACGCCCTCGTTGCGCAGCGCGTTGACGTTGGCGATGGCCACGGCGCAGCAGGTGGGGTGTCCGGAGTAGGTGAAGCCGTGATTGAACTCGCCGCCCTGCTCGATCAGCACCTTGGCCACCCGGTCGCCCACCAGCACCCCGCCCAGCGGCAGGTAGCCAGAAGTCACGCCCTTGGCGAAGGTGATGAGGTCGGGACGGGTGTTGATGTGCGGATGCTGGCAGCCGAACCAGCGCCCCAGGCGACCGAAACCGCAGATCACTTCGTCGGACACCAGCAGCACCCCGTACTTGTCGCAGATCCGCTGGATTTCCGGCCAGTAGCTGGCCGGGGGAATGATGACCCCGCCCGCGCCCTGCACCGGCTCGCCGATGAAGGCGGCCACCTTGTCCGCGCCGAGTTCGAGAATCTTCGTCTCCAGCCAGCCCGCGGCGCGCAGGCCGAAGTCGTGCGCGCTCTCGCCCGGCTTGCCGTGCTGCAACTGATACGGCTGGTCGATGTGGGTGATGCCCGGCAGCGGCAGGTCGCCCTGTTCGTGCATGCCGCTCATGCCGCCCAGCGACGCGCCGCCCAGGGTGCTGCCGTGATAGGCGTTGTGGCGGCTGATGATCGTCTTGCGCTGCGGCTGGCCCATCAGATCCCAGTAACGGCGCACGAGGCGGATGATGGTGTCGTTGCCTTCGGAGCCCGAGTTGGTGAAGAACACATGGTTGAAACCGGGCGGCGCCACCTGCGGCAGCAGCGCCGCAAGCTCGGTGGCTGGCGCCGTGGTGGTCTTGAAAAAGGCGTTGTAGAACGGCAGGGTCTGCATCTGCCGGGTGGCGGCGTCGACCAGGTCCTGCCGCCCGTAGCCGAGGTTGACGCACCACAGGCCGGACATGCCGTCGATGATTTCGTTGCCCTCCGAATCCCAGATGCGCACGCCCTCTCCGCGCACGATGACGCGGCTGCCCGCGGCGTTCAGGCTCTTGGTGTCGGTAAAGGGATGCAGGTGATGCGCGGCATCCTTGGCGCGCAGCGCGGCGGTGTCGAACTGGGGCGGATCGTTGGCTTTCATGCGAATCTCCGTAGCGTGGGCGTGTCGTTGGGTGAGTGAGCGCCGCGCATCAGACGTGCAACAGCAGATGCTCGCGCTCCCAGGGGCTGATGACCTTCATGAACTCGGCGTACTCGCTCATCTTCACCGCCTTGTAGATGCCGCAGAAGCGCTTGCCCATGATGGCCTCGAGTTCGGGCACATCATCGAGCGCGCGCACCGATTCGGACAGGCTCTGCGGCAGCGGAATGGCATTGGGCGCCACGTAGGCGTTGGTCTTCATCTCGGGCAGCGGGCTGATTTTGTTGACCATGCCCAGATAGCCGCAGGCCAGGCTGGCGGCCAGCGCGACGTAGGGATTGGCGTCGGCGCCGATGACGCGGTTTTCCAGGCGCCGGTTTTCGGCATTGGAGAACGGCACGCGGATGCCCACGGTGCGGTTGTCCGCCCCCCACTCGACATTGGTCGGCGCCGCGGTATTGGCCACCAGGCGGCGATACGAGTTCACATACGGGGCGAACAGCGCCATGACGTGCGGAATGTATTTCTGCAGGCCGCCGATGTAGTGCAGGAACAGCTCGGACGCGCTGCCGTCGGCGTTGCTGAAAATGTTCTGCCCGGTCTTGCGGTCGACGATGCTCTGGTGCACATGCATGGCGCTGCCGGGCTCGCCCGCCATGGGCTTGGCCATGAAGGTGGCGAACATGTTGTGGCGCAGCGCCGCTTCGCGCAGGGTGCGCTTGAAGAAGAACACCTTGTCGGCCAGATCGAGCGGGTCGCCATGCAGGAAGTTGATTTCCATCTGCCCGGCGCCGACTTCGTGAATCAGGGTATCGACATCGAGGTCCATCGCCTCGCAGTAGTCGTAGATGTCTTCGAACAGCGGATCGAACTCGTTGACCGCGTCGATGCTGTAGTGCTGGCGCGCGGTTTCGGCGCGGCCCGAGCGGCCGATGGGCGGACGCAGCGGCTGGTCGGGATCGTTGTTCTTGGCCACCAGATAGAACTCCAGCTCGGGCGCCACCACCGGGGCCCAGCCCTTGTCGGCGTAGAGCTTGAGCATGTTCTTCAACACGGTGCGCGGGGCGTAGTCCACCGGGTCGCCATCCTTGAAATAGCAGTCGTGGATGACCTGCGCGGTGGGATCGGCGGCCCAGGGCACGACACGCGCGGTGCTGGGATCGGGCACCAGATTCATGTCGCGGTCGGTATCGGCAATCAGGGTTTCGAGGCGTTCATTTTCGGGCCAGTTGCCGGTGACGGTCAGGCCGATGATGCTTTCCGGCAGACGCATGCCGCGGTCTTCGGTGAACTTGCTGCGCGGCAGGATCTTGCCGCGCGCCACCCCGGTCAGGTCGGGCACGAGGCATTCGATTTCGGTAATGCGTTGGGCGTTGAGCCAGCCTTCAAGATCGTTGAAGGTCCACTGCTTGCGGTTGTCGCTACTCATGATGTGATTCCAGTTTGCGTTTCAAGGATGGTTCCATCCATCGCCTGCACTTTGAACGCCAAAGGTGCAGGCGCGGTTTGCCAAGAGGGTGTGAATGAATCCGGCGTGACCGAGCAGCGCGCCCAAAGGGTTCCAATCAAGGCGCAAAGCACAGCCGTGCCCGTCGGCACGGCGCGCATTTGCAACGCCGAGTGGGACGATTTGGGTGCGGTGAGCGGGCATGGCGGATTTGTTCACACCCTCTCATGAGAAAACGCCGGGCCGCCCCAAGTTTTCTCATCCCCCTCGGGGGGCC